>CAIZPS010000197.1 GCA_903934925.1 uncultured bacterium | reverse complement strand
GCCCGCCAGTCGCACGGCCCAGTCGAGAGCGCCCGGGGTGTCGCCCGGAAGCAAGGTCATCGGATCGCCGCCAGCCGCCCAGATCGCCTCGAGCAGTGCGCGTGAGGAGACCACCCCGCGATAGCGCAGGGCCGATGCCGACTCCGTGAACCGACCGAGCACGGCAATGCGCGGCCTGACCATGACTCCTCCTGACCTCGACGCAGCGGCCCGCGCTCGCCCCGGGTGCCGAGTCTCCATTAGGGTCCGAACGATAGTCCAGACGAACGGAGGGACCGATCCATGGCCAGAATCCTCGTGGACGCCGACAAGTGCCAGGGCTACGGCCAGTGCTGCTATGAGGCCCCCGCGATCTTCACGCTGATCGATGCGCCGGTGACGTATGTCGCCGATGTGGACGAGTCACTGCGCGATGACGCCGAGCGCGCGGCAGATGCCTGCCCGGTGCAGGCCATCACCGTCGAATAGGGGGCGACGTGGGCGAAGTCGTCATCGTGGGCGGAGGACTCGGGGCCCTACGCACAGCGGAGTCGCTTCGAAGCGCCGGCCACTCCGGGCCGATCACGGTCGTGGGCGACGAGCTGTTCCCGCCCTACAACCGGCCTCCGCTGTCGAAAGATGCGCTCCTTGACGGGATCGACATGGCCAGGCTCGAATTCCGGCGACGTCCGTCCGTCGATGACGTCACCTGGCGACTGGGCCGACGCGTCGTCGCGGCTGACCTCTCATCCGGCACCATCACGCTCGATGACGGCACACTCCTCAAGGCCGACGGCCTTGTCGTCGCAAGCGGAATTCGCCCACGAAGGCTTCCCCTGGCCGGGCCGGCGGAGGGGAGGTTCGCTCTGCGCACCGCGGCCGACGCCGAGCAGATCCGATCGCGCCTGACGCCCGGATCGCATGTCCTGATCATGGGTGCGGGCTTCATCGGCTGCGAGGTCGCAGCAACAGCACGTCGACTCGGCTGCGAGGTCACGGTCGTGGCGCTGGATGACGAGCCGATGATCCGACCACTGGGCGCGCAAGTCGGGGCCGCTATGCGCCGACGACATGAGCGGGAGGGAGTGCGCTTCCGGCTCGGCCACACCATCGATTCCTTCCACGGCGACGAGCAGGTCCGGTCCGCCTCCCTCAGCGACGGAAGCGAGCTTCCGGCTGACGTCGTTGTCGAGGCGGTGGGAAGCGTCACCAACACGGAGTGGCTCGACGGCAATGCTCTTGACCTGAGCGACGGCGTCCTGGTCGACAGCGCAATGCGAATCGTGGGCTCGGCGATGCCCGCAGTCGCCGTCGGTGATGTGGCCCGGCACCCGAATGCGCTGTTCGGAAACGTGCCCTACCGGGTCGAGCACTGGAGCATCCCCACAGAGACGGGTCGACGGGCAGGGCGGACGCTTGCGGCGCAGCTCAGCGGCGATGATCCCGATACCGGGCCCTTCACGGCACTGCCCTCGTTCTGGTCCGACCAGTACGACATCAGCCTCCAATCCTTCGGCATGCCCGGACTCGCTACGAGGCTTGAAGTCGTCGACGGCAGCCTCGATGAGCCCTGCATCATCGAGTATCGCGACGATGACGGGCTGGTGGGAGTCGTGGGCATCGACCGCACCTCTGACCTCACCGGCTACCGAACCAGGCTCCAGGATCGAGCAATCGTCTGAAGCGACGGGCACAGTTCGGGGGCACGCGCGCGTTGGCTAACCTCACGTCATGGTCGACCCGGTGGCGTCTGCAGTGGATGGCGTCGCCTTCCCTGCCGGCGGTGACGGCCGACGCAGCACCAGCGCGACGGGTCGCGCGGTGTTCGCCGACTGCGTTCGCAACGTCGACGCCGATATCGCCGCCCAGATCGAGCACACCTCCGACTGGCGCGGGGGCTACATCGGTCCCCTGCGCGACATCTCGCTTGCCTCGGCTCTACAGGCCTCGGCAGCGCTCGCCGTGTCCCGGGACGGCCTGGCCTCCGCCCACCGGCGCTTCGTCTTCGTCCGCAGGGGCGAGCAGCTGCCCCTGTGGGAGGCGATGCGGCGCTGGACTGATCCGCATTTCGGCTCGGTGTCGGTGCAGGGCATCATCGAGCGGGAGGCAGAGCTCACCCTGCCCTACCGCGGTCGACGCCTGTTCGGCGACGACCTGCGCCGCCAGATCAGCACGTGGGTCGACACCGGCATCGCCGAGCCGGGCTTCGCTGGGGCGATCGAACTCGTCGTCGCGAACCCCGACTGGCTCGACCTGCGCGACGTCGACATCGCCGTCCTCGGTGCGGGAGCCGAACTGGCGCCCACGCGCTCCCTGCTGCGCTGGGGTGCGCACGTACACGCGGTGGATCTTCCCCGGCCGGAGCTCTGGCAGCGCCTCATCGCCACGACCCGCGCGACCGCCGGGCGCCTGCGGATCCCGGTCGCGCTCGACGCATCCGGCCAGCCACCGTTCGTCGTCGGCGGCAACGTCCACCCCGATGACGATGCCACCGTCGCTGCGCATGCCGGAGCGGATCTGCTGCGCGACACACCGGAGCTGCTGACGTGGCTGCGTGAGATCGACCGGCCGTTCACGCTGGGCACCTACGCCTACGCCGACGGTGCCGCTCATGTGCTGCTGTCGATGGCAGCCGACGCACTGATCACCGAACTGGCCGCTGGCCGCGATGACCTCACCCTCGCATTCCTCGCGACCCCGACCGACGTGTTCATGGTGCCGCTCGCGGCGGTCGAGGAGTCCCGGAGGCGCTGGGAATCGCGGGGCATCAGCGGCCTCCTGCAGAGTCCCCTGCGGCTCATGCGCCAGTTCGAGCCCAACTATCCGCGCACGTACACCGCCGATGACGGCACCGTGTTCGGCATCAACGACTCCCTCGTCCCCCAGCAGGGACCGAACTACGCGCTAGCCAAGCGCCTGCAGCGGTGGCGCGCGCTGGTGGCGCGCGCCGATGGCACAACCGTGTCGCTGAACCTGGCGCCCGCCACACGCACGAATTCGGTGCTGAAGAACCGCGCACTGGCAGCCGCCTACGCCGGAGCAGGTCGCTTCGGCGTCGAGGTCTTCGATCCTGCAACAACGACGACGCTCATGGCGGCGCTGCTCGTGCACGACCTGCGCAATCCTGGCGCAGCGGCTCAGCCCACGACGGCACTGGCCAACCCGATGGATCTGTTCGCGCAGGCCGCCAACCACGGCGGGCTCTGGCGCGCGGCGTATGCACCGCGCAGCGTCCTCGGAGTCGCCGCACTCCTCGGCATGTTCGACCGTCGGGCCTGATCCATGGCCGAGCAGCTGACCGTCGCCTCCGCCATCTTGACCCTGCTCGGTCGGCACGGCGTCCGTCGGGCCTTCGGCATTCCCGGAGTCCACAACCTCGCGTACTGGGACGCCGACGGCGCAAACCTGCCGCGCATCATCGGCGTGCGCCACGAGCAGGCCGCGGGGTATGCAGCTGACGGCCTGCACCGAGCAACGGGTGAACTCGGCATCGCCCTGCTCACGAGCGGCCCCGGGGTCGCCAACGTCGTGACCGCCTTCGGCGAGGCGCACGTCAGCGGGTCTCCCGTGCTGCTCCTCGCCAGCGAGGTCAACCACGCCCTTCGATCCCCCGGTGGTCCGCGCGGCATCCTGCATGAGATGGCCGACCAGGGCGGCCTCATCGAGGCATTCGGGGCGCCGGCACGTCGCGCTCGCACGCGCCAGGAGGCCATGGCGTCCGTCGTCCTCGCCCTGCGCGACGCGTGGGGCCCACCCCCACTGGGCAGCTACGTCGGCATCCCGACCGATGTGCTGGGCGAGCCGTGGACAGCCGCCATTCCGCACATTCCTCGCCTGCCGTCCGCGCCTGTGGATGCGCACGACGTGACCGCGGTCGCGGAGGTGATCCGCGCGTGCCACCGACCTGTGATCTGGGCCGGTGGAGGAGTCGTCACCGCCGGTGCCGAGGATCTGCTCCGCACACTCGCCCATCGCCTCGGAGCGCCCGTGATCACCAGCTACGCCGGACGTGGACTGCTGGCCGGCGACCCACTACTCGTCGACGCTCCCGTGCACGAGCCAGAGGTCTCCGCCCTTCTCGAGGACGCTGACCTGCTCTTGGTCCTCGGCTCTTCGTTCGATGGGATGAACACGAAGAACTGGCGCCTTCCGCTGCCTTCGACGCGGGTCGCCATCACGCTCGGCTCGCTGATCACCGAGACCATCCACTGGGATCACCTGATTCACGGCGACCTCGCCTCTGCGCTGCCGGTTCTCTCGGACTCGCTCGACGAGGTCGGGGTGGGCGCTCGGACCCCCTGGATCGACGTGCAGGGGATGCGCACGTCGATCCTGTCGCGTCTGGCGTCCGATTCACGAACGGCGGTCGCTGTCGAGTTCGTCGAGCAGGTCGATCGAGCATGGCCCCAGGACGGTGCCGTGGTGTGCGACATGGCCGTCGCGGGCTACTGGTACGGCGGCTACAGCTCGCAACCGCGGCCGCGACGGCTGCAGTACCCCGTGGGCTGGGGCACCCTCGGCTACGCGCTCCCAGCGGCGATCGGTCCGGCATCTGTCGGAATCCCGACCCTGGCCGTCTGCGGTGACGGAGGGCCGATGTTCGCCCTCGGTGAGCTCGCCACGTACGCCCAGGAGTCCCTGCCCATCACGCTGCTCATCGTCGACGACGGTGGGTACGGCATGCTCCGCTTCGACCAGCAGGTCTTCGGCCATCCCGAGCGCGGGGTGGACCTCGTCACTCCCGAGTGGTCCGCCCTCGGTGCAGCGTTCGGCATCGCAGTCGAGCACGTCGCCGATGTCACGGGGATCGCACCGGCTCTGTCACGGGCTCAGGAGGCGAACCTGCGGGGTGAGCCGCGCATGATCATCTGGCGCCAGCGTCTGCACCCGCCGCGCACGACATCCCCTCGCTGGTTCGAGGAATGACTGGGTCCCCCGTGCCGGAGCACAGGGGACCCTGTCATCGATTCGTCAGCTGACTCGCTGCCACAGTGACGGAGCGAGGATCCAGTTCGGATCACCGATGCCGGTATGCGACTGCACCGCCCGGTACGTGACACCGCTGTGGGTCACGATCGCACCCGCGGCATAGGCCGCCCGGGAGTCCCATGCGCCGGCTGCGGCCGGAGTGGCGATGACCGGCGCCCACAGTGACGGCGCGAGGATCCAGTTCGGATCACCGATCCCGGTGTGCGACTGCACCGCCCGGTACGTGACACCGCTGTGGGTCACGATCGCGCCCGCGGCGTACGTCGCCCGGGAGTCCCAGGTGCCGGAGGGCGCCGGCGTGGGGGTGGGCGTTGGAGTCGGCGTCGGCGTTGGCGTCGGCGTGGAAGTGGGCGTCGGCGTGGGAGTCGGAGTCGGAGTCGGCGTGGGGGCCGCCTTCGTCGCCTTCGTCAGGACGTTGCTGCCGACCGACACATTGCCCGCCGCATCCACCGCACGAACGGTGTACCGGTAGGTCGTGCCCGAGGCCAGACCTGAGTCCATCACGTGGGTCGCGGACGTCGAGCGCACCAACTGGCCATCGCGGTAGACGCGGTAGCCGACCACGCCGACGTCATCGGCTGATGCCCCCCACATGAGATCGATCGAGTTCTCGGTCTCACCCATGGAGTGCAAGTTCAAGGGTGCGGTTGGCGCCGTGACATCAACAGCAGGCGCCGCAGAAGTCTGCGCGTTGACAGCAGCACTCAGGGCCGAGGCATTGCCGGCACGATCGGTGGCAGCAATGCGGTAGCCGTAGGCCGTGCCCGGCTGCAGCGCGGAATCGGTGATGCGCGTGCCCTGCGTCGTCGCCACCTGCCTGCCGTCCCGATAGACGGTGTACGTGACGTCACTGCGATCGTCCTGGGATGCCTGCCATGACAACGTCACGGAATTCGATGTGGTTGCGGCCACAGCGACACCGGACGGGACTGTCGGAGGAGTCACGTCGGCATCGGCGGAGCCGAGCACATTGACGTCGATCACGTTGTAGAACGCATTCACGGTATCCGCGACATCCCAGACGGCGAGGATGACGTGATAGCCCGAACGGTCGGCCGGGATGGTGATCACGTGATCGGGGTTGTTGCTCGCCTTCGATCCGTCATGCTGCACTTCGCCGATCAGCTGCAGCGCCGAGCGGGTGAGAGGAGCGTTCTGATTCCAGCCCTGCCTGGTCATGTAGTAGTGCCACTTGGCCGTGGCGTGGGGTGCGGTGTAGGTCCAGTCGAAAAGCATCGGCCCCGGCCGCACGTCGCTCTTGACCCATCGAGTGGGGCTCTGCTCATCGAGCCTGCCGCCGAACTGGCCTCCTGCCGACGCGATCTGCCCGTCTGCCGGCCCAGCCGCCGGGAATCCCTTCAGGTACTCAAGGCTCTGCGGCTCGAACTGCACACCACCGCAGTCGGTGTTGGCTCCCGTCTTGCACAGGTAGGACCTGCTCTGTGGCGCATTCACGTAACCGTGGGCGCTGGCAGGGGATGCTGCAAGCACGCCGACGGCCACCAGCCCCACCGCGCCGGTCAGGGCGGCAAGGCTTCTCTTCGTGCCGATCATGATGTTCCTCTCCTTGTGTCCTCGGTGTATCGGACGAGTAGGTGTTACCCATCCCCGCCGATGCCAAACATCCGACGACTGATGGTTGACTGTGCCCGTGCCTGAAGATCTCGAAGTCCTGCTCGTCGGCTACGGCCTCGCAGGGCGGGTGTTCCACGGGCCCCTCATCGCCGCGACGCCAGGCCTCAGCATCACCGGGGTCGTGACGACGGACCCGGAGAGAGCCGATCAGGCCCGCCGAGATCATCCCGCCGCCACGGTGTTTGCCGACCTCGAGTCAGGTCTGTCCCGCGGCGTCGACCTCGTGGTCGTGGCATCCGCGAACGTCACGCATGTCCCCTACGCGGAGCAGGCCCTGCGGGCCGGGTCTCACGTCGTCGTGGACAAGCCGATAGCGGCCGACGCCGCACAGGCTGAGGCACTGGCCCGGCTGGCCCAACATCAGGAGCGCCTCGTCGTGCCCTTCCAGAATCGAAGGTGGGACAGCGACTTCCTGACCGCGATCCGCATCGCCGAGTCGGGCGACCTGGGCATGGTGCACCGATTCGAGTCCCGCATCGACCGTATGCGCGTCACACCCAAGCCCGGATGGCGCGCATCGGCGGATCCCGTCGATCTCGGCGGCATGCTCTACGACCTCGGCGCGCACCTCGTCGATCAGGCCCTGCTGCTCATGGGCCCCGCAGTCAGCGTCTCTGCGACCGTTCGCTCAGTGCGTCCCAGCGATCCGACTGACGATGATGTCGTCGTACTCATCACCCACGACGACGGGGGCGTGAGCGTGCTCTCCGCCAGTCAGGTGTCGGCATTCGGTGACCAGCGCATGGCGTTGCTGGGCACGCTGGGAGGCCTTCGCATCCGGCACAGCGACACTCAGGAGGACGTCCTGCGCACAGGTGCGATCCCCGGACCCGACTGGGGGGTCGAGCCGAGTGCGCACACCGCGACGCTGCGCACCTTCGATGGTGCCAGCGCCGCAACCACGCGGGAGGTGCCGATGGAGCATGGCCAGTGGCCAGAGTTCTACCGATCGATGGTGGAGGCCATCCGGCACGGCTCTCCCCCACCCGTGTCGATCCACGACGTGGTCGCGACCATGAGAGTGCTGGATGCGGCGCGTACGGCTGGAGCGGGCGGCACCACCGTCATTCTCGACCCTCCCGCAGGCCACGAACCTGCCAGGTGACCGAGAGCGTGACGGGGGAGCCGGGCTCGGCTCGGGCGACGTCGTGCCACGGATGCGCGACGAGGCCGTCCGGAGGCCCGCTCTGCGGCTCCAGGCACAGGCATGACTCCCGCTCGTCGTAGAGCACGAACCATGGAGCGTCGGATTCGATGTCCAGCGCCACGAGCCCGGGCCAGTCGATGCGAGCCCGACCCGAGGGGACGAGGAAGGCGTCGTCGAACGGCCCGTCGGGTATCGCCGCCAGTACTCCCCCAGGAAGGCCCTCGTCGTCACACACGAGCATCTCGCGTGCGTTCATCGTCACCCGCGCCTCGACATTCGACACGTGTCGGCGGAACCACGGATGCCACCCGACCGTGACGGGGAATGACCCCTCGAGAGACGCGACGGCGATTGTCGTGGTGAGGTGATCGGGCTCGAGAATCCAGCGCATCCGGACCTCCATCGGCCACGGCCACTCCGGATGACGATCCGAGACGAGCACCACCTCGGCACGATCACCTTGGTCGATTCTCGACTCGACGCGCGCAGGTCGGTCCAGCACCGTGCCATGCATGGCCCAGGAGTCGTAGGTGACCGGCAGGGAGACCGAACCCCGGTCGGTCACGACGGCATTGCCCCGCAATCGCCCGGCCCAGGGGGCCATCGCATACATGCCGTGCTCCGCCGGATGCGTGCCATGGACATGCAGGAGTTCGTGTCCGTCCACCTGCCACGACACCGCCCGGCCACCCCTTTGGGGATCCAGGACGATCCGCTGGCTGCCGGCGGCCAGTACGAGGGCGCCATCCACGAGATCAGGAGGCCGTGGCGTGGACCGACGCGGCGATCACGGCCATGGGATCGGCCAGCAGGCCCTCGAATGCCGCCTCGGCCGCCCCGAACAGCGTGCTGTCGGCGTTCAGGGCCGGCACCTCGACCCGTGCCTGCTCACGGGCAGCCGGCATCGCCAGTTGAACCTGCCGAAGCACCGTCGAGGAGACCAGCGGATAGACCAGGCGCAGGTGGCCGCCGAGGACGATGACCTCGGGATTGAAGACGTTGACCAGGTTCGCGAGGCCGAGGCCGAGCCACTGACCTGCCGAGTCTATGGCTGCCCGCGCCGGCTTCGAATCGGCGGCCGCTGCAGCGATGACGTCCGAGACCGACGCGTCCTCATCGCGCAGGCGGGCCGCACGCACGAGAGCGTCACGGCCGATCTCCGTCTCCCAGCAGCCTCGCGCCCCGCATCGGCACTCGATTCCCTGCGGATTGACGACCATGTGCCCGACCTCGCCACCGAAGCCACCAGCACCCAGCATCGGCCGTCCGTCGATGATCACTCCGCCGCCGATGCCCACCTCCCCGGACAGGTAGATGACGTTACGGGCCTGCACTCCCACCCCACGCACATGCTCGGCGAGGGCACCGAGGTCTGCGTCGTTGCTCACCGACACGTGAGGGACGCAGCCGTACTCGGACTCCAGGGCCGAGCGCAGCATCTGACCGAGCGGGACATCGGCCCAGCCCAGGTTGGGAGCCAGCCGGACGAGTCCGTCGGCATGGTCGACGACGCCCGGCACGCCCACGCCCACACCCACCCACGCCGCACCCTCAGGAGCGCGACGCAGCGCCTGCCTGATCAGCGAGAGCACACTGCGGATCGCCTCGGCGGGCGCGTAGTCGGTGCGCTCGTGGCGCAGCTCACGGCGCCACAGCTCGCCACCCCCCAGACCGACCAGGGCGACGATCGTCGACTCGACCTTGAGGTCGAAGGCGATCACCACAGCAGACTCCGGCACCGGCTGGACGCGCAAGGACGGCCGCCCCACCTGACCGGGCAGGCCGGCTGCCTCCGTGACCAGGCCCGCTTCGGCCAGTTCGGAGACCAGCACGCCCACCGTGCTGCGGTTGAGCCCGCTGAAGGCGACGAGGTCCGATCGCCTCGCCGCACCTACCTCGTGCAGGCGGCGCAGCAGGCGCGCTCGATTGAGTCGCCGCAGATCGTCCTGCGTGGATGCCGTACCCGTAACCATGTGAGAGGGGTGCCTATCCGGCGCTCGCCCGTTTGCGCGAGATGGCATCGACGCTGGCGGCCACCAGCAGCACCAGGCCGGTGACGACGAACTGAATGCCCGACTGCTGGGTGATCAGCGGCAGGCCGTTGGCGATGACGGCGATGACGAGACCACCGATCACGGCGTCCATCACCTTGCCCTTGCCACCGAAGAGGCTTGTGCCACCGATGACGGCCGCACCCACGGCGAAGAGCAGTGTCTGGGCACCACCCGTCGTCGGCGACACGGAGTTGTCGCGCGAGGCGAGCAGCACGCCCGCGACGGCAGCCAGGGTGGAGCCGATCATGAAGCAGTAGATCCGGATCGACTTGACGTTGATGCCCGCCCTGCGGGACGCCTCTGCATTGCCGCCCACGGCGTAGACGTGACGACCGAAGGAGGTGCGGCCGAGCACGAAGGTCAGGCCGACGACAAGCACGATGACGACGAGCACGGCCCACGGCACTCCCTGGATGACGGGGATGCAGCCGATCGGCGCGTCGCCGTCGAGCGGGCACGACTCCTTGCCGGGCCGGAGGATCTGCCTCTGCTGGTTGAGGACGAAGACGAGCACGCCCATCATCACCGCGAGTGCGAGCGTCTTGGCGATCCACACGGATGTGGCCGTCGCCTTCAGCCCTGCCTTTCGCCGCCCGCCGATCGCGCGCCAGGAGATGACGCCGTATCCCAGGACGACCACTGCCCACATGACCCAGCCTGCCCACAACGGCATGTTCTGGTTCATGATCGCCAGCAGGACGTCGCTGCGCAGCCGGATCGTCCCGCCCTCGCCGATGATCAGCAGCATGACGCCCTGGAGGGCGAGGAACATCGCCAGTGTGACCACGAAGGAAGGGATGCCAAGGCGGGCCACGAGGGTACCGATGAACAGGCCGATCAGCGTGCCCGTGAGCAGGCCGATGATCAGCGCGATCGGCCAGGCCAGACCCCAGGACGACAGCGCAACGGCCAGCACAGCGGCGGATGTTCCTGCCGTGAAGCCAGCGGAGAGGTCGATCTCGCCGAGCAGCAGCACGAAGACCAGGCCCATGGCGAGCACGATGATCGCGGCCGACTGGTTGAGCAGGTTGGCGAAGTTGAAG
>CAIZPS010000196.1 GCA_903934925.1 uncultured bacterium | reverse complement strand
GGTCGCAACTCGTCATCGACGGTCAAACCGCAGTTTCCACCTAATAGCAAACTTCTCACGCGCGCATTTGGGATCCGGTTGACCGTGCCCGACCGACATCACTCCTCAGTCGCCAGCGCCTGCTGACGCGAGCGAAACGCTGGTCCTGGACGAGTCCGTTTCAGAGCGCCCGGTGGTCAAGCCCGACCATCTCCATCGCGGCACGAGGGTTCAGAACGAGGTCAGTCACCACTCCCGGACCCAACTCCCCGACAATCCACCAAAGGCCCTTCGCGAGTTGGGGAGCCGGCGGGCCCCAGCAGGGGTCGGCGGACGCGTCAATGCGGCATCTGGGCCTTACCTCGCCAACAAGACATGGCGTGAGCCCGCTTGTCGAGGACACCGAACCGCGACCGTCCGATTCTCGGCCAACAAACGCGAGTTGCGCACAGATTGTGCCCTTGTGATAGGGCAGAAGATAGGGCAGTAACCTGACTGCACCTTCAGTAACTCGGAGACGGGTCTCCGATACTTGTTGCGCCGCAACAGGTTTCGTGGTGGCCAGGGGCGGGGTCGAACCGCCGACCTTCCGATTTTCAGTCGGACGCTCGTACCAACTGAGCTACCTGGCCGTTGGCGCTGGTTTCAGCGCGCAGCGCAGAATATCAGGACGATTCGGACCCCGGGGAGATGGCTCCCGCTGGGTTCGGGCGCTGGGGTGCGGGTCGGGGTCGGGAGGCGGAGAATCACGTCATGGCTGATGCAGCGTCCCTCTATGACCTCTCCTTCACGAACAACCGGGGGGAGCAGGTACCCCTGAGTGACTTCGAGGGCCGGCCCGTGCTGATCGTGAATACCGCGAGCAAGTGCGGGTTCACGCCTCAGTACGACGGCCTTCAGGACCTCTACGAGGAGTACGAGGCGATGGGGCTCATCGTCCTGGGCTTCCCCTGCGACCAGTTCATGCATCAGGAGCCCGGTGACGACGGTCAGATCGACGAGTTCTGCAAGGTCAACTACGGAGTGACCTTCCCGCTGTCGACCAAGGTGGACGTCAACGGGTCGAAGACCCATCCGGTGTTCGCGTTCGTGAAGTCCCGTGCGGGCGGCATGTTCGGGTCCGGCATCAAGTGGAACTTCACCAAGTTCCTCGTGGCCCCGGACGGCCGGACGGTGAAGCGGTACGCGCCCAAGACGGTGCCGGCGGACCTGGTGGGGGACATCGAGGCGCTGCTGCCTCCGAAGGCGGAGTGAGGCCCTCTGGCTAGCCGGACTTCGATGTTCGGCGGCGCAGCAGGCGCGGGAGGCTGTAGCCGCCGTTGGCGAGCAGCACGACGCTTCCCACGACCAGTGCGATGGGGAGGGCGACGCCGAGCCCGATCCACATCCAGAATGAGTTGAGCTGGTTGTCGAGCCACGCGAAGTTCATGCCGAAGTAGCCGGTGAGGAACGTGATCGGCAGGAAGATCATCGTGACGATCGTCAGCACGTTGATGCGGTTGCCCTGCCAGTTGCTCACCTGCGCCTGGATGTCCTGCGCGGTGTTGCGCACGGCGTCGGCCAGATTGTCGATCAGCCCATTGGTGCTCTGCACGCCCGCCAGGAACTGCTTGAGCTGATCCATTCCGTCGCCTCCGAGGCCGTCGACGGTGACCGGATCGATGAGTGCCGCCTGCACGTTGACGAGGTACATCGGGAAGCGAAGTGCCAGGGGCGCGAACGCGTTGCGGTAGGCGACCAGCTGCTGGCTCTGCTGTTCCTTGGGGGTCTGGGTCGCGATGACCTCCATGTCGAGGGAGCCGACCTCGATCATCATGCGGGTCAGGCCCTTCTGCACCGTCGCGAGCATCAGCTGCAGCACGACTCCGGGCAGCGTCGACTGGTCCTTTCTCAGCAGGTCGGCGCGCTCGCCGATGCGCTGGCGGATGTCGGCGATGGCGGCATCGCCACCGCTGCGCACGGTGACCAGGCGCTGCTGATCCCAGGTGAAGAAGACCTGCACCGCGGGGGAGCCGTCGGCGTCGTCGATCCAGCACACGCCCTGCACGCTCGTGGACGTGATGCTGAAGTCGGTGCTCAGCCCCGCGGTGAGAACGGCATGCGCCTGCGCGGGGTCGATGCCGACCGCTGTAAGGATGCCCGCGGCCTCGGACTCGTCGCCGCCCTGGAGGCGGACGTCGACCCAGGCGATGCCGGGTTGATCGGCGGCGGCCTGCGCTTGGGCGGGTGAGCAGGGAGTCGTCGACGAGCCGTCGAAGATGGTGGACTCCACGCGAGGGAGTGTAGGGGCGACCCCGACCGGGCTCGAACCGGCGACCTCCGCCGTGACAGGGCGGCGCGCTAACCAACTGCGCTACGGGGCCTTGCTGTGGTGCTTGTGCTGGTGGTGCTCGTACTGGTGGTGCTCGTGCCGGTGGTGCTTGTGCTGCTCGTGCTGCGCATCCCCAACGGGATTCGAACCCGTGCTGCCGCCGTGAAAGGGCGGAGTCCTAGGCCACTAGACGATGGGGACCTGGATGCGTCTCCGTCGACCAGAGTGAAGCCGTTGGCGACCGGGCAAGCATAGGCCAGCCCCCCCGAGGCGGCGCAATCCGCCCCCCACGGGTGACAGGGGCGAGGAGGCGAGGCAACATGAGGGCATGTTCTCCGTGACCCTCGAGGAGTTCGAGGACCTCGTCGGCGAGGCCCTCGACACCGTGCCGGAGGGGCTCATGCGCCTGGCCGACAACGTCGTGGTGCTCGTCGAGGACAACCCGCCCCCCGGGCGCCACATCCGCGGCCTGTATCGGGGGGTGCCGCGGACCAAGCGCGGCCACAACTACGTCGGGATGCTGCCCGACACCATCCACATCTACCGCAACCCGATCATGCGGATGTCGTCATCGGCGGAGGACATCGTCGAGCAGGTCCGCATCGTCGTGGTGCACGAGATCGCCCACCACTTCGGCATCAGCGACGCCCGGCTCCACGAGCTCGGGTACGCCTGACCTACGACGCCGC
>CAIZPS010000195.1 GCA_903934925.1 uncultured bacterium | reverse complement strand
CCTACACCAACACATGGACACAGACCGGCACCCGTCGCAACACCGACAACCAGACCTGCGGCTACCTGCCCGACGCCAACGGCAACCCCGTCGTCGAATGCTGGGGCGGTTATGACGAGCCGGTCTACTCCAACGTCAAGGACGCCACCCCGGCCGGCTACACCGACAACGGGTCGGCGTGGGCCCGCACCGTGCAGGTGAAGGACACCGCACCGGCGGGGTATGCCGACAACGGCACCGAGTGGGTCAAGACGGCCGCCAAGGTCGAGCGCACCGTGCCGGCCTGATCGGCCACCACGAACTCCATCCGGCGGGATCGCAGGACACGGCGGGGGCCACGTCCGAGATCCCGCCGGATGGGTTGTCTTCGGCGCGTTAACAGGGTGGTTTCTGCCATGCACAATTCTGGTGACAACGTCATAGTCCGGATCACCAGCAGGGCTCGCCGCCACCTGCTCACGCGCTCTCGTACCCAGCAGGCCCTGTACGCCGCCCACGCACTATCGGAGGGGACGCCCATGAGCAGCAAGCGCCGCTACGTCATCGCCGGCCCCGATGTCGACCTGGAGACTGAAGTCGTTCTCGACAGCGACGGGCGCCGTATCGACGACGCCCACGTCGACGAGGTCGTAGCCGCGGCGCACGAGTACCTCGACCGACGCGCCGGCCGCCCGTCGCTCACCGGCCGGGCCGAGAGATCCCCGCAGGTCACCTTTCGCGTGACCCCGGAGATGAAGGCCAGGGCCGAGGTGGCGGCAAGGGTGCAGGGCACCAAGGTGTCACACCTGGCGCGCAGGGCCTTCGAGCAAGTCCTCGTCTCGTGAGTCACTGGCCCAGCAACCGGTCAAGAGCATCCGAGCTCAGCTGAGCGACAGCCCCTTCAAGGCGATCGCGATCTCACGGAAGTCCGACACCAGGCCGACCGTCACGCGAGTGGGCAGCGTGAGCACGATCTCGTTGACACCCGGCCGCAGGAGTGCAGGATCGACGGAGACGGTCAGTCGACCTGGTGACTCCTGACCCGCGACCCCGTCGATGAACGATGTCGTGACCGGCGTCCCGTTGAGGCTGACCTCGACCTGCTGAGGACCGTAGGCATCAACAGGAATCTGCAGACGCCCCGTGAGCCCAGCCAGGGTCTGCTCGTCAAGAGTCACCAGCACGCGCGACGTCGCCCCCTCGGTCCAGCGTCGGCCCTCCTCCGGCCACCAGGAAGGGATGCCGAGACGGAACGGGTCGAGCGAGATCGCATTGGACCAGAATCCGGTGCTCCACCCGACGAGGCCGAGTTCAGGAGCATCGACGGCGTAGTCGACTCCGGGCTGCAGTGGTGGCGGAACGTCCAGCAGGCGGATCATCCGTTCCTCATGACGATCCTCAGATGCCAGCAGCTGCGGATACTGCCAGTCCCACATGATCCAGGGGTTGTCCTCGCTCATCGGCTCGACGTACCAGACGCGCGAGTAGGGGTTGTAGAGCGCCTGAACCGTGTTGATCCAGACGGACGCGACCCCGAGGATGACGAACAGGATCACGGTCACCTTGGCGAGGGCAGGCTTCAGCATGCGCGGCCACAGCACCACGACAACGAGGACAAGACCGGGTAGGGCGTCCATCATGAGACGCGGACCGAACCCCCACCCGCCCCACCAGTGCGGGAAGCGTGAGATGGCGATCCAATGCGCTACGAGCCATCCCAGTCCGAGGAGCACGAGGGCGCGCTCATCCCAGGTGATGCGTCGCCAGCTTCCGAGCAGGAGAAGGATCACCAGCAGGATCGGCGTGTAGATCAGCAGTCCACGCCCTGGGCTGACCATGTTCCCGGCGAAGGCGACCCAGAACTCTCCGCCCTCGAGTCTCTGAGGCAGGTAGTAGGACGGAAGCCACACACCTGACGTCAGCTTCGTGAAGACGACGAACGCCGCCAGCACGAGAGCGGCAGGCCACGCGAAGGCGATGAGGCCCTTGCGCCAGCGCACCGCCAGCAGGATCGCGATACCCAGTGGCAGCAGCGCCAACTGCGGACGCACGACGAACGCATACGCCGCCAGTACGCCGCTCCATGACACCAGCGACGCGCGCCTGCTCTGCAGCCCCGCGACGAGCGCGAGCAGCGCGCCCAGCGACATGACGGCACCGAAGTCGTGCGACCACAGTGCCGTCGCCCCCGTGCTTGCGAAGGAGGACCCGAACCAGAACACCGTTGCGATGAGCAAGGCGATCCAGTGACGCAGGAAGCGACGGGCGAGGAAGTACGTGAGAAGGAAGACGAGAACAGACGCCACGGCCGCGAGGCCGATCTGGATCTTGTCGTCGTTCGGCGTCACCTCGATCCCGAGTCCTGACAGCACCGCGATCGCGGGTGCGACGAGGAGCGACGTGCCGATCGGGAAGAAGTAGTAGAGGTGCCCATTGACCTCTTCGAGGCGGTAGCCCACCTGCAGCGCGCTCTTGACGAGGTCGGGATAGTGGTCGAAGCGCAGCCAGTGCCCCTGCACCAGGCTCTCCGCGGCAAGCAGGGACCCCATCATGTCGCTGTCGGTCGCGCGCACCGTGGTGGAGATGACGACAGCGGCTACGGCCAGGGCGACGATGGAGACCGACACCCACGCGAGCCACGGACGCGTGCGCGCCTCCCCGACCTCCTGCATGGAGCGATTATCCCGTGGGGATCCGGACCATCAGACCATGGAGTCACGGCTGCCCTGTGGCGTCCGCCAGTAGGGTCATCGCCGTGGCCGACGTATGGAGGCGGGTGCGCGAACCCGTCATCGTCCTCGTCATCACGATCGCCGTGGCCCTCGTGTCCCAGCGGTGGGCCGGCCTCGACACCCCGGACTCGTCCTTCTATGCCTCACTCAGCCTCTGGGGCAGCGAGATCACCGACCGGGCCCCGGTCGACAGCTACTACTGGACGCGCCTGGGCTACATCGCTCCCGTCAGCGCCCTCACCAGCCTGTTGGGCACATGGGCCGGCTTCGAGGCGTACCGCGTCTTGCTCCTGCTCGCGTTCGTCACCAGTACGTATGTCATCCTCCGCCGCTTCACCGCGATCGCGTCAGCCACATTCCTCACCGCGATCCTTTCGCTCAGCACCGTCGTGCTCAGCTACCTCGGCAACTCCTACCTCACCGGATCCGTCCTGGCCGGAACGGCGGCCGTCATCGCGACCGCACTGTTCCGAGGCCCGCGCGCAGCGATCCTCGCGGGAGCCCTCCTCGGGTGGCTGGTGATGGTCAACCCGCCCGGGGCGATCCTCGCCGGGGTGCTGTGGCTCGCGGTGCGAATCCACGGGCGCATCCGACTCCTTGAAGTGTTGGCCACTGCGATCAGCACCGTCATCGTCTTCGCTGGTTTCTGGGCCATCGGTCTGGTCATGTTCCCGGGAATGAGCTGGTTCGGCGCCTACGTCGACTCCGATGCCCGCACCCGGCTATCCGACTTCGCAAGCAAGGAACTCGTATGGCTCGGTGACATCTCGCTCATCGTCCCGGTCGCGATCCTCATCACCGTCGTCATCGTGTGGATCACGCACCGCAGCGAGCGGCCTGCTCAGGTTGCACTCATCGTCAGCCTGTCGAGCGTGGCATTCATGTTGGTGTTCAACCCGCTCATGGGCGGTATTGCACTTGAAGCGCCGATGTACCAGGCGATGCTGTGGCCACCCGCACTGATCGCCCTCGGCATCGCGACGACGCTCGCCCTGCCCGACACCGGATGGACGAAACTGCAGGTGGCCTCCGGCGCCGTGGCGATCGCAGTCGTGCTTGCCGCCGGCTTCGTCGCACCCGGTCTCGCACTCTGGGTCGGATGGCTCGTCGCCGTCGTGGCCTTCTCCGTCTTCCTGTTCGCCGGATACAAGCGCACCATCGGAGCTGTGCTTGGGCTCGCGCTCGCGCTCGCAGCCTCGCAACTGCTGCAGAACTCCCGCGGTGACATCGGCCTGTACTACCTCAGCCCCTACCAGTGGGCCTACGCGGCGAATCCCGTCCAGGACCGCATCCGCACGGCGGTGAACGCGCAGGAATGGCTGCTGGCCAACTCGACTCGCGACGACCAGATCCTCAGCTGGGTGGGCGGCGACTGGGTCGGTGGCGATCGTGAACTGTACGTCGTCGCCGGCATGCAGCTCTGGGGCGAGAACCGGGTGACCCTGGAGCCCGTCATCACGCCGGACGATGAGACACGGCTCGAGACGATCAGGCCCACCATGCTCGCGATGTACGCGCCGAGCATGCCCCTGCTCCTGCAGTTCTGGGAGAGCATCCCGCAGCGCCTGAGGCCGACGGCCCCGACCTGCTACGACTTCGCGTGGCAGCCGAACCCGGCGAGTAGTTTCGACTACACGCAGGGGCACGCCTGCCTGACCACGCTCGACTGGAGTACGCAGTGACGACCACGACCCGCAGCAACCGGGCACAGATCGCCATCGAGGCCGGCCTTGCCGCCGTGATCGCCTTCGTCCTCTCGCTCCCCGTCCTCGGACCCCTTCTCAGCCAGCTCGACCAGGGCTGGGGCGACGGTGACATGGTCAGCACGTACGTCAACGCCTACGTCTGGGGCGGCATCCGCTTCTCGGTGAGCGACCAGTTCGGCTTCCCGCTCGCGATGAACCTCAACTATTTCCCGACGTCCGACATCACGCAGAACATCTTCGCTCTCCTCGCGAACTCCGTTACGGGTGGCACGTTCACCGGGATCAACCTGCTGATCGTCCTGAGCTTCCCGCTCGTCTCCGCCCTCGCGTACGTCGTCATCCGGATGACCGGGCTGAGGGGAGCCCTGGCGATCGCCCTCGCCGTCGCTTTCACCTTCATCCCCTTCCACTGGGGTCGGGCCCTCGGGCACACCTACCTCGCCACTCTCTACTCCGCCGTCGTCGGTCTCGGGCTCGTCCTCGCCATCGGCAGTGGGATGTTCAGCCGACTGGCGACCCAGTCCTCACGGAAGCGGCGTCTGTGGTTCTGGCTCGTCGTCGTCATCATGATGATGACCGTTGCCTGGAGCGGCATCTACTACACGGCATTCACGCTCATCCTCGGTGCCGCCGTCCTGCTCTGGCGCTTCGCGCATCGCGCCACCTGGCGGACACTCGGCCGAGAGGTGCTGCCCTTCGTAGGCATCGGGTTCCTTGCCGTCCTGGGGGTACTGCCGTCACTGCTCACCACTCGAGGTGACCCGCCCCTGGCCCAGCTGGCCGAGCGCCTTCCCTACGAGTCAGTCGTCTTCGCCGGCAATGTCGCGATGGCGCTGCTGCCCCTGCCGCAGAGCCAGCTGCCGGGCATGGACTTCTACAACCGTCAGGTCGTGGAGGCGATCCAGGCCGCTCCGTACGGTGAGTCCACCGTCATCACGAACCATGGCACCTGGATCACCGGCCTTGCCCTGCTCGTGTTCGTGGTCGGACTCGTCATGCGAGCACGCACGCCCAAGCGCCGGTGGGTCAAGGCGACGGGTGAAGGGGCGGGCACTCGGGTGTCCGCCAGCCTCATCGCCTACCTGACGGTCGTCACCCTGCTGTTCTTCATCCCCTGGGGGCTCAACTATCTGCTGGCGGGAACGGTGACCGCGCAGATCCGGGCCTGGAACCGCCTGCTTCCCATCCTGCTGCTGCTGTTCATCCTGGGTGCCGCTGCCGTGCTCGCCCGCTCGCGGATCGCCCGCGACATGCGCATTGCAGTTCCCATCGGTCTCATCGTCCTCGCGCTCACACTGGTCGATGCAGTACTGCCCTTCCGAGGCCCCTACGCCGACAGCGTGGCACGCGGCAGCGAGTTCAGCGGTGCTGGACGCGAGTATGCAGCGGCGGCCCAGCAGGCCATCCCCGAGCAGTGCGGTGTGCTGCAGTTGCCCTACATGGGCTACCCGGAATTCGGGAAGGTCGGGGAGATCAACGACTACGACCACTTCTGGACGTCGATCACCAACCCCGGCAAGCGATGGTCGTACGGTGCGGTCAAGTTCACCGACGCCTCCGTCTGGATGAGTCAGTTGCCGCAGGTGCCGACGGACGAGCAGGTCTCGATCTTGCGTGCTCTGGGATTCTGCGCGATTCACCTCGACACCCGCGGCTACATCACCGAGCAGTTGGTGCCTGCGCAGCAGGATCTCAGGTCGCGCTACGGGACCCCGGTCGCCACCGCCCTTGATGGCACGTGGGAGCTGTACGACATCCGCAGCGCCACGGCTGCACCGGACGGCGTGGCCCAGGCCTTCCTGAACCAGCCGTTCATCGAGGTCGACTACAACACCAGCACCGTGCGCGACTCAGCGCTGCAGCAGTCATGGTGGTGGACTCGCGACAACATCGCCCTGATCGATCTCGTCCCGACATCGAGTCCGTGGCCGGTCACGGGGGTCACGGGAGCCATCGCCGCTCCCCAGTGTGGCCCCGTGCCGGTCACCGTCACCCTCACCGCAGGCGATGAGCAGGTCATGACCACGGTCCTGGCCAAGCCGGGTGACCCAGCGCCGTTCGATCTGGCGTTACAGCAGCCAGCCAAGGGAACCGCGATCCTCACCATCGACACACCCGGCGAGGGCTGCCCGGAGGGCGACAGGGGCGAGCGTCGGTTCGCCCAGGTGCTCGACCTCCAGCCGCGCTGAGTGACCTCAGGTGTGACCGGGGGTGAGCAGTCGCACGACGTACTGATTCAAGCTGAGACCTTGCTCTGCCGCCGCCTGAGCAAGGTTCCGGTGCAGCCGCTCTCCGACGCGCAGGTTGAACTTGCCCGAGTAGGAACGCTGGCTCCACGGCTCAGGCACGGCCTCGCCCGTCTCCAGCAAATCCCGAAGTACCTGCTCCACAACGGATTCGATGCCTTCAAGAGCCTCGACCTGAGTGGCCGCCAGCCACGAGAGCGAGGGGAACTCCGCGCACGTGGCGACGAACTCTTCATCCTCGGGTGACCAGGACACGCGATAGCTGTAGCGCGAGACGTCGGTCTCGAGGGCCCTCATCGCCTTCACGCCTCCTCCAACTTCCTGATTGCCGCCAGGACCTGCCGGACCTGGTACGCCTTGGCCATCCCCTTGCTGTTCTGGATGTTCACCCGAGGATCCCCGGGCCAAGGCGTTCGATAGACCTCGTGAGAGGAACCCGAACGTCGGGGTTCGCCGAAGTGATGGCGACACACCTTCTGCAGATCAGCAAAGCGAACTCCCTTCGGATTCCGCCGCATCTGCTCGAGCAGTGGCTCTACAGCGTGTCGGCCGGCGGTACCTTCCTACCCTGACAGACGCGAGCTCACCGCCCGCCCGCCCACCCAGGCCCGCACCCATACGGCGAGACTGAAGCCCAGTGCCCCGGCGAGCGCCAGGTCACCCAGCAGCAGGGCCGGCTTGGGCATCAGGAAGCCGAACTCGTTGGGCACCATCGCCGAGCCCGTGGCGAGGGCGAGTGCCATGAGACTGACGGGCACCCATAGCCAGACCGGGCCGACCCCCCGCTTTGCTGCGTCACTCGGTGGGGTGGAAGCGGGCACT
>CAIZPS010000194.1 GCA_903934925.1 uncultured bacterium | reverse complement strand
TGGGATGCGCTGAGCAACATGATGCAGCACATCGTGATGCCTATCGTCACTCCGCTCGTCTGGCTCATCGCGGGCCCGCGGCGACTCATTCGTCAGGGCACCGTCTTTGCCGCTCTCATACTGCCGCTGCTATGGGTGGTCTACGCCCTTGGCCGCGGCGTGGTCATCGGGGCCTACCCCTACCCGTTCCTCGATGTCGCCACGAACGGCTGGGCGTCGGTCCTGAGCTTCATCGGCGTGATTCTGGTGGTCGCGATCATTCTCGGCTACGTGCTGCTCGGGCTCGATCGAGTGATGGCCCGGCTCACCCGCTACGAGGATGCGCCAGACTGAGGCCATGACCCACACCGCCATCATCACCGGCGCCGCGCGCGGTATCGGTGCGGCCATCGCGCAGCGCTTCTCCCGGGACGGGATGGCGGTCGCCCTGCTCGACATGGACGAGGCGGGAGCCCAGGCCACTGCAGAGCAGATCGTCAGAGCGGGAGGCCGCTCCATCGCCATCCGGGCCGACGTCACCGACGAGCAGCAGGTGGCCGACGCCGTGAGCCGCGCCACTGACGCACTCGGTGCTCCCACCGTGCTCGTCAACAACGCCGGCATCCTGCGCGACAACCTGCTGTTCAAGATGACTCTCGACGACTGGGATGCCGTCATGAACGTGCACCTGCGCGGAGCCTTCCTCATGACTCGCGCCGTGCAGAGTCACATGGTCGCTGCCAAGTGGGGTCGCGTGATCTCGCTGAGCAGCATCTCCTCGCTCGGCAACCGCGGCCAGGTCAACTACTCGGCGGCCAAGGCCGGTCTGCAGGGCTTCACCAAGACGGTCGCCATCGAGCTTGGACCCTTCGGCGTCACCGCGAACGCCATCGCTCCCGGCTTCATCGCCTCCGAGATGACCCGAGCGACAGCGGAGCGCATGGGCGTGGACTTCGAGGCGTTCACGTCGAGCGTCGCCGAGCAGACTCCTGTCCGACGCGTGGGCGTGCCGGAGGATGTCGCGAACGTGGTCTCCTTCCTCGCTTCGGAGGAGTCCTCGTTCGTCTCGGGCCAGGTCATCTACGTGGCGGGCGGCCCGACGAACTGACGCTCAGCTCTCCGTGTCCTTCGAGGGAGCCGACGCTTTCCGGCCACGCTCGTAGTCGCGGGACTGCTTCGCGAGCACCTGTGGCAGGAGTTCGTAGCGCCTGCCGTAGTTCTGGAGAAGGGCCAGAAGCATGGCGGCGACGGGAACCGCCAGGAAGGCCCCGGCCACGCCGAACAGCGCGGCACCGAGCAGCACGGCGCCGAACGCCACCGCAGGATTCACGTCGACGGCCCGCGCACTGATCTTCGGCTCGATCGTCAGGTTCTCCACCTGCTGGTAGATGATCGCCCAGATCAGCGCCGCCAGACCGATCCACGGACTGCCGCTGAGCAGGCCCACGATCACAGGAAGCACGATGGCGATGTAGGTGCCGATGGTGGGCACGAACTGCGCGACGATGCCGGTCCACAGGGCCAGTGGCAGCCAGTAAGGCATGCCGATGAAGAAGAAGACGATCGCACTGGTGGACGAGTTGATGCCCGCGAGGATCACGCGGGCCCCGATGTAGCCGCCAGTCTTCTGCGCCGTGGTGCTCCACACCGTGATGACGACGTCCTGCATGCGCGGGGGGAACAGACTCGCGATCCAGCGCTCGAAGCGCGGCATGTCCGCCGACAGGTAGAACGTGAACAGCGCGAAGGTGAAGATGCCGAAGATGCTGCCGACCACGGAGACGATGAAGGCGAGCAGGCTGACACCGATGCCCGCAGCGGCAGTGGCCAGCTGCTCCGTGCTCAGACCGGCCATCTCCAGGATGGAGCCCTGCGAGAGCTCGAGGTTGAATGTCGAGTTGACCCAGGTGATCGTCTCGTCGATGAGGTCGGGGATGAGCATGATGAGTTGCACCATCTGGTCGACCAGAAGCGCCCCGAAAAGGAGGAAGAACACGGCGGCGAACAGCAGCGCCGAGCCCATGACCACCATGGTCGCGACTCCGCGCTTCATCCAGCGCGACAGCCAGTTCACCGCAGGCGCCATCGCGATGGCCGCGAACCACGACATCAGGACCGTGAAGATCACACTTCCGCCGTCGTCGAGGACGAAGTACAGGAACAGCCCGAGGGCGACGACTCCGAGGACGACGAGTCCGGTGCGCCAGACATTCGACGGGTCGAAGGTCACCTGCATGCGCGCCGGAGACTGGGGGTCCTGAGGCGATGTCGACTCCATGACGGGGCTTTCCCTTCGCACGACTCCGGGCGCCCCACGCACGACTGCAGGCGCTCAGCGCAGGCTACTTGCTCGCCTACGCATGGTTCCATCGCCGCGCTGCGACCCAGCGCATCGAGATGACGACGATGATGAGCCAGCTGGCCGCCCCCAGGCACGCCATGACGACGGCGACCAACACCATCAGCGGGGAGCTCCATGCCTGCGCGAGATCGCCACTCGCAACGGCCACAGCGGCCAACGGGAAGACGTAGCTCCACGACGCGGGACTGAAGGTGACGAATTCACGCCCATCACGAATCGTCAGGATCCCGACCACCAGCAGCCACCAGATGCAGAAACCGATCATCATGCCGGCGACCAGGCTCGTGATGGGAGTGACGGACGAGGAGGGCTGGCCGATGAGCGTCGGGGTGACGACCGGGATGGCCATGAAGGCGACAGCTGCGGCCGCGCTCGGACTCATCAGGATCCAGGCCGCGGGAACCCCGGATGCCGGCGTGAGCGGGGCGGCCACGAGTCGACTCAGGACGAGAGCCCCGACGAACAGGAACAGCAGGAATCCGGCGCCGAGGAACAGCACGGCCAGTGGTGCGGCAACGTCATCAAGGCCGGCAATCCCGGTGCTGCTCAGTCGGGCGAAGGCCGCAGCCGAGAGGAGCAGGATGGTCTGCGGCATGAACCAGACACCCGAGACGGCATCGTCCTCGAGCGCTCCGGTGTTGGCGATCGCCGAGGAGAAGAAGACCAGGGTCAGGAGCAGGTCGGCGACAGCCACCACCAGCGTGATGCCCATGAGCACCCACCCCAGGGTCGGGATGTCAGCCATGTTCGGGAGGGCTGCCTCGAGTGCCATCGTGATGAGCAGGACGGCCCCCGGCACCGCTGCATAGGCGGGGCCGCGCTGACGCGACCGCAGCTCACGCCAGATCGCCGACCATGGAGTGCGTGCCAGGGTGTTGGCCGCGACGATGACGATCAGGCCGAGGATCGACAGGACGAGGAAGAGCCAGCCGAGGCCTCGGGTGTAGGTCTCCGTGACACCCGCATCATCCGGCAGCCGGAAGGCGGCAACCGCAAGAGAGGCCGTGCCCATGACGCCGCTGAACCACCCGGGGTGAGAGCGCATGCGCTCCTCGGCTGTCAGGCCCACGTTGGTCACTGGCCCACAGTAATGATCGGCGCCCGAATCCGGTCAGCGCTACGGGAGGGGCAGCCACTCCACCTGAGCGCCCGCAGGCACGAAGCGCTCGGTAACGACCGCGAACCCGCTCGACCGCGCCAGGCCGCGGAGCATGGCCGATCCGCCGTACGGAGACAGCACGAACGCGCCATCCACAATGTTCCCGGCGATGAGCCGGGTGTGGTCGACGGGGGCGCGCAGCTCCTCCGCAGTGCGCACGCTTTCCAGCATCGCCGGAGATCTGCCCAGCAGGGCATCGATGACCGGCACCGCCAGGGTCACGAAGCCCACGACCGCCGAGTGGGGATTGCCCGGCAGGCTCACCATCGGCACCGGCAGTTCACCAGGGCCCGGAAGTGCCGCGAGCAGCATCGGATGGCCGGGTCGCACGGCCACCCGGTCCACCACGAGCCTGCCGTGCAGGGCTTCGATGGCCCCACGTACGTGGTCACGCGGACCGTCGGCGGTGCCTCCTGTGGTGATGACGAGATCAGCATCCGCGACGGCCGAGGAAAGGACGTGATGTACGGAGCCAGGGTCGTCGGCCACCTGTTCCTGGCGGACCACCCGCGCCCCGGTGCGCGCGACCCAGCCCGGCAGCTGCGGTCCCAGCGAGTCTCGCACGCGACCGGCCGCAGGAACGCCCTCGGTGAGCAGTTCGTCGCCCAGCAGGACGACGACGACTCTCGGGCGCCGGATCACCTCGACCTGGTCGTGTCCGGTGGCAGCAAGGAATCCGCCGAGCGCCGGACCGACGTCGGTTCCAGCCCGCGCGACGAGGTCATCGACCTCGCACTCCTCTCCCGCGGGTCGAATGTCCGTGCCGAGGGATACCTCACCGCGCACATGGCCGTCGTCGACTGTCGCGGCCTCCCATCGGAGCACGGCTTCGGCACCCTCCGGCACCACCGCACCGGTGGCGATTCGCACGGCCTCACCTGGTGAGAGCGTGCGGTTCCAAGGAGCACCGGCCGGGACGTCACCGACGATGAGCCATGGTGGCGTGCCGTTCACGGCCCAGCCATCCATCGCTGAGGACGCGAATGACGGCAGTCGGCACAGTGCCCACGTGTCCGAGCCGAGCACGCGTCCGTCGAGGTCGTCTACCCGTACCCACTCAGACTCCAGGCGCGCGGCGATGAGATGAGCTGCAGCGCGCGCTGCCGACCACGGAGCCTCACGCAGGGTGGTCATGACACCTCTTCATCGGACGTTCATCGGACGACACGGCCGTTCTCAGCGTCGACGTCGTCCGGCAGGCTACTTGGCCTGGTCGACGGAGGTCTGGTCGCCGGAGGTCTGATCGCGGGTGACCTGGCCGCCGGTGGTGTCAAAGTCGCCGAGCGGCTCCTTCACCGGCCAGCGAATCAGGATGGTGATGCCGACGATCAGCAGCATGATGCCACCCACGACCTCAAGCATCTGGAGCGGGGAACCCTGCGCGAACTCCAGGACGCTCGCGCCGATCTCCTGGACGAGGATGAACACCGCCATCACCAGGACGAACCAGCCGAATCCCTTGCGCAGCCGGTCCGGGTGCACGCGACCGGAGATCCCCGCCCCAATGACGGCACCGACGATCGCGAACGCCGTCACGACGAGGACCACGATCCAGTTGAAGGAGGTCTCCGGGTTCCATGCGACCAGGCCGTTCGGACCTCCGAACGTCACCGCGTATCCGATGAACCCGGCGGCAGACTTCATCATGACGACGAGCAGAGATGTGCCAACCGCTGCCTGCATCGGGAGTCCGCCCAGCAGGACGAGGGCCGGCACGACGAGGAATCCGCCGCCGGCGCCCACCAGCCCGGTGACGAGACCGACGATGAAGCCGTCGAGAAGTATGCGGAACAGCGGCAGTCCGTGATGCGCCTTGCCCTCGACCTTCTTGCGGCCGCGAAGCATGGCCACTGCGGTCGCACCCATCATGATCGCGAACGCAGCCAGCAGCAGTGACCCCGGGAGCCGAGAGCCGATCTGCCCGCCGGCAAAGGCGCCCACCATCCCAGCCGCACCGAACAGCAGACCCGTCTTCCAGCGCACGCGTCCGGCCCGGGCGTGTTGGATAAGGCCGAAGAACGAGGTGACCGCGACGACGAAGAGGCTCGCGGCGATGGCCTGCTTCGGGTCGAAGTCCATCACATACACCAGCACCGGCGTCGTGAGGATCGATCCGCCACCCCCGAGCAGGCCCACTGCCATGCCGATGACGATGGAGAGAATCGCGGCCAGCCAGAGCATCAGGGTTTTCGTTCCTCTCGAGCATTGAGCAGTGACCGACCGGGATCCCCGATCGGTCAGCCCTACGGCAGCTGGTTGTCGACGTAGTAGGCGCGAACCTGGGGCATGACCGGCCGCATCATGAACATCGGACGCCGCAATCCGTCCTTGTTCGGTCCCGGTCGAGTCCACGACAGCCACTCGCGGTATACCTCGCGCGACTTTGAGGTATCGACGACGACGTCGCCGTACTTGTCCTCGTCGTGCGCCTTCTCGACCCTGACCCGCTGGTGCCAGCAGTGCATGCCGGAGTGGGTGTCGGGATGCACGGGGAAGGCGAGGTTCTGATGCACGCCTGGGTCTTCCCAGTGGATGCGCATGGAGTCGGGGTCGTCGCTGACGAACGGACGCACCCCCTCCTTGTAGCGCAGGCGCCAACGGCCGTCCTCGAGACGGCCGACGTCGACCTTGCCACTGACCCAGCGGCTACCGGCGTCATCAGTGGTGCGCCAGCGACCCATGTGATGGGACAGTGCGATGACTCCGGGCTTGATGCCCTCCGTCGCCCAGATACGTGCCACGAAGTAGCCGATCTCGGTGTTGACGCGCACCATGTCGCCGGTCGAGAGCCCCAGTCGCCGCGCATCCACGTTGTTCATCCAGACGGGGTGCTTGTTGCTGATCTCGTTGAGGTACTTGGCATTGCCCGAGCGCGTGTGGATCAGCGTCGGGAGGCGGAAGGTCGGCACGAGAGCCATCTCGCCCTTGGCATGATCCATACCCTCGTGGTGAACGTGGGTCTTGACGTAGCACGGCGTTGCCAACTCCGGCCAGCCGAAGTCGGCCATGGCCGGGGAGTACAGCTCGAGCTTGCGCGAAGCGGTGAGCCACCCCGCGACCTCCGAGCCGTCCTCGAGGCGGATCCCGACGGCACCCGCCTCACCGACGAGCGGCTTCTGAGTCTCCGGGGTGATCGGCTTGCGCAGAACGCCGTTCTCGTCGGCGACCGCACCGTCGAGTTCCGCGGGTGTCAGGGGACGCTCGTCCTGCCGATAGAGATCATTCACGATCTCCACTGCTCCGTACTTGCGCATGTACTCCAACGGAGTCAGGCCCTCACGCGCAGCCTTCTCCGGGAGTCCAGGCACCTGGTTCTCGAAGATCCACCCGTAGTACTCGTCGACGGTGACCTTCTTGCCAGGTTGCCCCGGAGACTCGAAGTACTTGCGGATGCCGAGCGAGCCGTCCGGATCGATCCGCCAGGACAACTCAATCCAGAATTCCGTCTCCTCCCACACTTCGCCGGGATTCGACTCGCGAGTGTCGGTGATGGTCTCGCCCATCTTCTCCAGTGCCACTCGGCGCACGGGCTGACGGAAGCCCAGCCACTTGCCCGCGTACTGCTCATAGGACTGAGTGTCGTGACGCTCGGTGCTGTGCCCGAACGGCAGAACGTAGTCCGCGAAGATGGCCGTCTCGTTCCAGGTCGGCGTCATGGCGACATGACAGCCGACGAGATCCTCATTCGAGAGCGCCTCGATCCAGGTGAATCCGTCCGGGTTTGTCCATACTGGGTTGTACACGCGTGAGAAATAGGTGTCGACCTTTCCGCGGCCATCAAGCAGGAAGTGCGGCAGCAGGATCGACAGTTCGTTGGTGGACAGCGGGAACTCCGACGGCCACAGCAGCTCGTTCCAGGAGTTGTGCCCTCCCGGCATAGACGGGCCATGCGGAATGAACTTGTTCCAGCCATTCGGGCTGGTGCCGCCCTTCTGCCCCACACTGCCAGTCAGGACGGTGAGGAAGAACAGGGCGCGGGCGACGGCCCAACCGCCGAGGTTGCCCGCACTGGAGGCACGCCAGGTGTGTGCGGCGAGCTTGCGGTCGCAGCCGGCGACCAGCGTCGCGACACGCTCGATCTGGCGGACAGAGATCCGGCACTCCTCTGCGGCGAACTCGAACGTGTACTTCTGGTAGTCCTCGGTGAGCGCACGCTTGAACGTCTCGAAGTCTCGGGCGTCTTGGTCAGGATGCATGGCCTCCATGTACGTGGACCAGTTCACCCAGCGCTCGATGTAGTCCCACTGGACGGCATTCGTGCGCAGCAGGTAGGCGGCGATCGACAGCAGAAGTGCCGCCTCGGTGCCCGGCCACGGCGACACCCACTCGTCAGCATGGGACGCCGTGTTGGACAGGCGCGGGTCCACCACGACGAGCTTGGCCTCCCCGTGGACCTTGGCGTCCATGATGCGCTGGGCATGCGGATTGAAGTAGTGACCGGACTCCAGGTGCGCCGACAGCAGCAGGATCACCTTGGCATTGGCATGGTCGGGCGACGGACGGTCGTAACCACCCCACAGGGAGTAGCCGAGCCGAGCACCGGCAGAGCAGATGTTGGTGTGCGTGTTGTTGCCGTCCACACCCCACGTGAGGAGGACGCGCTCGATGAAGCCATCCTCGCCGTGGCGGCCTACGTGATACATCACTTCGTTGCGGCGATCCTCCTGGATGGCCTTGCGGATGCGTCCAGCGATGTCGTCCATGGCGTCGTCCCATGAGACGCGCTCGAAGTTCGCGTCACCGCGCTTTCCGGCGCGCTTGAGCGGATACAGGATTCGCTCGGGATCGCTGGTCTGATTGATGGTGGCCGGGCCCTTTGCGCAGTTGCGACCGCGGGAGCCGGGATGGGCAGGATTGCCCTCGATCTTCACGACCTCCTTGGTCTCCTTGTCGACATAGGCGAGGAGACCGCACGCAGACTCGCAGTTGAAGCACGTCGTGGGCACCAGCATGTAGTGCTTCTCGACCTTGCGGGGGTGCGCCTTCGCGTCGTACATGACGACGTCGTCCCAGGTCTCGACGGGCGGGTAGTTGGAGACGGTCTCGCGGACGCGGAGCCCGTGGGCCTCTGGACGTGACGGCTCAACCCGCGTGGCCGAGGGCGTGCCCTTGGTGCCCGATCGCTCGCGTGACTTCATCAGTTGCGTCCCTTCCCGGACGTCCGTGCGTGGTCGAGGTTCATGGCGTGGGCGGTCGCTACGACAGGGGGGGATCCTGGGCAGCCTTGACGAAGACCTTCTCGTGAAGGAGAAGGGCCGGCTGAACGGCGAGTCCGGCCAGGACGGCGAGGGCGACGGATCCGCCGAGCGCCGCCCCCAGGGCGAGGAGAGCCCCCACGATGGACAGCAGGATCGACCCACCCCAGAACTGCATGCGGTACCGGCCGTGCGTGATGGCATGAGCCGCCACCTCTGCGTTTCGCGTGGGGTGCTTTCCGCCGAACTCCACCGCCGTGATGAGCAGGTGGGCGACGACACCGGCGATCAGCGCCCACGAGAGCCACTGCAAGGTCGCGGTTCCCACGCCGAAGATCGGACCCAGGACGAGCAGAGCGCCGGCGCCGACCATCACGGCCTGGGCGAGCAGGTGCCAGAAGAGCACTGGCGACTGCCAGAGGTCGCGTCCCTCGGCCTGGCCGAAGAGGAAGGCCGTGTAGCCCGCGGTCATGGCCCCGGCAGGGATGGCCAGCCAGGCCAGCGGCACAAGTACCCCACTGAAGTCGCCCCAGCCGAGCTCGGTGGCCCCGCCCGCGAGAAACCACAGGCCGCCCACGGCGGCGCCAAGGGACAGGAAGATGCCGCCGAGGGCCAGCCACGACCGACGGTTGATCTTGCGCGGGTCGAGCAGGAACAGGAAGCGGTCGGGCCGCTTGAGGTCCCAGATGAGAAGGACTGCGGTGATCACGAGGAAGACCTCGGTGATCAACGGGGCGATTGTCGTGAACATGAGGGAGCGATCGGACGTCAGCAGGAGTACCAGGGCGCCCATGATCAGTGCCCCGGCCGCGATGGACTTCGTCCACAGGTAGGTCCAGACCTTCCAGCCCCATGGCCGCGGGTGGGAGGTGTTGTAGGTCAGGCGGGCCCGCGAGACCGGGTCGCCGGGGAGCTCCGCTGCCGTCTCCAGACGCAGGGCATCAGGCTGGGCCCACAGGTAGGAGCCGTCGACCGGTGCAGCCAGCGGATCGAGGACGGACTGGTCGGCACCCACGTAGTAGGTATTCGGGCGCGTGCCCTGCTCCGGCGTGCGGACGTTGATCGGCTGGATGCTCAGGAACTTGGAGATTCCGCTCGACGGATCGTCGATGTCGCCCATCCAGATCGACTGCGTGGGGCAGACCTGCACGCAGGCGGGCTCCAGGCCGTTGTCGATGCGGTGGGCGCAGAAGTTGCACTTGGCCGCGGTGTGGGTGTTCTCGTCGATGTAGATGGCGTCGTAGGGGCAGGCCTGCATGCACATCTTGCAGCCGATGCAGCTCTCGTTGTCGAAGTCGACGATGCCATCGTCACGAATGAAGAGGGCTTTGGTGGGGCAGCCCTTGACGCATGGGGCATCGGTGCAGTGGTTGCACCGCATGACGCCGAACTCCCGTGTCGTGTCGGGGTATTCCCCCTTCTCGACGTACTTGACCCACGTGCGGAACTGGCCCAAGGGGACTTCATGCTCAGTCTTGCAGGCGACGGTGCAGGCATGGCAGCCGATGCACGTACGCTGGTCTATGGCGAAGCCATACCGCACAGTCGATCACTTCTTCCGGACGTAGAACTTCAGGACGTCGCCCTCTTCGGACGACTCGACCAGCTCGTTGCCGGTCTGCGACACCCACGCGGGCACATCAGAGCGCGCCCCCGCATCGGTCGCGATGATGAGCATGACATCCCCTGCCTGCAACTCCTTGGCGGCCTTGGCCGTCATGAGGATCGGCATCGGACACTTCTGGCCGGTGGCGTCGACGGTCTTGGTCACGTCCATGGTTTCTCCTTGGTGACGGTCGGGTGCTGCGCTGTCGCGCGCGGGTCAGATGAACAGGCTGATCTCGGACTTCGACATCCGGGCGAGTGCGGTAGCAGCACCGGCAGGCTCGGCCAGACCGGGCAGCATCTGGTCGTAGCGGATGCCGAGGAGGTCCATGGTCATCTGGCAGGGCCAGACCTTGACACCCATGTCGAGACTCATCTCGAAGAGATCCTCCGGCGGCATCAGGTTGCTCTTGCCGGCGACCTTTCGCATCATCCACTTGCCCATGCCGCCCATGTTCATCTTCGACAGCTTGGCGCTTCCGAAGCCCGGGGCGTTCATGCCGCCCAGCATCTTCGTCATGGAGTCATGGCCGATCTTCTCGCCATCCTTGACCAGGGGGAACAGGCCCCAGAAGGTGGCGAAGATCGTGACGTCCATGCCGTTGGCAGCGGCTGTGGAGGCCAGGATCGTGGTGGGCCAGAGCTTGTCGAGATCACCGCTGAAGGCGATGATCGTCATCATCTCTTCCTTGGCACCGGCCGAATCGTCTGACATGGATGTACTCCCCTCAGTTGGCACGACCGTAGATGTCACGCCTTCAACATGCAAGCACTTTCTTCGGAAAATCCCTTCCCAATGCTCAAAAACTGCATTAGCGTCCGCGCATACAAGGATCCAAGGGAAGAGAGTTGCTTGTCATCCTTTCCGATAGGAAATGAGTTCTCGGCCCCTGGCAGTTGCGTAGGAGGAGCACTGATGGCGCGCACCGTGACGACGCGTGAGCTGTACGACGAGATCAATGCCGGCACCGTGCCGATGATCCTCGACGTGCGCAACCAGGATGAGTTCGCTGCGTGGCAGGTGGAAGGCACTCGCCCGGTCGAGACACGCAACCTGCCGATCTGGATGGCGGTCGAGCAGATCGACGATCTCGTCAAGGAGATTCCTCAGGACACCATCGTCGTCTGCGCCCACGGCAATGGCAGCGACCTGCTGCTCGACATGCTCGCCGACGAGGGCAAGTCCTGCCGCAGTCTCGAGGGAGGCACAGCCGCCTGGGCGGAGCTGCTCGTCGCCAAGCGGCTGCCCACCACGCCCGAAGGTGTGGTGGTGTGGCAGGTCCAGCGACCTGCCAAAGCCTGCCTGTCCTACGTGATCGGCGTGCCTGGCCGGAATGCGATCGTGATCGACCCAGCCCGCTTCCCGCAGGACTACATCGACCTCGCTGCGTCCGAGGGCATGACCGTCACGCATGTCCTCGACACCCATGTCCACGCAGACCACATCACCGGCGGCCCACAGCTCGCCGAGGAGGTGGGAGCGACGTACCACGTCCCGATCGAGGACACCGGTCGCGCTCCTACTCCCTTCGCCAACACGCCCCTGGAGGATGGAGTCGAGATCGATCTCGGCGACGCGAAGGTGCACGTACTCAACATCCGGACCCCAGGCCACACTCCCGGTTCCACCTGCATCAACATCCCCGGCCGCTACCTGATCACCGGCGACACGGTGTTCGTCCGAGGCATCGGCCGCCCCGACCTGACGGGCAGGGCCGAGGAGCTCGCGACCGAGCTCTTCCACACGGTGCATGACAGGCTTCAGCCGCTCGACCCGGCGACGATCGTCCTTCCCGCCCACTGGTCGTTCGCGAACGAGATCGATGAGGAGGGGCTCGTCCAGACCCCCCTCGGCCACATCTTCGAGTCGACGCTGCTGAGCGAGGCGGACCTCGCGGCCTTCATCGAGCAGATCATCACGTCACTGCCGGCGGCTCCCGACACCTACGACACCATCCGGCTGGTGAACTCCGGGCGCCAGGAGGCGTCTGCGGAACAGCTCGAGATCCTCGAGATCGGCAAGAACCAGTGCGCCGCCTCGACGACGACATGACCTAATCTCCTGCCATGGACCGCCAGACGTCGAACGAGCTGCATGAGCTCCATGCACGCATCTGCAAGGCCA
>CAIZPS010000193.1 GCA_903934925.1 uncultured bacterium | reverse complement strand
GTTTCTGGATCGGGTAATCGGGTGATGACGTCTCCTGATGGCATCGTGTGGACGAGTCGTACAAGTGCTGCTGACAATCGATGGGAGTCCGTGACGTATGGCGGCGGGTTATTTGTTGCTGTCGCCGCCACCGGATCGGGTAATCGGGTGATGACGTCTCCTGATGGCATCGTGTGGACGAGCCGGGCTAGCGCTGCCGACAACAGTTGGACTTCGGTGACGTACGGCAATGGAGTGTTTGTTGCCATCGCATACACCGGTTCGGGCAACAGGGTTATGACGTCAGGAATTGTGGGTGGTTCCGGAACTGCAGAGATCACCGTGCTTCAGGGGCTTCCGCTATCCGCAACTGGAACATGCGAGGCACTCGATGACAAGGCCGTTGCATACGGCACTGGACTTACCGGTGGTTGGCAACGCAGTTGGGAGCCTTGGGTGAACACCACTATCGGAGCCGATGGTCAACGTGTTGGTGGATGGGCATGTATTCGCACGCTGATCAACAGGGGCGGATCAGCCTGGATGATCGCGAGCTAGCCAGCACGCGCGATGCATCCCCCGCCTGCTCATGTGACAATGAGCCCGCGGTAGGACCGAAGCGCCGTTCGGTGACGCCAGTGCCGTAGGCAGCGAATGAGTTCTGTTCGGCCGTGATGTCCTGGCAGGTCCCAGTCGCGGGCATGGGCAGTGCTTTGGTGTAGTGCGTCCACTCGGCTGGTCCAGGTGATGCCGACGCACTGCACCAGGTGTCGCCTGGCGGGCTGCGTCTCGCAGCGCTGGGACCTCCTCGACGTCCCGCGGCTCATCGAGTGTCCATACGTGATCGTCACGCCACTCCGGTCACGGCAGCCGGGAGTCGACGAGGGCAGAGTCGGTGACCGCGGGGCGGCCCCGGAGATCAGGAACGGGTGAAGGGCAGGACCTGGGTCAGCCAGTTGACCAGACCACTCGGGTTGCGCGTCTGGGTCCACACCCGGCCCGGGCCTCTCATCTCCACCACGAACCCCTCACCGGACTTCACGGCATTCATGAACCCGCCCGCGGTCTTGGCCTCCATGCCGACGCCATCGTCGTAGGCCACAAGGTGCCCGGAGTCGACGGTGAAGGATTCGCCCGCGGCCAGCGTGTGCAGGTCGAGAGCGCCGTAGGAGGCGACGACGACCTTGCCCTGGCCGGTCATGTGGGCGACGAAGCCGCCTTCTCCGCCGAAGAGGTTGTTCGATCCTCCCCACTTGGTGTCCATGTTGACGCTGGCCTCGTTCGCCAGCCAGGAACCCTTGGTCACGGCCACACCGCGGTCCGAGCTCACGTCGAGGATGGCGATATCGCCCGGGAGGTTCGCGGCGACGTCGACCCAGGCGTTGTCGGTCGACGCCGAGTAGGTGGTGACGAAGAAGGAATCCCCGCCCAGCGCGCTGCGCTTGAGGGCCTTGAAGATCCCGCCTTCCATCTTGGCCTCGATCTGGATCCCGGCGCTCATGGCGGCCATGGCTCCGGTCTCGGCCTTGACTGACTCTCCATTGGCAAGGATGAGCCGGGCTACGGCGAAGGCCGGTGCGTGGCGGATCTCGGTCTGCATGATGCCTCCAGTTGTCGGGAACACCATTGTGGCGAAGGGCGCTCTGTCTTGGGAAGAGTCCACCACCTCGATTCCGCTCCAACCGCATCGTCGGCTGAGGGATCTCGGAGCGGATGACGGCCGACCTGGCCGCGAACGCCATCCGGACGGTGATCGTCGAACACCAACCCGACGGCGCCGTCATGATCAACGCCGACCGAGGAGCCCAGTTCCGTGCACGGAGCTTCCAACACGTGTCCATCAGGCCGATAGCAATCCCTGCCGATGGCTGGGCGGCCTGACGGAGGATCCGGGCCGGTTGACCAGCAGTACAAATTGCCCAGCGAGACGAGTACGAAGTGCAGATCAAATGGAGTACGACTCCGGAACAGGGTAGGCAGCCCCGTCATCCGGGACCTTCGAGTGCTGAGTCAGCCGCTCGGAGGCCGGGTTCTCCACTACCGGGACAACAAGGGACTCGAGGTCGACGCGGTTGTCGTGTGCGACGACGGACGATGGGGAGCCTTCGAAGTGAAGCTCGGAAGTGGTCGCATCGACGACGCCGCCAAGAACCTGCTGGCCTTCGCCAAGAAGGTCGACACCGCGGTCTGCGGCGAACCGGGCGTTCTTGCCGTGGTGACCGGCACAGGCTTGGCCTATCGACGCAAGGACGGTGTGCACGTGGTTCCGATCGGAACCCTCGGACCCTGACACGGACTCGAGAGGCCGCGCTGCTGGCGGCGCTCGCGGAGCGGCTCGACGACGACGGTCCGTCCGTCCGCATCCAGACCTACGAGGCGGCCCAGGCTCCGGACGAGGTGCTGTGGACCAGGGTGCGGGTGCACACGGCTCCGCCAGTGCCACCGTTCATCCACTGCGCCCAAGACTCCCCCCAGCCGCCCGACGACGACCCGCCCCAGTTCAGCGACTCGGGGGCCGAGTCGGCGCAGGTCCCGGACGCAGGCTTGCCGAACTGCTGGACGATCGGGTCAGGTGCGCTGGTGGTGGAGGAAGACCCTGAGGACGAGCCTCCTCCTCCACCTCCCGTCACCGTTGGTGTCAGCGTGACCGCTGTGTTGGTGCTGGGGTTGTACACGCGTAAAGATGAGGCGCCGCTGGCGGTCGTCGACACATAGGTGCTCCCCCACATCAGGGTGATGACATCCCCGTTAGCAGCGTCGACCAGTGAATCCACGTACAGGTACCGATAGGTGATTCCGCCGCTGGAGTAGGTACCGTTCTGACAAGTGTCAATGAGGACGACCGTGCCATTGATCTTGAGCACGATGTTGTAGGCGGCACAGTCGGCGGCATTGTTGAGCGTCACCGCTGCGGTCGTGTACTGCGTGGGGTCAAAATCCACTTCCATCCATGCCCCTGGCGACGACAGTGTCCTCGTGGCCGTTGACGTCGCGGTGCCCGAAACGGGGGAGCTCGGAGCGAGCGTCGAGACAGAGGCTCCTTCACTCGCAGCATGGGCCACGGGCGAAACGCCAACAGACACGGACGTGGATAGGGCCGCGATTAGTGCCGCCCGCGTGGTAGTCCGCAGCAGCCTGCGTCGTGAATTGGAGCGCCTCGAGACGTGCGACCGCGCATTGTTCTCCAGAGCGCCCCATGGGTACGTGGCAGTGTCCCGCCATGTCGTCGCCGCGACACTCGATGGCGAAGTGCTGCTCTTCCAGCCAGCAAGCACTGATGAGATGAAGCCAAAGGCCACACGTCGCACAAGAGGCTCCCTCGATCGAGCCCCCGCGACGCAGAGTGTGCCGACCGAAAGACTCAGGACCCCCGAATCCGAGGGGAATCCTCCGATCGACCGGCAGGCCGATGGGATCCCATCGCTGACCCCGGGCGGGATAGGCGCCTCCTAGGCTCTCCCGTGGAGCAGTCAGGGGCGGGACGTCCCACGGGCCTGGTGCTGGCAAGCCTGCTCGTCATCGCCTCCGCGAGCGTGATGCTCACGAGCTTCCGGTACGTGCTCGTCGAGATGCAGCTGGAGTTCCACTCCAGTCCGAACTCGTGCTCTCAGAACGTCGACATCCCATGCCTCACGAGCACCGCGACGAGTTCGCACCGACCTCCGGTGATCAACCCTTGATCTGGACCCGCTTCGACGTCGCTCCAAGCTGGTCCAGGGTGGTGGCATACGTCGCTGAGACTCGGCAGGAGACCTTGGCGCCCTTGTCGCTCGCACGAGGAGTGAACTTCTTCGCGGTCTGGCCCGCAATTGCAGTGCCACCTCGCAGCCACTGGTAGCGCACCTTCGCCGGCGCCCAGCTACCCGCACTGAGGTACGTGCAGGTCAGCGCCGAACCCGCCTTGGGCGTACCCGTGACCTTCGCGGTGAGGAGCGCGCCCACTCCAGTGCCGAGACGACCCACTTGCAGCGCGGTCGAATCCGGCACGGTGTTCACGACATTCGTGAACCACACGCTGCCATCGGCCCCTGTGGCCACGGATGTCGGAATCGAGTCCGCCGTCGGGATGGGGTACTGCGTGATCACCGGGGCGCTCTTCGCGCCGGGGACAACGAGCTTGGCCAGGGCCTTGCCCGCGAACTCGGCAATGAACAGGCTGCCATCCGGCCCCGGGACTATTGCTACAGGCTGCGAGGTCGCCGAGGGCAGTGCGAATGCGGTCGCAACGCCTGCGGTCGTGAGCCGCGTGATCTTGCCATCGCTGTCTTGCGTGATCCACAGGTTGCCGTCGTCGCCTGCCGTGATGGCGCCAATCGTGACATTGGTGCCCACCGGCATCGACACAGGAGGAGCTGTCGTGACCGGAAGGGTCGACACCTGGCCGGTCATGGTGATTCGTCCGACCAGATTTGCGGCTGGGATGGTGAACCAAAGGCTCTCCAGCGGGCCCGCGGTGATCCCGAACCCGCACATCACGCAGTTGTTGTCTGCCACTATCTCGGTGGGCCCAGGACTGCCCGGGGTTGGGATGGGAAACTCGGTGATTACTCCCGCTGGCGTGATCCGGCCGATCCCGTTCGCGTTGTCAAGGGTGAACCAGATGTTGCCATCCGGGCCGGCTGTCACGCCATACGGCATCGAATTTGCGGTGGGCACCGGGTAGGTCGTGATGACTCCGCCGGGCGTGATCTTGCCGACGAAATTCTCATAGAGCGCGGTGAACCACATATTGCCGTCGGGTCCGGCGGCAAGTGCGAACAGCCCTGGACCGCTTGTCGACGGGCTTACTGACGTCGTCGGCACCGCGAAATAGGTGACGGCGCCACTCGGGGTTATCCGGCCAATCGAGTTGTTTGCGTTGTTCGTGAACCACATGTTGCCGTCCGGGCCGGATGCCATGGCATTGCCGCCGTACTTGGCGGCGCCGAGGTCGAACATGGTGAACTCGCCGGCCGGTGCCGCAGACGCGCCCGCTGATGGAATGAACGTCATGGCAGCGACCGCGAGGAGGCAACAGCCGAGAGCTCTCAGCATGGGACTCCGGGGGCTGTTCAGTGAAACCCTCGAGATCCGTCGACGCGCCTGAGACATGGGTGAACCTCCTGGTGGGGCTGAACCGACTGGCGCCGCAACACGTTCCAAAATCATAGGGGCTGAGGTTCGTCAGCCACGAACTCCTGCCGGCGCACTCGCGCCCGCCCAAATGCCCGCGTGCCCGCACAGCCGATGAGGAGGGCAACGATGACCCCGGGGTCGGAAACGCGCGATTCCGACAGTTCGGCTACCCCGATGATGTCGAAGAGGAACCCCTGCCAGGCGACAATCGTGGCGCTCGTGCTCGAGGTGACAAGGCCCCAGCCCACGAACGTTCCCGCGATCATGCTGCCAAGGGTCACGAGCAATCCGTCGAGCCCGGCGGCAACCGCCCGAGGGACCTGAAGCCCGAGCGTCAGCAGGGTGAGGCCCGAGGAGTAGAGGCCCATGGCGCCGCCGACCATCTCGGCGAGCGATAGCGCGATGAGGAAGGGCAGGAGCATCAGGGCGGCGGTCGGCAGCATCGACACCAGTGCGCCGATGGGATTGGTGGCCAGTTGCCCGGCAAGGCTCAGGTCGCGGTCGAACCGCCGACCTTCCGATTTTCAGATGGGTGCGCACCCACGGTCAGTGGTGGTGTCTTGTGAGTCCCTCACCGTGCGTGTGAGTGCTGGAGAGTCTGTGCACATTTCGTGCACATGAAACACGCGCCCAGAGCGCCTACTTCGGGTACTGGAGTCACATTGTTTGGCTACAGTCAAATCTGTGGTCTTTGACTTTCCCGCGTCGCAGCACTCGGGCGTGCACTTGCACCTCGTCTCGCGCTCGGCGGACCCCGCTGGGTTAAGTCCCCCAGTGGTTGGAAGTTAGTGATGTCGGTTGTGAAGTCGACGCGTATGAAGCGGTTGTTGCCGTTCGTGTCGGTGTTGCTTTTGGTGGTGGCCGGCACGCTGATGGGTGCTGGGGCTGCGAGAGCCGAACAGGCTGGTATTACGTGGACCAGCCAGACCAGTGCTGCGGACAACGGGTGGAACTCAGTGACGTATGGCAATGGCCTGTTTGTTGCCGTCGCATTCACCGGTACAGGTAACAGGGTGATGACGTCTCCTGATGGCATTACATGGACGAGTCGTACGAGTGCTGCGGACAACAACTGGCGCTCAGTGACGTATGGCAATGGCCTGTTTGTTGCCGTCGCATTCACCGGTACAGGTAACAGGGTGATGACGTCTCCTGATGGCATTACATGGACGAGTCGTACGAGTGCTGCGGACAAC
>CAIZPS010000192.1 GCA_903934925.1 uncultured bacterium | reverse complement strand
GCACGTCAGAGTGCCTCACGATGCCAGCCGGCAGCTCGCCGAAGGGATCGCCGCCAGGCAGGTACCGGTCCAGCGAGCGGCGGTACTCCGCTCGCGTCCTGGGCGACGCCTGGATGTTCGACGCCACCCACGCCAGGGCCGCGGCCCGGACGCTGACGCCCGACACGTCCAGCGGGAAGCCCTCGCCCTTGACCCAACGGGGCGGCCATTCGTTTCCGCATGCCTCGACCAGCCTGCGGAACTCCTCAGCGACCGCGGCATCGGCCTCGCGGAACGTCTCCGACTGCAGCCGGCCGCGTGGATCCCGCCACTGGACAGCCACGGAAACAAGACCGTCCCTGCGTGCCCTACGCCTGATCCATGCCATGAAAAGGGCCCCTCCCGTGTGTCGAATGCTGACACACTGCTGACACCGGGAGGGGCCATTCTCTGAAAGTTGTTGTGTACCAACAACTTTCGTCAGGGTGAGTGACGGGACTTGAACCCGCGGCCACCTGAACCACAATCAGGTGCTCTACCAACTGAGCTACACCCACCATTCCGTGCCGGTTAGCACCAGCGCGGAGCCGCCAGCGTACCGGAGCGGTGAAGGGTGGTGCCGCCCGGCCTCAGGGCTGCGGCACGTCCGCGGCGGCGCCGGTGTCGGCGGACGTACCGACGGCATGCCCCTGGCCAAGAGCCTGCGCCGTGGCGGTGTCCGGGCCGGGAGGTGGCACGAAGACGGCATCCCGGTAGTAGCGAAGCTCGGCGATGGAGTCGCGGATGTCGCCGAGAGCCCGGTGGTTACCGGACTTCTCCGGTGTGCTGAAGAAGGCGCGCGGGTACCACCGCTTGGTGATCTCCTTGACGCTCGACACATCGACGAGCCGGTAGTGCAGGTACCCGTCGAGCTCGGGCATGTAGCGGGCGAGGAAGCTGCGGTCCACGTAGACACTTGAACCGGCGAGGGGAGCCTTGCGGGCCTCCGGCACATGGCCGCGGATGTAGGCGAGCACCTGGGCCTGGGCATCGTCGACGCTCGTCCCGCTCGGGATCTCATTGATCAGCCCGGAGTCGGTATGCATGTTCACGACGACGTCGTCCATGGTGGCCAGGGATGCGTCGGATGGCTTCACGATCAGGGAGATCCCCTCGTCGATCTCGTGAAGGTCGCCGTCGGTGACGATGCAGGCGATCTCGCAGATCTCATCGTGAGAGGGATCCAGACCCGTCATCTCCAGGTCGATCCACACCAGCCGGTCGTTGCCGTTCGCCATGACGCAACCCTAGAGGGGGCCGATGTCCCGGCGGGAGGGCGACTGCTCCACGTCTCAGGGCTTCCCGCTGACGACCCAACGCACGATGTCCGACTCCGTGACGATGCCGACGAGCCGGCCGTCGTCCTCGAGCACGGGCACCGCCTCGACCATGTTCGAGGCCATGACCTCAGCAGCGTGGACGGGAGAGTCGCCGGGTCGCACGTGGACCAGTGGCACCTGAGCCATCACGTCGGCGACCTGCCGACGGCCAAGATGCTCGGCCGTGGCTGGCACATCCGCGAGCACGTTGCGGTCGCTGAGGACGCCGACCGTGCTGCCGTCGACATTCATGACGACGAGGTGTCGCAGGCCGGATACGAACAGCAACTGCCATGCGTCCCACAGAGACTTCGACACTTCGACGGTAAGGACGGATCGCGACATGACATCGGACACGCAGGGCGGTCGCTGGTGGTCGACGAGAGCGCTCATGCAGCCTCCGGGTGATCGGGTTGAGGGGGCACGATCACGACCGGCAGCTTGGCCTTGTGGAGCAGGCCGTTGCTGACGGAGCCGAGCAGCGCGCCGATAGCCGGACTATGTCCGTGCGTGCCCATCACGATCATCGCGGCATCCGCTGCGGCGTCGAGGAGGGCCTTGACTGCTGGGGCGCGCACGAGATGCTCGACCACATCCACGTCCGGGTACTCGTCGCGAAAGCCCGCCAGGGCCTCTGCGGTCAAGCGCACCTCGTCGTCCGCGACATCGCTCAGGGGCACGGGCACGGGGGCGTTGGGCACGATGAGCAGGTCGTAGGCGGGGACGTCCCAGGCGTGCACGGCGTGCACCGTCCACCCGCGTCGGCTCGCCTCGTCGAAGGCGAAGCGAAGCGCGGCCTCCGCCGCGGGGGAGCCGTCGATCCCGACGACGATCGACCTCGCCTCCGGGTTCGGGCCGCGGCGGATGACGGCGACCGGGCATGCGGCATGGGCAGCGACCTGGGCTCCGACCGATCCGAGCAGCAGGCCCGTGAAGCCGCCACGTCCGCGAGAGCCGACGACGACGAGTTCGGCGGTGTCGGCTGCTTCGAGGAGCACCGCGCTCGGAGCGCCGATGGCGACGACACCGCGGGCGTCGACCCCGGGGAACTCGCCCTGGATCGTGCGCGCCAGGTCCTCGACCTCCTGGCGGGCCGCGGCCTCGAGCTGGTCGAGTAGGTCCAGGCTCGGGGGCATGCCGACTCCGAAGCCGCCGCTGCTGGTCGGCGGCAGCAGGGCATAGAGGAGAACAAGGTCCCTGCCGCGAAGGGTCGCGGCCGATGCTGCCCAGCGCACGGCCGTGAGTGACGGATCCGAGCCGTCGAACCCGACCACGATGCGCCCCCGGTACCTGCCATCGTCGGACATGGATCCAGCATGCCGCCTCAGCGGCTCGAATGGGCGGGAACTGGGGCCTCCGATCGGGGGACCAAGGTCCTCGGCCACCATCGAGGCTGTGCTTCGCCCAGGGAGGTCAGGGGCGCCGGTTGCGCATGAGGGACTCCTGGACGACCGAGGCGACCAGGCGCCCGGACCCGTCGAAGAACAGTCCGCGTGCGAGCCCGTGCCCGTTCGCGGCAACGGGGGTGTCCTGGGCGAGCAGCAGCCAGTCATCGGCGCGCGTGCCGCGGTGAAACCACACCGCGTGGTCGATGGAGGCGAGCATGAGATCGTCTCGGCTCGTCGTGCCCAGGTGCGGGCCGAGGGACGTAGGCACCATGGTCAGGTCGGAGAGGTAGGTCAGGGCGCAGGCCTGGATCATGGGGTCGTCGGGAAGGCGCTCCTCGATGCGCACCCACGCCATGCGCTCGTACCGGCCGCCCTCCAGCTCGATGGGCTGGTCCGCATTCAGTACGCGCAGCCCGATGATGTCCGTCTCGGGGTAATGCATCTCCGCGAGTGAGGCGCCCTTCAGCCGCTCGGGAAGCGGGATCACGACGTCGTTGATCTCCGGCGGGTTGAGTGGCGCGAGGGCGCTGAACTGGTGGTGCGGACCAGCCTCGTCAAGTGCGAACGACGCCGTCATCATGAAGATCGTCTCGCCGTTCTGCACGGCTCGCACGTACCGCGTGGAGAAGGAGCCTCCGTCGCGCAGCCGATCAACCAGGTAGGTGATCGACTCCTTCGTTCGTCCGGGTCGCAGGAAGTAGCCGTGCAGGCTGTGCACGCGGCGCAGTGGGTCGTCGATCGTCTGCCCGGCCGCCATCAGGGACTGCGCGGCGATCTGCCCTCCGTAGGCGCGCAGAGGTGAGCCCGAGTGGCACCAGCCGGTGAAGATGTCGCGGTCGACCTGGTGGAGCGCCATCCGGTCGGCGAAGTGCTCCTGGGAGGACGCTCCCGATGTCACAGCCCAGCCGCTGTGCGTGCAGTGACGTTCTCGGCAGGCAGCGGGAACCCGGCGCGGTCGCAGGACTTCTGGACGCGAAGCGACGCAGCCGCGAAGCGCTTCTGCTCCGGCTTGCTGAGGTCCTTGAGGGCTTCCTTCTTCTTGAGCTTGCCCAGGATGTTCTGCAGGCGCTCGGCATTGGCCTGCATCTTCGGGTCGGCGCTGCCGTCGTCGACGGCCGCTGCCGCCAGGGTGCCGAGTTCTTCGACGAGGGCGTTCATCTCCGCCTCGACCTGCTTCTCGGTCATGTCGCCCTGCTTGACGACGCCGCCTGCGTAGGAGCTGTTGAGCAGATCGATCTCGAAGTAGACCTCGCATGCCGAGGCCGCTCCACCGGCCGCTGCGGCCTCCTCCGCTGGGGTCTCGGTCGGCAGGGTGTCCTCGATCACGATCTCCGTCGTGGTCGCTGATGGCTCGGCAGCGGGGTCGTCGGACGAGCAGGACGAGAGCACGGTGATCGAGACGGCTGCTGCAGCGGCGAGCACGATCCCGCGGCGAATGGTGGTCGTGGCCATCGGTGGTACCTCCCGTTCAGCCGCCCTTGGCGGTGCTGGTCGAACTCTCAACCCCCACTATCCCTGCTCCGGGCCCCCCATGGCGGGCGAAACGCGCAACCGGGTGCGGCTGCCGAGCACGCTGGCAGGTCAGTGGGCGTGCGCGAACGACAGTTCGTGGCCCTCGTTGTCGAATCCGGCCACGGACCACACGTGCTCGGCGACCTCGTCGTCGGTCAGGGGCCGGCCATCCGCGTCCGGCCGGACGACGTGCACGTGGATGCCGTGGGCGGCCAGCTCGTCGGTCAACGCGCTCATGAGTGCGATGACGGCGGCCCGCGTCGCGTCATGCACGGCGTGCTCGGAATCCCGCCCCTCGAGGCTGGGGGCGATGGCGACGATGCTGCCGTGCACCTCCTCGAGGTAGGGCATGCAGGCCTTCGACATGAGGAAGACGCTCTTGACGTTGACGTCCATCATGACGTCCCAGGCGCTGGAGCCGACCTCCTCGATCGGGCCTTCGACCTGGATGTCGGCGCAGTGGACGATGCAGTCGAGCCCGTTGCCGAGGCGAGCGGCCCGCTTCGCGGCCCGCTCGCAGTCGGCCTCGTCGGTCAGATCGGCGGTGATATGGACGCGGGCGTTGCGCCCGGTGTGCGTGCCCTGATCGCAGCCGATGACGAACCAGCCCTCCTGGCGGAACATGTGCGAGATGGCGAACCCGTGATCGCTGTGGATCCCGGTGATGAGCACGGACGGGGCGCGGTCGGCAGGCATGGGGCCATGGTGCCACGCAGGCCGCCCTCGCGACGGTCCGCTACCGGTGGGATGCGGATCCGGCAAACCCCCTGAGTGGCTTCCTTCATGGTGGGCTCGTGGGGATTACCCTGTGAGGATGCGCCGCGTCTTCCCCGTGGCGGCCGTTGCTGCCGTCGCCCTCGTCGGGCTGGTCGGCGCGACCCTGCCCTGGGGCGCCGACGCAACCGCTGAGACCGGCACGCCGTCCCTGGTCGCTGCGGTGGACTCCCAGCCGCCGCTGCTGGGTTCCGCCTACCAGACGAGCGAGGCCTCGACCCCGACCGCTGAGTCCCAGGATCCGACCGCTGCCACCGCGACGCCTGCACCTTCGACACCGGCACCTTCGACACCTGCGGCGTCCAATTCGGCCAGCCCGCCGACGCCGACCCCGTCGTCCTCGCCGATCCCGGTCGTGAAGAAGCCCAAGCCGCCCAAGCCCGCCACGCGTGAACGCAAGGCCCGGAATGTGCCCGAGCGGCCACGCGACAAGCACACGGGCAAGCGCATCGTCTACGACAAGGCCCTCATGACGGTGTGGTTGATGAACAAGCGCAACGAGGTCGTCGGCCGGTACCCGGTGGTCGGGCGCTGGGATCGACCCGTGATGGGCACCTATCGGATCTTCTCCAAGTCGGATCGCTCCAGTAACCCGAACTCCAAGGTCACGTTCAACCACATGGTGCGCTTCACGTACGGTCCCGACACGAAGTCACCGATCGGCTTCCACAGCATTCCGCGGTACTACGACGGGTCACGCATGCACCCGGTGTCGTCCCTCGGTCTGCCTATCGCGACGGGCGGATGCATCCGCATGGCCGATGAGGACGCCAAGGCGGTCTATGACTTCATGAACGTGGGCGATCTGGTCGTGGTTCTGCCGTCCCCGTAGAAGAAGAAGTGGCGTGTACGCCATCCGCGTGTACGCCATCCGCGAGTGCGCGCGCCTCCGACCTCTCCAGCTTCCTGGTCAACGTCTCCTGATCGCGCCACCACTCCAGCGCGGCCACCATCATCCAGAATCCGTCGAGCACCATGGCGATGGCCCACATCATGGCGCCGGAGAACTTCTGGTCGGCGAGCGGATCGAAGCCGAGAGCTGCGCCTGACTCGACGTAAGCGGGGTACAGGGGCACAGGCGCGAAGTGGATCACCATGCCGAGGACGGTCTCGGGGATCATCATCAGTCCGAGCGACAGCAGACGCAGCCCCGGGGCAGGACGCCGTGCGATGAGATCAGTGCCGATCAGCGGGTAGTAGAACAGCAGTGACACCACGAGGTACAGCGGACGTTCGACGAACTCCATGGCGTCGTGGTCGGTGATGACCCACTGCATCACGGGCGTGAGGTGCACGCCCAGCAGGACGGCAGCGAAGAGCACCCACGTGACGTAGGGGTTCGTGAGCACTGTTGCGGGTGCACTGCGCATGATCCGCACGAGCCTGCGTCGTCCCGCGTCTCCGAGGCAGAGGAAGGTGAGCCGTACGGGAGAGGACAGGACGATGAACGGCGCCGCAAGCATCATGACGATGAGGTGCTGGGCCATGTGCGGCCAGAACATCAGGTGGGCCCACGTGGTGAAGGGTCCGAGGTAGGCCAGCGCGAGCAGGGCCATGGCGGCGACGAAGGCGAGAGTGCGCAGTCGCGGCCACGGCGAGCCCATTCGGGAGCCGGCACGACGCGCCGCCCACAGGTACAGGCACGTGACCAGGATCAGATTCACGCTCACGAAGAGGTCGGGGGTCCATAGGCCCACTCCCGGCGGCGCCGGCCACATGGCGACACCATACGGGTCGGCAGACGACATTCATTGCGCGTTACTGCCACGGGAGGGGTGTGTGGGCCGCTAGTGTCGCGCTTGTTCCACTGAGGGCGGGTCCGTGGTCGACATCTGAGGAAGAAGGACGGGGTGATCGGGTGAAGCGCCTGCTGGTGACCCTGGCCTCCGTCGTCCTCGGTATTGCCGTCGTCGTCGGCATCGGCCTCGTCGCCTCGGTGAGCGGTGCGGAGCCGGATGCCATCGTGGCCAAGCAGGTCGGCACGAAGTCCACGCCGAAGGGCGAACTGCCGCACTACGAGGTGCACCTTGACGTCTACCCCAACAGCTCGGCGGCCGTGCCGCCTCCGAGTGCGGGAACCCCGATCAATGCGGAGCTCCTGAGCGGGCAGCCGTTCTACAAGCCGTCCACGAGCATCCAGGTCCCGGCCAACTCCGTGGTGACGATCCACTTCACCCAGTACGACAGCGGCGGCCAGATCTACAACCCCTACTTCGCCAAGGTGCACGGCTCCATGGACGGCACCATGACCTGGAACGGCAAGCAGGTCAGCGAGATCAAGTCGTCCGAGGTCGGGCACACGTTCACCGTCCACCAGTTCCCGGAGTCCACCCAGCCGTACCTGTTCCTGTCCGTGCCCCTGCCCATGAATCCGGCGAATGCGAAGACGGACAGCAACGGCTACCCCGTCGATCCGCAGAAGATCTCCGTCACGTTCATCACGGGCGAGGCGGGTACGTACGTCTGGAACTGCGAGTTCCCCTGCGGTGACATGTACCAGGAGTTCGGCGGCCCCATGCAGCAGCGGGGCTGGATGGCTGGCACGTTCGAGGTCGTCGCATGACGCTCACGTCGCCTCCGCCCGACTCCTCGGAGGCACCGGAGGCACCGACCAACCGGCCACCGTCCATGCATCGGGCCCGCAACTGGATGCGTCGGCCCTACGCGCGCTCGATCATGATCCTCACGGTGGTCATCGGCTTCATCCTGCTCCCGCTGTGTTGGCTGATCGTGGCGGCGATGAACCAGTCCGGTGCCCCGGCCTCGCCGATCATGGAGGACATCGAGACGACGGTGTTCGTCTTCACCCTCGTCTCCATCCCGATCACGGCATTCGTCTTCGCCGTCCTCGTCTACAGCCTGCTCGGCTGGAAGCACGTCTCCGGCGACGAGGTGCCCGCTGATGACAGCCCTGCTATCCGCACCAACACCGTCGGCGTCCTGATCTGGACGGTCGCGTCGAGCCTGCTCGCCATGTTCCTGGTGGTGTGGGGCCTGATGGAGCTGGCGTCCATCACGGCCAACTCCTACGGCACGGTGAGCGCCGACGAGCAGCCGGGCGGGGAGAAGGCGCTCATCGTCAATGTCACAGGCCAGCAGTGGGTGTGGACGTTCGAGTACCCCCAGCACGATGGGCTGACCTCCGACATCCTCTACCTGCCCAAGGACCGAGCGGTGTACTTCAACGTGACGTCCAAGGACGTCCTGCACAATTTCTGGGCGGTGGAGCTCGGCGTCAAGATCGATGCCAACCCGGGGGCAATCACCCAGACCGGCGTCACCCCCAACAAGGCCGGCACCTTCAACGTGCGGTGCGCCGAGCTCTGCGGCCTGCACCACGCCTACATGCAGACAAAGATCCAGGTCCTCGAGCCGACGGCGTTCGACTCCTGGGTCCGTGAGAGCGGCGGAGGGAGGACGTCATGACGACGGCGACGAGCACACTGGAGGCCTCCTCGTCGACGGTCTTCGGCGTCGAGGTGCCCCAGCCTCCGCAGCACGGCAAGCCCGGCGGCATCATGCGGCACCTCAACTTCGGCACCGGGCTGCTGACCGGCATCGTGTTCGCCGTGGCCGCAGGCTGGATCACTTCCGCACTGTCTTCCTCCTCCGCCACGAACGACACCTTCGCCCCGACGGAGCCCGAGTACATCTACCTGGCCGGCCTCATCGGCTGGGTCATCGGCTTCATGCTGGGAATGGGCGCCTTCGTCGGGCCGCTTCGGTGGGTGACCGGACGCGACCTCACCCATGCCGATGCCGAGTACATGGCCGGCAAGGATCTCGGTATCCGCCGATACTTCAAGTTCACGACCGATCACAAGGTCGTCGGGATCCAGTACCTCGTCGTGGTCCTCGGCATCCTCGGCCTCGGCGGACTCCTGGCGATGCTGATCCGCACTGAACTCGGGGCCACCTGGACAGAGGTCTTCTCGCCCACCTTCTATAACACCATCATCGGCACGCATGGCATCGCGATGGTGATCGGGATGATCGTCGTGATGAGCGGCCCCGTGGGCAACTTCATCGTGCCGATGATGATCGGGGCTCGCGACATGGCCTTCCCGCGCCTCAATGCGCTGAGCCTGTGGCTGCTCGTCGCCGCAGTCGTCTGCCTGATCAGCTCGATGTTCGTGGGCGGCATCCAGGACGGCTGGTCGGTCTACTACCCGCTCGCGGCCCAGGCGCCGCCGGGCATGCTGGGCTACCAGCTGACGATCATCGTCTTCGCGGTGTCGACGGGCATCGCGAGCGTCAACCTGATGACCACGATCCTCACCATGCGGGCCAAGGGCATGACGTGGTCGCGTACTCCCATCCTCGTCTTCGGCGTGTTCGCCGCCTCGCTGATGGGCCTGTACGCCTTCCCCTTCTACCAGTACTCGCAGATCCTCGCCCTCACCGATCGCATCTGGGACACGGTGTTCTTCAACCCCGTGCAGGGCGGCAGCGTGTGGCTGTACGAGAACCTCTTCTGGCTGCTGGGTCACCCCGAGGTCTACGTCATCCTGATCCCCTCCATGGCAGTGGCGCTGGAGATCATGCCGGTCTTCCTGCGCAGGCCGCTGTTCTCCTTCAACTTCGCCGTGGCCGGCATCGTTGGTGTGGTCGCGCTGAGTGGGCTCGTCTGGGCCCACCACATGTACATGACCGGCTGGGCGCCGGCGGTGAACTACCCGTTCATGCTGTCGACGGAGATGATCTCGATCCCGGTCGGCTTCCTCGTGCTGGTAGCCATCGGAACCTTCTGGAGAGCCACGGTATGGACGCGCCTGCCGCTGATGGCGATCTACGCCGTCGTCTTCAACAAGATGATCGGCGGCGTCACCGGCGTGTACCTGTCGGACGTCCCTGCCGACCAGTACTTCCACGGCAGCATGTTCGTCGTCGCGCACTTCCACTACATGCTCATGGGCGCCGGACTCTTCGGGGCCATGGGCGGAATCGCCTTCTACTTCCCGAAGATGACCGGGCGCATCCTCGACGAGCGCATCGGATCGATCGGCCTGTGGACGGCCTTCGCCGGATTCCAGATCACCTTCGGCTCGATGTTCGTCGCTGGCCTGCAGGGCCAGCCGCGACGAGTTCTCCAGTTCGATGACATGTTCAACATCTCGAACTGGATCTCCACCATCGGCGCCTACGTCATCGGCATCGGCATGCTGATCTTCCTCGCCGCGATCATCTACTCATGGCGCAGCGGTGAGGTCGCGTCGAGCAATCCGTGGGGGTCGAAGTCACTGGAGTGGCAGACGCCCACCCCCGTTCCGCTCGAGAACTTCGCGGTTCTGCCGGTTGTCACCGAGCGCCCCTACAACTACGGAGTGCCTGACCCGTACGAGGCGGAACTCGAGGCGGAGGATGGCGATCGCACGAGCGACGATCGAGAACGGGCGGGTGTCTCATGAGCGCTCCCCCTTCCACCGCCCTGTCGCCGACCACGGGCGAGAACATGGCGACGGTCGGTCGCCGCAACACGCTCGCCCTGTGGCTGATGATCGTCGCGGACGTCGCGGGAACCATCGCGCTGCTCATCAGCTACACCTATCTGTGGAGCCTCAACGTCAACGGTGGTTGGGCACCTCCAGGCGCGAAGCTCACCGCCGTCGAGACCAACAACGACATCCCCAAGCACATGCAGGGATCCTTTGCCAGCGAGTGGCCCTTCTGGGTGATCCTGGGCATTGTCGTGCTGTCGACCATCTCCATGTGGTGGGCGTACCGCGCCGCCAAGGGTGGCTTCCAGACGGCACTGGTCACCGGCTCGGTGCTCTCGCTGCTGCTCATGGTGGCTGCCCTGGTCGCCCAGTGGATTCAGGTGACGACCTTTCCGTTCGGCCCGTCCGACGGCGCGTACGCCTCCGCGGTCATCATCCTGTGCTGCAGCAACCTGTTCCACATGCTGCTCGTGCTCTTCCTGCTCACCGGCATCGTGAATCGGTCGCGCAAGGGACTGATCAACCAGCAGGTGCATTACCAGGCGCAGGCCACGAGCTACTACATGACGTGGGTGTCCATCTCGGTGCTGCTCGGCGCGCTCGTCACGACCTTCTTCGTGGTCAGCCCCAACCAGGATCCCTCCACGTTCGGGACCTTCAAGGAGCCCTCGGCCACTTCGGAGAAGCCGACTCCGTCGGCTTCTCCGTCGGCCGCTCCGTCGGCTTCTCCGTCTGCATCGAAGGCCAAGGAGTCGAGTGCGAAGCCGAGCGCATCGGCGTCCGCGTCCTAGCTGACAGTCGAGGTAGCTCGCCGTGAGATCGCATCCGATCCTCGGGCTTCTGGTGGGACTGCCGATCCTGCTGCTGGTGCTCTACACGCTCGGCGGGCTCACCGAGCTGGGCGACATCGGACTCCCGACGGTTCCCCTGGCGACTCTGCTGGCCCTGCCCCTCGACCTATGGGTGCGCGACCTGGCCACTGCGCTGACCGTCGGTGCCGTGGTGATCTCACTGGTGGCTCCAGGACCCAGTGCGGTCCTGCGGCGACTGGCGATCGGCAGTGCTGCGGTGTGGCTGGCCACGCTGGCGGCGCAGCTCGTGCTCACGGTCTCGGAGATCTTCGCCCTGACGTGGTCGCAGCTGGCGGACCGGACCCTCCTTGCATCTGTCGCCGGTGAGCTCATCACCGGCACGGATCTGGGCAGGGTCATCGTCGCGCAGGGTGTGCTCGTCGGGCTGGCCATCGTCCTGCTCATCGTGGGACGTGCGCGCATGGTGCAGGCAGTCGTCCTCGCTTTCGTCGCCGTGGCCGCGTGGCTGCCCGGCCTGACGGGGCACGCGGGGATGGACCACGGCCATGTCGCCGCCACGATCGGGCTGGGCCTGCACGTCGTCGCCGCGTCCGCATGGGTGGGTGGCCTCATCGCCGTCGCCGCCTACATCGGCAGGAGCGGAGCGGACCCGGCCCTCGTGCTCCGGCGCTTCAGCACTATCGCACTGATCAGCGTGCTGGTCCTCGCCGAGACGGGCCTGCTCAACGCCTCGCTGAGGCTGGACGGTCCTGCCGCACTGCTGACGTCCCCGTACGGAGCCATCCTCCTCGCGAAGATCGGGGTGCTCATCGTGCTGATCGGCTGGGGGCGCCGGCATCGTCGGGCCGTCGCCGATGGCTGGGCGGCCGACGAGCAGAGACGGGGTGTCTCCTCCTCGACTTTCCTTCGCTGGGTGTCCTGGGAGGTGCTGTGGATGGGTGCCGTCTATGGGCTGTCCATCGCCCTGTCGCGCACCGCCCCGCCAGGCGTCGTTCTCCCCGGGGATCACGTTTCCGTCGGTGCCGTTGTGGCGCTGCTGATCGGCATCCCGCTGGCCCTCGCCTTCGCTGTTCCGTCTCGCGCGGGGCGTTTCACTGCTGCTCGCAGGTATCCCGAGGCTGTCGCGGTCGCGGGAGTCGTCACCGTGGTGGTCGTGGCAACG
>CAIZPS010000191.1 GCA_903934925.1 uncultured bacterium | reverse complement strand
TACAAGGTGATGCCCGCGCAGAGCAGCGGCGCGGCGACGTCGAGACCCAGGCTCTCGGGGATGCGGAAGACGAAGTTCTCGTTGGTGACCACGAAGGACGAGTAGCCGCCGTAGGTCGGCGTGACGCCGTCCATCTCGTAGCCGTTGTAGGTCGGCGCGATCTGCACGGAGCAGTACGACTGCTCGCCGCGCTTGCAGGTCGGGCACGACCCGCAGGAGCCGACGTTGCACCCGACGCCCACGCGATCGCCGACCTTGTACTTGGTCACCGCGGATCCCACGCTGCTGACTACACCGGCGATCTCGTGGCCGGGCACCATGGGGAAGATGGAGGTGAACCACTCCTCGCGGGCCTGGTGGATGTCGGAGTGGCAGATGCCGGCGTACTGGATGTCGATGCCGACGTCATTCGGGCCGAGATCTCGACGTGGGACGTCGAAGGGGACGAGGGGGGCCTTGGCGGACGGGGCGGCGTATCCGGAAACGGTCATGGTTGGATTCTGTCAGTCCAGGCGGCAGGGAGCCACTGGACTGGGGGCGATGACCCCTCTGGGGATCAGATCCCGAAGATCCCCTCGAGCTCCCGCCGCATGACGGCGCCGCTGAGGTCTCGGCCGGTCCACAGGCGGGCGTTGATCAGGGCCTGATTGACCAGCATCCCGAGTCCGTCGAGGGTCGTGCAGCCCTGAGCCGCAGCGGCCTTCAGGAAGTTCGTCTCCGGAGGGTTAGCGACAACGTCGGCGACGACGGTTTGCGGATCCACGGTCGCCATGTCGACGTCGGGAGTGGCGTCTTGGTGGGGGTGGAAGCCGATGTTCGTCGCGTTGATGAGGATCCCGGTGCCGTGCGGCACGTGCAGGTGCGGTGTCCAGGGCAGGTAGCGACCGGCTGCCGGAGTGCGGGCGTCGACGAGATCCGCGACGGCCTCTCCGCGCTCCGGGGTGCGGTTGACGATCGTGATGCTGAGGGCGCCCGCGAGAGCCACCTCGACCGCGATGGCCCGAGCGGCCCCGCCGGCTCCCAGAATCACCGCATGCTGCCCGGCGGGATCGCGAACCGGACGCAACGAGGCCACAAAGCCCTGGCCGTCGGTGTTCTCGCCGATCAGTCGCGGTGATCCGCTGCTGCGGTCGATGACGACGGTGTTGACGGCACCGATGATCGAGGCGGACTCGGCGAGCTCGTCGAGGTGCTCGATGACGGCCACCTTGTGGGGGATCGAGCAGTTGAACCCCCGCCATCCCATGGCGATCGCCCCGCGGACCGCGTCCGCGAGGCTCTCCGGTGGCACCTCGCAGTTGATGTAGCGGTAGTGGAGCCCCGCATCAGCGAAGGCCGCCTCCATGATCGCGACCGTCGGGTTCTGGCCTGCGGAGGTGGAGAAGGATCCGGTCAGTTCGGCGCAGAAGGTTCGTTCGGCCATGGAGCTCTCCGGTGTCGTGGGACTGAAGTCTCAAGACTATCTGCGTGACGCTTCGGGCGTCCGCCGCAAGAATGTCCTCATGACGATTCGGGTGGGACTCATCGGAGCGGGCAACATCGGCACGTCGCATGCGCGGGATCTGTCGACACGCGTTGCGGGGTCGACTGTCAGCGTCATCTACGACTTCGACGAGGCCCGCGCCCGCGAGCTGGCTGCGGAACTGGATGCGCGCGCGGTGTCGTCGTACCAGGACGTGATCGCAGCCGCCGACGTGGACGCTGTGCTCATCGCCTCCCCGGACCAGTTCCACGCGGAGCAGGCGCTGGCCTGCCTTGCGGCGGGCAAGCCGACCCTGTGCGAGAAGCCGCTCTCGCCGTCGGAGGCAGGCGCCCGAAGCGTGCTCGATGCGGAGGTGGCTCTGGGTCGGCAACTGATCATGATGGGCTTCATGCGCCGGTTCGACCCGGGCTACGTCGAGTTGAAGGGCGGCTTCGGCCCCGCGGGCATCGGCGAGCCGCTCGTCATCCGCAACTCGCACCGGAACGAGATCGCTCCGTACGGGCTCGACAGCGCCATGAGCATCACTAATGCCGCCATCCATGAGATCGACATCAACCGGTGGCTGACCGACGACGAGTACGCGTGGGTCGAGGTGCTCACGGGGCGCAACGGGCCGCTGACTCCGGAGGGTCAGCACGACCCGCTCTTCCTCCTGCTGAAGACGACGCAGGGAACGATCATCGATATCGAGATGTTCGTGCAGTCCCAACTCGGCTACGAGGTGACGTGCGCCGTGACGGGTGGACTCGGCGCGGCGGAGATGGCGGACGGGTCCTACGTCACGACCTCGCGGACACTCCACCGTGGGCACGACCTGCCTAAGCAGTGGCTTGGCCGCTTCCAGGAGGCCTACCGGCTGCAGCTCCAGGCGTGGATCACCCACCTCACGGACGGCGGCCCACTGCCGGGCGCCTCGACCTGGGACGGCTACGTCGGAGCGGTCGTCGCCAACCGGGCCATCGAGTCGCTGCGCTCCGGTCAGCGGGTTGCGGTCACGCTCCCGCCCCGCCCCGCCCTCTACGCGTAGCCCCCCGTTTGTCCCGCTAAGCGGGAGAAACAGGGGATTTTGGCCTTCCAAGACGGGCAAGAGCCCCGTTTGTCC
>CAIZPS010000190.1 GCA_903934925.1 uncultured bacterium | reverse complement strand
TGACTTCGTTGACGATTCCTGCAACCGTGACATCCATCGGTAGCTACGCGTTTAGCAACAATCAGATCCCCGCAGTGACGATTCCCCCAAATGTTCTGACGCTGGCAGCTGATGCCTTCGCCGAGAATGCAAACAGCGGAGCATCCCCTTCGGCGCAGCTGACTTTCATCCCGCCGACATTTACGAATCTGACTCCGCCCGACGGCGTAATCGGTACCCCCTACTCCTGGACGTTCGGGGCGAGTGGAGCATCACTGAGTGTTGGCAGTGGAGTTCAAGCACGCACTAGAGTTCAAGTACGCACTTCGAGCGCAACCATGCCCGCCGGATTGACTCTGAATTCGCAAACTGGAGTTGTATCGGGCACACCGAGCGCTGTCGGCACCTACACATTCAGTCTCAATGCCACCAACGCAGGGGGCACCTACTCCTCCGACCGGGTCACCATCGAGGTTGTTAGTGATAGGTCGCTCTCAGGGGTTTCTCCGTCTTCGGGAACGACCGCTGGTGGTACGGAGATCACGATTACCGGTACCAACTTCACCTCCGGTGGGCTTTTCGGGGTCACTGTTGGTGGTGTCGCTGCAACTAACGTGACTCTTGTTTCATCCACCTCGATCACCGCAACCACGCCGGCAGGTTCGGCTGGTGCAGTGAACGTGACTGTCACGAACAGTGATGGGCAGTCCGCATCGAGTGTGCGCGGATTCACCTATCTAGCCGCCGCAGGTATCGAGCCGGGTGGCGGCTCAGGCAGCGGTTCAGGGAATTCCAGCGGGAGTTCCGGTTCGGGCTCTGTCTCGGCGACACCTTCATCAACTTCGGTCGTGCAGGTACCGAGCAACTCCGTGGTCACCGCAGTTTCCACTGCTTCCGACTTGGACTCGCTGACTGTCCTGTCGGGCACGGATGCCGCGAAGGCCACCGTCGTTGAGGTGACTAAGCCGGTGTCAACCGATCCGGCCAGTGCTCCTAGCGTCAGCGTGATCTCCGGTGCTGCTGTTGCCCCGGTCGCTCAGGGACTGCCGTCTAGCTCCACGTTCACCGCTTCGGTGAGCTTGGGAGGCCGAACTGCAACTCCGCTCGGAGTTACCACCAGCAATGCGTCCGGTCAGGCAACTGTTCCGGCCTTCCAGGCTACTGAGGCCGGTGTCTACACGATCGCGCTCTCGGATGGGAAGGGCCGCACCTACTACCTCAAGATTGAGGTGGCGGCAGCACCGTCGGGCGTGGGTCTGCCTTCGGACTCCGATGCCGCCAAGACGGTGCTGGTGTCGGTCGTGGCACCTGTCTCAACAAACGCGGCTTCAGCCCCGACGGCTAACGTTGCGGTAGGCACCCCGGTTGCACCGGTCATCGGCGGTCTGCCTGCGAACACGGTCATCACTGTCGACATTAGTTCGACGGGTCAGACTCGAGCGAAGACTCCGAGCTTTGTCCGAATCGGCTCAGGTCTCACCAACTCGAAGGGCCGCATGAAACTGCCCGCGTTCAAGGCATCGCGCGCTGGCACGTTCATGATGCGCATGACCACTCCTGCAGGAAAGGCCTACTACCTAAAGGTCAAGGTCACGGCTAAGGCCAAGCCGGTCAAGAAGCCGGCCGCAAAGCCTGCCGTGGTGGGCAAGTCGCGGGCTTAACTGAACACAAATACGAAGACCCAGGGGATCAACCCTGGGTCTTCGTATTTGTGGAGGTGCCGGGAGTCGAACCCGGGTCCGTGCAGGCCTCTTCGTCGGGGCAACCTTCTCGATCACCACTTGCCCCAATGGCACCAACTCAAGTGCAAACTCACCACAGAGCTGCCCGGGCCTGTAGTTCGAAATGATTCTTCGATGTAGCACTGATTCGAGATAGAGAGAAGGGGGAGAGCGCAAGCGCTCGCTCGTGGACAGCAGCTGCCAGCGCGCACGGCCTCACGCCGGCAGCAGGCCCCGCACGACGCTGACCGCACTGTGACCGGCGTCTCCGTCGAAGTGCTCGACGGAGACGTCGACCAGCGGGAAGTCCGTCATCTCCATCCCGGCCGGAAGGCGCAGCACGGCCTCCTCGCCCGGATTCAGCGTGCCGATCGCCACCATGGTCGCGGCATCAGAGGACGCCATCCAGACCTCGTAGTAGCCGTCGTCCACGGCCGGCAGTCCGGGCACCGACACCCGCAGCACGGCGTCGGACCCTCGGCTCTCGACCGATGCGGTGCCTCGGTAGGCAGAGTCCTCGACCGGCTCGAGCTCGGCACTGGCCACGATGTCCGGAGTCGTCGTGCCGAAGTCCGTCGTCGCCGTCGTCACGACGGATCCGACCACGACGCCGACGGCAGCTGCAGCCGCGAGCCACCACAGCGCCGGCCGGCGCCGACGGCGAGCCTGATCCAGCGACACCACCGGGGCATCCGTCGACGGATCAGCCAGGCCCACCTCCGCCACGATGCCCTCCCACACCGACGCAGGAGGCGTCACCGGGCGGTCATCGTCGGTGATCGTGCGCGCGGTGGCCACCACGGCGGAGAGCTGGTCGACGCGGCTTCGGCAGCGCGCGCACGCGACCAGGTGCCGCTCGTCGGCAGCGCTGGCCGGCTCCCCCATCGCGATCAGGGCGAGATCGGCTTCATCAAGATGCGACACGGTCCACCTCCAATCGCGCGCGCAGTCGCTCCAGTGACCGGCGGATGTGACTCTTGACCGTGCCGAGCGGGAGGTCAAGCAGGCTCGCGATCTGCGCGTGGGTGAGATCCTGGAAGAAGGCGAGGTCCATGATCCGGCGCTGCGGCTCCCCCAGCCTCGCCAGCTCGTCGGCCAGCAGCACGCGATCGATCAGGCCGTCCACCGGCGTCTCCACCGGCTCGTCGACCTCGCTCGCAGCCACGGCCTCGACACGGCGCGCGTGGCGCGACCTGTCCGCCCAGTGATCGGCGATGCGCCTGCGGGTGATGGCGATCAGCCACGCCGGCAGTGCGCCGCGCTCGGGATCGAACCCCGCCCGGCCCCGCCACGCGCTCACGAACACCGCCTGGGTGATGTCGGCGGCGTCCGCCTCATTGCCGACGCTGCGCAGGGCCACCGTGTGGACGAGGGCGCCCCAGCGCCGGTAGGCATCAGCGAGGCCGGCCTCGTCGCCCGCGGCGAAGGCCGCAGCGGTGGCCGCCTCGGGATCGACGGTCACGGGCTCCAGGGACAAGGCTGACCCCCTCACGGATCCTCGGTGGCGCACGGGCAGGACGCTCACGCCAGTATGCATGGCCCAGTCAGCCATTGCCTGCCCTCCTTCCACCCGCTCGTCCCCTGATCAGGGCACTCCGCCCTCCGGCACTCTTTCTCTCCGGTGGCCACATATGGATGCACGTGAGGCGAGAAAAGTTTTCGCGCCAGAAATTCGCCAATCCGCGCATCCACGGGGGCCCTGGCCTCCGAAGTACAGGCAACACCGTCCCAGCCGGGGCGGGTTCTGAAGCACCGACCCAAGGAGAGACCATGCGCACATCGATCATGCGAGCCGCCATCGTCGGCGCCGCTGCCCTCATCGGCGCGACCGCCCTCGCCCCCGCCGCCAGCGCCGCTGAAGGCGAGACCTCACTGGCAACCGTCCTGAAGGTCGGCCAGTCCGCGCTCGACCGCGACTACGCCGACTTCGACATCCTGACGAAGGCAGCTGAGACCGTCCTCGCTGCCAAGCCCAAGTCCAGCGTCGCGCTCCTCGCCGACGGCAAGACGGCCCTGACCGTCTTCGCACCGACCGACCAGGCCTTCATGAACCTCGCCTCGGCCCTGACGGGCAAGAAGGTCACCACCGAGGCGGGCGCCTTCAAGGCCGTCGCCGGGCTGGGCGTCGACACCGTCGAGCAGGTGCTGCTCTACCACGTCGTGCCCGGTGCCACGATCCTGTCGCAGGATGCGCTGAAGGCCAACGGCAAGGCGCTCGATACTGCCGTCTCCGGCAAGACCATCAAGGTGAAGGTCACCGACAAGCCAGCCATCATCCTCGGCGACTACGCGCCGAAGCTGCCCAACCCGAAGGTCATCCTGAGCAAGGTCGACATCAACGAGGGCAACAAGCAGGTCGCGCACGGCATCAACGGCGTGCTCCTGCCCTTCGCTCCCTGATCCTTCCCGCACGAAGGGGGAGGTCCGCACCCAGCGGGCCTCCCCCTTCGTCATGCTCGAGCCCTCACCTCGCTTCGCTCAGGGCACGATCTGGAGCCCCGTTGCCGTGACGGCGTAAGCGCGATCGGCGTCGGCCGCGAGAGCTTCGATGCTCGTCACCGAACCGACCTGCTCCCATGCTGATCCGTCCGCGGTGCGATGCACGGTGCCGTCGATGTCGACCCGCCAGAGCGCCGTCCCGTCAGACGACGATGCGACCAGGACGCCGGGAGCGTCTACCGCGGTGACGTCCGGATCGCCCGGGCGCCAGGTGACCAGCCCCTGATCGGGGGTCGCCAGCCAGACGTCGTCCCCGAACCACGCGAGGGAGGTCGGCGTGAGCACCGGGCCCTCCGTCCAGTTCCGGCCGCCGTCGGTGGACCACTGCAACGGCCCGCGGGTGTCCCAGCCCACGATCTGGTCTGCGTTCACGGCCAGGCCGTGGAAGTCCACCTCGCCGAGCAGGCTGCGCACCTCCCACGTCGCGCCCCCATCATCACTGGCGAGCAGCCCCAGGGGGTTGGGCAGTTCCGAGCCCGGGCCGGGGTGCCCGCTCGCCACGAGAGTGCCGGACACCTGCCCGGTGAACCCCATGAAGTCGTCCTGCGAGGAGCCCACGCGCGTCGACTGCCCGGTCGCGATGCTGATGCGGTGCACGCCGTCGTGCGTGCCGACGACGAGGTCGCCGTCGTCGACGACGGCTCCGTGCACGTGCGCGAGAGCTGGTGCCACCGGCACCGTTGCCGCCGCGGCGGAGCTCTCCTCGCCGCCGAGGAAGGACTGCAGCTGCAGGATCTCCTTCTCCTGGGTGACGATGATCTCGCGTGCCAGGGCGGCGACGTCAGGATCCGCACCGTCCTCGAGCACGTCGCGCGCCATCTGCACCGCGCCCTGGTGGTGCTCGATCATCGCCTGCGCGAACAGGGCGTCGAACTCAGCGCCCTGAGCCTGCGCGAGAGCGGCGAGCTGCTCCTCGCTGAGCATGCCGGCCATCCCGTGCGAGCCGTGCGCGCCCATCGCGTCATCGGACGACATCCGTTCCGCTCCCCATGCTTCGAGCCAGGAGCTCATCAAGTCGATCTCGGGAGCCTGCGCACCCTTGATCTCGCGGGCGAGGTCGACGATGACGGGGGCGCTGGCCCGGGAGTCGGCGAGGTCGGCCATCACCACCGCCTGCTCGTGGTGCGGGATCATCATCTGCGCGAACATCACATCCGCCGGGCTCACACCCGGCTGATCTGCCGTCGCCTGGTCCATCTGCTCCGAGGTCATCTGCTCCTCGGACATCGAGTCGTGCGCCCCGCCGTGAGCACTCGAATCACTCGAGCAGGCGGCCAGCAGGAGGCCGCCGGTGATCAATAGGGCACCCAGCGGCACCGCTTTGCGTGCGAGGGTCATGCGTGAGGTCATCGGGGAATCCTGTCTGGAGTCATGGAAAGGGGACGATCGAGCCGCAAGCGGCTCGTCGTCACGTCCGACTGACAGACAGGAACACGAGGTCAGGGGGCCACGCAGGAACGCCGACGACTGCTCGAGCGCTGGCTCGCTCACCGATGTCGGTCTCGCGACACACGCGCCAGACCCGGACGAACGGAGTCACGAGCCAGCCGGCGAGGATCACGGCCAGACACAGGGCCGCCGCGGGGGCATCGTCCACGGGAGCCTCGCCGAGTCCGTCGACGGTCACGGCAGGCGAGGAATCCGGGAGGTGGGCGGAGTGCGCCTGCTCATGGCCACTCGTCGCCGTGGAGCACCCCGTCACGACCAGGTGGTGCATGACGGCGATGCCGATCACGAGGAGGGCGCAGGCGAGGACACGCCCCAGCGTCGATCCTCCGGCTCGCTCCACGGCGCCATGATCACACGGGCCTGCCCCTCGGGCGACCCGGCGGGGTGGGCCTCAGCCCGACTTGCGGCGGAACTCCCGCTTGCCACCAGCCCGGTCGGCGTGCTCCTGCCCCTTCTCCTCCGTCGGGGTGGTGCCGTGGGGCGTGTTCTTGGAGGACTTCTTGTTCTTGGCCTCCAGGGCCAGGCGCATGCGCTCCTTGATGTCGTCGTTCGGGGTCTCGGCCATGGCATCAGTCTGGCACGACGGTCGGGGGCAGAAGTCCGTTGCCGGGCGCGCGGGGTCACTGCGCTCAAGGCTCCCGGTCATGGTGCGCAAGACTCCCGAGGTGAGGACACTCCTGACGCTCGTACTCCCAGGAGTACTCACGGCGACCGCTCACCTCGGCTACTCCGCTACCGCCGCGGCGGATAGCAGCCGCCCCGCGCCAGCATCGGGTGACGGCGGTGGAGCGGATACGGCAGGCTCGCCGTACGAGATCTTCGACCCCGAGTCAATGACGGATACCCATTCCTGTCCGCCTGCCACGCCACGGACCCCTGCACGACTCCGGCCGCTGATGGCTGGGCGACGCGAACCAGACACGTGCACTGACGGCAAGCACGCCCACCACGACGAAAGAGGGAAGGGGAGAGCGCTAGCGCTTTCCCCTTCCCTCTTTCGTATGACTATCGTCGTGGAGGTGCCGGGAATCGAACCCGGGTCCGTGCAGGCTCCTTGCGTTCTTCTACGTGCGTAGCCGCGCTGTCGCTTCTCGACCCCGGGGCTTCGTGCGGCACTGCCCCGGGCGGTCCAGCCACTGTTTGGTGTTCCGCCCCCTCCCGTGACCGGAGGGCTTGGTGAGTCCCCTAGCGACGCCAGCTCCCGACTCGGGGACGCATCGGGCTGACGGCTGATCTAGTGCTTAGGCCGCGAGGGCGTAAGCGTCAGCAGACTGCTTAGTGTTGGCAGTTATTGGTTTCCAAGGATTCTTAACGAGATCACCTTGGCTTCTCGGCACGCTTCTCCGGTCGAAACATCTGTCCGTCGAAACCTGTCACCCCCTATGGAATTGTCACTGGAATTGCCAACGACCCGAGGGCCCAATTCGATGGTACGCCCCTTCCCGGTCGGGGCCAAACGTCGGATCGGATGTCAGACCCCCCACGTACGTTCGGGTCATGGGAATCCGACGGCTCCGCTCGCTCGAGAGCCTGGCCCCCCTCGAGGTGTCGAGGGATGAGCGGCTCGGCGCACTCGCGGCCCTCCAGCGCGAGTCCGCGCGCCTGGCCGGGGCCCAGGTGCGGGCCATCGTCGACCTCGCCGGCGCAACGACTCGGGGTGAGGTCGTCGCCCTCAGCCGCACGGCGAGCGGTCGCACCGTCCGCGTCCGTATTCCCGACATCGCGCGCGAGGAGATCGCACTGGAGCTGCGGCTGACGCCCAGCCAGGCTGCCGCACGCCTCGCGGTCGCGCGCATGCTGTGGAACGCCCTGCCGCGCACGCTCGCGGCTCTGGAGGCCGGCGATGTCACTTACGAGCATGCCGTCGTCATGGCCGAGCAGGCACGCCGGTTCGAGGGTGCACTGCTGCTGACGGAGCAGCACCCGGTACGAGATTCGCCGGACGATGCCCACACCCGCGCTGAGGCCCTGCGCAAGTGCCACGAGCTTGAGGATCTGGTGCTGCCCACCGCACTCCGCAGCACTGTCGAGCGCACGCGCACCCGCGCCCGGGGGGCCGTGATGCGCATCGACGCCGCAGGGGCCGAGGAGCGCCAGAGGCGGATGGCCACCGGCATCGACGTGCGGTTCCGGGAGGCCGACGACGGCCTGGCCCTGATGGAGGCCTGGCTGCCCGCAGTGGATGCCGCACGCCTGCAGTGCGCTCTCGAGTCACGCGCCGCCCATGTCCATACCGACGACGATGCGACCCGGGGCCAGCGCCGTGCGCGGGCACTCGTCGAGGCGCTCTGCCATAGCACGATCGCGGCGGCTGACAGCACCGCAGCGCGCAACAGTGGCACGGCATCCGCTGCCGCGACCTCCGCCGGCGCCACCGAGATACAGGTCGTCATCGACCTCGCCAGCCTGGTCGGTGCTGCCAACTCACCGGCCGTCGTCTCCTGCACGGGCGGCATTCAGCACCTCGTCACCGCCGAGACGATCCGCGCGTTGCTGCGCGACCCCGCCCTGCCGGTGACCATGCGTCGACTGCTGACCGATCCGCAGACGGGAGCTCTGGTCGATCGCGGGCGCCGTCGCTACCAGGTCACCGATTCCCTGCGCGACTACATCATCGATCGCGATGCGACCTGCCGCTTCCCCGGGTGCACGCGCCGGGCGTCGCGGTGCCAGATCGACCACGCCCGCCCATGGGAGGACGACGGTCCTACCGATCGGGCCAATCTAGGGGCGCTCTGCGTGCGGCACCACCAACTCAAGACGCACACCGGCTGGCAGATCATCGAATCGCGGGTCGACGGCGCGTGCACCTGGCGATCCCCGGCGGCGCGCATCTACGAGGTTCCACCGACACCGATCCTGCCCGGTGCGCAGGATCCCGATCCGCCGCCGTTCTGACCCTCAGTCGATGCCCTTGGTTCGCCTACCCGTGGCGCGCTCCGCCTCGCGCTTGGACTCGCGCTCGGCGATGGCCTGCCTCTTGTCGTAGTTCTTGCGCCCGCGTGCCACGGCGATCTCCACCTTGGCGTATCCGTCGTGGAAGTACAGGGCCAGCGGAACGAGGGTCACACCAGAGTCCTTCACCTTGCCGATGATGCGGCTGATCTCCTCCTTGCGCAGGAGCAGCTTGCGGGCGCGACGGGGTTCGTGATTCGTCCAGGTGCCCTGCGTGTACTCCGGGATGTGGATACCCCGCAGCCACACCTCTCCGTCATCCACCGTCGCGAAGCCATCGGTCAGATTCGCTCGCCCCGCGCGCAGCGACTTCACCTCCGTACCGGTCAGGACGAGACCGGCCTCATAGACATCCTCGATCGAGTAGTCGTGCCGCGCCTTCTTGTTCTGGGCGATCAGCTTGCGCCCCTTCTCACGAGGCATGGGGACCACCGTCACGCGAGGGCTCCAGCGCGCTCGAGGCTGCGCGCTCCCGCTCGGCCTGCTGGCGCTCGTGGAAGCGCTGGTGGTTCCATCCGAGCACGACCATGATCGCGGCCGCACCTGCGGCGAGGATGAACCACAGGTACGCGTACATGTCGATCGACGCCCCGAACGGCGGCGCATTCGGCAGGTAGGTGCGCAGGAGCGGCAGCGCGAAAAGCAGAGCGCCCGTCCAACCCAGGAGCGCCGCCTCCGCCGGCCTGCGGTCGGCCCAGACCAACGCTGCCGTCGTCAGCGAGAGCAGCGCCAGGATGCCGGCGATGACGATGATGAGGATCGCGAAGATCTTCGTCGAGAACGCGCGGGTGAACTCCACCGAGACTGCCTGGTTCTCCGCGAAGTCCGTCGGCAGGGTGAAGGCCGTGTTCCACCCGTTGACGCCCCCACCGGCCTGAATACCGATCGGCACAGCGGCGTTGGACGTGATCGAGCCGTCGCTCTTGCGCTCGTAGGTATCGGCCATGAAGAGCGCGTACCCAGCATGGGTGTCGAAGGGATAGGTCGCCTCCTCGCCATCAAGTCGCACGTCGACGACATGCTCGCTGAGCACTGTGCCGGCCGGGAACTTGATCTCGTCGAGCCCGTCCGTGGTGGCGATCGTGATCCTCAGGTTGTCGAGCAGGCGACCATCCGTACCGACGTACTCGCTGCCCTCCGCTCCGAACGACAGGTGCAGTTCGGACACATTCGTGTTCGGGTCGATGCTGTCGGGCTCGATCGACAAGATGATGCCCGACTCAGCCGACTCCCCGAGTCCGCCCTGCACGGAACTGCCGCCCTCGGCGTCGTAGAAACGCACCACCAGGAAGAATGCGATGGCGAAGAGGATGCCCGTGATGACGAGGCCGATCCACCCCCGCCGTGTCTGCGGGAGCGGCTCGGTCAGGCCGCCGGTCACACCCGGAGGTACTTGCGGAGCGTGAAGAACGCCGCAAGCCCGGCCAGGGCGATGCCCGTGATCAGCATGATCGGCGCAATGGCCCAGATCGCATCCCAGCCGACGAAGGCGGTGAACTGGAAGGAGGGTGCCAGCACTCCGTCAACGATGATCGTCTTCATGAGAACGAGACCGCCGATGGCCAGAACGGCACCGATGGCCGCCGCGAGCGCCGCCTCCAGCAGGAACGGCAGCTGGATGTAGAAGTTCGACGCCCCGACGAGACGCATGATGCTGGTCTCACGTCGACGACTGAACGCGGCCACGCGCATGGTGTTGACGATGAGCAGGACGGTGACCACCAGCATGACCAGCGCGATCAGCAGGGCGATCAACTGCAGGCCGCCGAGGATCTGGAAGAACTTGTCGAGCACCTTCCTCTGGTCGTTGACCTGCTCGATGCCGGGCCTGCCTTCGAACGCCGAAGCCACGACGTCGTACTGCGTCGGGTCGGACAGCTTCACGCGGAAGGACTCCGGGAGCGCGCTCTCAGTGACGTTGTCGACGATCGGCGAGTTCTTGAACTGCTCCTTGAAGCGCTCGTATGCCTCGGCCTTCGACTCGTAGTAGATCTCCTCGACCAGTGGGCGCAGGCCCTCGAGATCGGACTTAATCTGGTCGCGCTGGGCCGCCGTGACGGCACCACCGGCACATGAGGGGGTGTCACTGCCCTTGCTGCACAGGAAGATCGATACCTCGACCTTGTCGAACCAGAAGTCCTTCATGGTCGACACCTGGGCGCGGACAAGCAGGCTCGCGCCGAACAGCCCCAGCGACACGGCGACGGTGATGATGACCGCCAGTGTCATGGTGAGATTGCGCCGCAGGCCGTTGCCGACCTCGCTGGCGACGAAGGTCGCTCTCATCGCGCGTACCCGTACACACCGCGGGACTGGTCGCGCACCACGTGCCCGCCGTCGAGCTCGATGACGCGACGACGCATCTGGTCGACGATCTGGGAGTCGTGCGTGGACATGACCACCGTGGTGCCGAGCCGGTTGATGCGGTCGAGCAGCTTCATGATGCCCACGGATGTGCCCGGATCGAGATTGCCCGTCGGCTCGTCGGCGATCAGGATCATCGGTCGATTGACGAAGGCGCGGGCGATCGCCACGCGCTGCTGCTCACCGCCGGAGAGCTCATCCGGGCGTCGGCCCTCCTTGCCCTCCAGGCCCACGACCTCGAGAACCTCGGGCACGACCTTCTTGATGTGCGCGGAGGGCTTGCCGATCACCTCGAGGGCGAATGCCACGTTCTCCGCGACCGTCTTGTTCGGCAGCAGGCGGAAGTCCTGGAACACGGTGCCGATCTGGCGGCGGAGGGCAGGGATCTTCCAGTTGGAGAGCCGGTTCAGCTCCTTGCCCAGGACCCACACCTGGCCCTTGGTCGGCTGCTCCTCGCGCAGGACCAGCCGCAGGAAGGTCGACTTGCCCGACCCGGACGGTCCCACGAGGAAGACGAACTCGCCCTTCTCGATCTCCAGGGAGACGTCATCCAGAGCGGGGCGCTGCTGGTTGGCGTAGACCTTGGTGACGTGGTCGAAGAGGATCACGCCACGAGGCTAACAGGAGCCCGGAGGCCTAGGCGTTCGCCGCGGACTGCTTGCGCCAGCGGATACCGGCCTCCACGAAGGCGTCGATCTCGCCGTCGAGCACGGACGCCGTGTTGCCGGTCTCCTGCTCCGTGCGGAGGTCCTTGACCATCTGGTACGGGTGGAGCACGTACGACCGCATCTGGTTGCCCCACGAGCCAGCGGAATCCCCCTTGAGGGCGTCCATGCGTGCCTGCTCCTCCTGGCGACGGCGCTCGAGCAGCTTGGACTGCAGGACGGCCATGGCCGACGCTCTGTTCTGCAGCTGAGACCGCTCGTTCTGGCAGGACACCACGATGTTCGTGGGCAGGTGCGTGATGCGAACCGCGGAGTCCGTCGTGTTGACACCCTGGCCGCCAGGTCCGGACGAGCGGTAGACGTCGACGCGGATCTCGTCGTCGGGGATGTCGATGTGGTCGGTCTGCTCGACCACGGGAATGACCTCCACCTCGGCGAAGGACGTCTGACGACGACCCTGGTTGTCGAACGGCGAGATGCGCACCAGGCGGTGGGTGCCCTGCTCGACGGACAAAGTGCCGTAGGCATACGGCACCTTCACATGGAAGGTGGCTGACTTGATTCCGGCCTCCTCGGCGTACGAGGTGTCGTTGACCTCGTACGGCCAGCCGTGGCGCTCGCAGTAGCGGGTGTACATGCGCAGGAGCATCTCGGCCCAGTCGGCTGCATCGACGCCGCCAGCGCCGGAGCGGATGGTGACGAAGGCCTCGCGGGAGTCGTACTCCCCCGACAGCAGCGTGCGCACCTCCATCTCGTCGATCGCGGACTGAACAGACTCCAGTTCGACCATGGCATCGGCCAGGGCACCAGCGTCGCCCTCATCCTCGGCGAGCTCGAACAGGACGGGGAGATCGTCGAGTCGGGTGCGGAGAGCGCCCACCTTGCGCAACTCGCCCTGGACGAACGACAGCCGAGACGTGACCGCCTGGGCGTTCGCCTGGTCGTCCCAGAGGTCCGGGGCACTGGCCTCCGCCTCGAGCGCAGCCACCTGCTCGCGGAGCGCGGGCAGGTCGAGGACGGCCTCGATGCTGCCCATGGTGGTCTGGAGGGCGGCGAGACGCTCGCCGAGTTCGATGTCAGCCATGGTGGGTCAAGGGTACGGGCCGGGATCAGCCCCCCGCGGCACGGTATGCCAGCCGCGCCCTCGACTCCACGGTGATGGCTCGGTCGCCCAGGGCGGAGAGGAACGGCAGTCGCAAGGGCGCGCTGAGGCGCACTACAACCGTGCGGTCATCCATCGACACCCGCTCCAGACGAAGGCCCTCGACGGTCGGCCGATCCGGCGCGGCACCGCGCGCGGACTGCGCGGCCGCGAGGAAGGTCGTCACGCGCTGGGCGACGCTGCGCGCATCGAGTCCCGTCGAGGCCGAGGCGCCCTCTTGGTAGTAGACGTCGAGGTCGATGCCCTGCGCACCCGCGATCGCGCTGGCGTCGGCAAGCGCCACCAAGGAGCGGCGCTGCAGGAAGGCGGCCGAGGCATCCACGCCGACGACGAGGGCAAGCATGCACACCACGACGGCAACCAGACCGAGGACGAGGACACTGCCGTCATCCGAGCACATGCCGCGAGGGCAGCCCGGCTGCTCCTCGTGCGTCACGTCGGAAGCCCGCGGAAGTCGTCGACCGGAATCCGGTGGTCTGCGCTGATCGGCACGAGAGCAGGAGCGGATCCGGCGAGGTCGACCGGCAGCCAGGGCAGCGGGACCTGCCAGTCGAGCTCGACGAGCACCTCGCTGCCAGGGGTGAGGCAGGGCCCGCCCACGCACGTCACCCGCAGCGCGTCGGCCGGCAGGTCGATGGCGTGGTCGTCGAAGGCGAGGCGAGCCGCTACTCCCGCTCGGGAGATGCCCTCCGCCGCGGTCGCCGACGTCACGAAGGCACGACCTGCCTCTCGCACTGCCTGGGTGCTGGCGAACACACCGGCCTGCACGGCAGACGCGGCCAGGGCGAGGTAGGCCAAGGGCACCAGGATGCCGACGCCCAGAGCGATGAACTCGATCAGCGCAGATCCGCGGTCGGAGAGCGCAGATCCACGGTCGGAGAGTGCAGATCCGTGCTCCTTCGTCATCACGTCCAGCCCTCGATCAACGCGCGCCCCTCGACCGACAAGGCGGCTGGGCCAAGCAGCCCGACGAGCGGCAGGTGGGCGTCGATGCGCACGACCATGACGTCGATCGGGCCCACGACCGACGCGCCTGCCCGGATATCCCGCACTACCCCGTTCGCAACCGTGTCCTCGAGCAGGAGTGCCGTACGACGTACTCCCGCTTCAGCGTCGGCTCCCGCCAGCGAAGCCGCGCGGGCTCCCTCCGCCGCTGCCGACGTCAACGTGGCACGGACATGCAGCACGAGGGCGAACTGCAGAAGGGCGACGAGGAGGAGCAGGAGCAACGGCGCGACGAGAACGAACTCGACCACCGCGCTACCCCGATCACAGCGGACCCTGATCACACAGCGGACCCTGATCATGAGGGCGTGGCGCATGATCAGGGTCAGGGAGCCGTCACGGAGCCGATGGCGCGACCGAGCACCGAGGTCAGCTGATCATCGGCGACCACCCAGAGAGCGGTGACGAGGCCGGCGGTCATGACGCTTACCAATACCCAGCCGGGGACGTCACCTCGGTCATCGGCATTGAGCAGCAGGGTACGCAGGTACGAGCGGATTCTCATGTTCGTTCAACCTCTCGGGTGATGGGTCGGCCTGTCCTGTGTGGTGACGTTCGCGAGATGGTCACGGCACGACCACCTCGAGGGCGCGCAGTGCCGGGAAGACGGCGATGATGACGACGCTGGGAAGAACGAGGAACACGATCGGCACCAGCATCGCGACGTCCTTGCGACCAGCGGACTCCATCAGGCGGCGGCGCTCGTCGGCCCGGGAGTCCAGCGCCTGGGCGCGCAGCACGTCGGCGAGCGGGCTGCCACGGTCGAGGGCAACGAGGATCGCGTCGACGAGACGACGCAGCGAGGGCGCGCCATCGCTGAGATCCGTCAAGACCGTCTCGACTGCCTCCCCTGCACGCACCCGGTCGACAGCTGCACCGACGTCCTCGCCGAGCGGCCCGGTGACGTGCCGTGCAGCGCCTTCCAGGGCTGTCATCGGCGGCGCACCCGCCGACACCGCTAGGGCGAGCAGGTCGGCCAGCACCGGCACCTGCTCCTCGATCGCGCGCTCACGTCGACGAGCTCGCACGCGGGCGTGTATGTCTGCCGCCCACACTCCGCCGACGGCACCAACGCCACCGAGGGCAAGCAGAGCCGGCAGGCTCGGCTCCTGAACCGTCAGCAGCCCGGCGAAGGCCGCGCCGATGAGCGCACCGATCACCGCCGACTGACGGACGGAGCGCGGGCGCCGAGCGCGCCGATCTCCTTCGAATCCCCTCCACCGTGACCACCGATCACCACGGTCGATCACCACGGTGTGACCGGGGATACCGCAGTAGGGGCCGATGCGATCCGCAAGCGGAAGCGGGCGCCGCGCCCGTACCCACGATGCCATGAGCAGCAGCGCACCAGCTGCGGCGATTCCGACGAGGGCACCGGCGAAAGACGGGGTCATGATGCGAGCCTCGGCAGGTCAGGCAGGCGTGACATGCGCAGCATGAGGGCATAGGCCACGGCGGACATCACGCCGGCGAGCACGATGACGACGGCCCCCGCCGGGGTCGAGTACGCCGTGACAGCCTCCGGGCGCGTGCTCAGGAGCACCAGCGTGAGCCACGGGGCCGCAACGGCCATGCGGGCCGCGGACACCGTCCAGCTCTGCCGGCCGCGGATCTCCGCGCGCAGCCGCGCATCCTCCCGGAGCATGGTGGACAGGGTGCGCAGGATGTCGCCGATCGTGGTGCCGCCCACCTCCCGCCCCAGTCTCAGCGCAGCCACCACACGATCGGCGACGGCATCGCGCGCCTCGTCGGCCAGAGTGTCGAGTGCCGACTCGAAGCTTCCCGTTGCGCGGTACTCCAGGGCCGCGGCACCGAATGCGGCACGAAGCGGTGCCGGGCCACTCGTCGCCAGGGCCGACACCGCATCGGGGAGCGACAGGCCGGCACGAATGCCTGCAGCCAGGGAGTCCACGGCCTCGGGCCAGCTTGCCCGCGCCGCCGTCGCATGCGTGCGCGCCCGGCGTCGCACGATCAGGGTGGGCATCACCGCCGCCGTCGACCCGGCCATGGCAGCCGCGACAACCAGCCCCGTGGCCGCGAGGACGATGGCGGACACGGTCACCGCGGCACCGATGCTCCCCGCCACCAGGGTTGCGGGCGAGAAGCGCGACAGGCCCGCACCAGCGAGCAGTGCGGCGAGCCTCGACTCACGGCGACGGGCTACGACCGGGGATCCCGTGATGGCTCGGAGGACGACGATCACCCCGGTGGCGGCGAGGAGACCGGTGAGAGCGCCGAGCAGGGTCGTAGCCGTCATGACGCTCGGCCCGCGAGGAGTGCGGTGACGTCAATGCCCGCAGATGCGAAACGATCTCGATGCGGAGGGAATCCGTCCCGGCGTGTGAGTACTCCGTCGACGTCGCAGAAGAGTGGCGACATCTCGATGACACCGCTCTCCGCCCTCCCGGTGACGGCACTGATCTCACGGACCCGCCGCCCGGCGGCCTCCATGCCGAGGTGCACGACGATGTCGATGCACCCCGCCACGGTTGGGATCACAAAGCTCGCGTCGATGTTCGCGCCAGCAAGGAGGGGCAGGGTGCAGAGCTTGGTGACGGCCTCACGTGCGCTGTTGGCATGCAGCGTGGCCATGGCGGGCATTCCGCTGTTCATGGCGATGAGCAGGTCAAGGGCCTCCGCCTGCCGCACCTCGCCCACCACCAACCGGGTGGGTCGCATGCGCAGCGCCTCCGTCACGAGGCGGCGCAGTGGTACGGCACCTGTGCCCTCCAGGCTCGGTGCGCGGGTCTGCAGGGCGACGTGGTCGGGATGATCGAGTCGGAGTTCGAACACCTCCTCACAGGTGATGATGCGCTCGGTCGCGGGGACGGATCCGAGTAGCGCCGTCAGGAAGGTCGTCTTGCCCGACTGCGTGCCACCGGCCACGACGACATTGAGCCCGGCCAGCACGCACGCGTCGAGGAACTCGGCAGCCTTCGCGCTGAGCACCCCGATCTCCGCAAGGTCACCCACGTGGCGCGCTCGCACGACGAATCGACGGATGTTGATGGCCCAGTGCTCGCGCGTGATGTCCGGGATCACGACGTGCAGGCGGCTGCCATCGGGGAGCATCGCGTCGACGAAGGGCGAGCTCAGGTCGAGGCGTCGTCCAGACACGCGCAGCATCCGCTCCACGAGATCACGGACCTCCGCGGCCTCGAGCACGACGGTCGTCAGCTCGCTCCGACCACCCCGAGCGACGAAGACCCGACCCGGTGCGTTGATCCACAGCTCCTCGACCTGTGGATCGTCGAGATAGGGCTGAAGGGGGCCGAACCCTGCGATGGCATGGAACGCGGCAGTAGCCGCACCCTCGATGTCCTCGTCGACGATGAGCTCTGCGAGCACCTCGTCGACCAGGCTGCGCACGGCAGACGGCTCACGAAGCGGATCGATGCCACGCGCACGTACGCGCGCACGAACGCGATCCTCGACAGAGACAGCAGTGGACATGTCAAGGACGCTAAGTCCGGATGTGACCACCGCGCCACAGCCTCATGCGCTCCTGTGGACAGCGACGGGGCTGTGGATGCCCGACTTGACAGTGATGGTCGCCGCGTACGTCGAGATCGCCATCAGGCGAACCGCACGTCAGAGAATGAATCGCTCCCAGGCCGCGCGCACGAACTCGGGATGCTCCATCTGCGCAACGTGCCCGCTGTCCGGCAGGACAACCACGTGTGCATCCTTGAAGTGCTTGGTGACGCGATGCGCGCTGCGCGAGTCGACGAGAGGGTCCTTGCGGCCGTAGACGACGAGCGTCGGGCACACGACACGCTCAGCAAGCTTCCACGGGCGATTCGGCCCGATGTCGGTGAACGTGCGCAGAAGTCCGCGCAGCGAGCGCAGGAATGCGTCCGATGCGTAGGGCAGCCGATCGTGCTCACGCGTCTCGTCCGCTGCCTCCTGCAGTCGCTCGGGGGCGACGCGAGTGGGGTCCGCATACGTGACATCAATGCTGCCCTTCACGCGGCTCTCCGCGTCCGCCTCCATGAACTTCGGCACGAGTCGCTCGCCGATGCCCGGCACTGCGATCACCGGCAGATGCGCGTTCTGCTTGGTCAGGTTGAGGGACGGAAGAGCCGGTGAGACAAGAGTCAGGCTCCGCACGAGATCAGGGCGTCGCGCGGCCAGCTGCAGCGCGACGGCACCACCCATGGAGTTGCCGAACAGGTGCACGGGAGCGATGTCGAGATGCGCGATCAGATCGACGAGCGCGCGCGCGTGGCCGGACGGCGACATGTCACCATCGCGCGGCGGGGGCGAGTAGCCGAATCCCCCCACATCGACCGCCCATCCGTCGACGAAGGGCTGCATCTCGTGCATGAAGTCGGTCCAGTTCAGCGAGGAGCCACCGAGTCCGTGGACGTACAGGGCGGCAGGCTGGTCAGGACGGGCACCCGGCGCGTGCCGGACACTCAGCGTGCGGGACGGCAGGCGGAGTTCCTCGCGCGGCCACGTCGGCAGCGGCGTCGGCGATGTCGCCGGCCGTGCCAGGTTCGTCGCGGGGTCGAGGTCGGTCACCCGGCAAGGCTACGCGCTCATAGTTACTGGCGAGTAGGGTGACCCCATGACCACGTCGACGTCGAGCCACGTCGCCCGGGCTGCTCGGCTGCCGCGCGAGGAGCGCCGCCAGCAGGTGCTGTCTGCCGCACTCGAGGTCTTCTCCGCCGTCGGCTACCACGCAGCGTCGATGGACGAGATCGCCGAGCGGGCCGGGGTGTCCAAGCCGGTGCTCTACCAGCACTTCCCGGGCAAGCTCGAGCTGTACCTGGAACTGCTGGACACCGGCGTCGACGACCTCCTCGAGGCCGCGAGGCAGGCACTGTCGGGAACGAGCGACAACGCGACTCGCGTGCGCGCCATGGTCAACGCCTACTTCCGTTTCGTGGAGGAGCCGGGGGGAGCCTTCCGCCTGGTCTTCGAGAGCGACCTCGCCCACGAGCCCGCCGTCAGCGCGCGCATGGACGCCGCGGAGCTGACTCTCGCCACCATGAGCGCGGCGGTGATCGCCGACGACACCGGGCTCAGCCACGAGGAGGCGATGCTGCTCGCCTCCGGAATGCAGGGCCTCGTGCACGTGGCCGCGCGGCGGTGGCTGCGATCCGGGGCCACCCGGCTGCCCCGCGATCAGGCCACCGACCTCGTCGCCGCCCTGGCGTGGCGCGGGATCAGCGGCTTCCCCCTGACCCACCCACCGCAGACGGAATAGATTCGGCGTCTGCCACGCTTGAACCGAATACCGGATGACCTCAAGACTCCGGCTCACCTGAAGGGATTCGCTGTGGAGATCAAGATCGGCGTCCAGGACACACCGCGCGAGGTTGCGCTCGACAGCAACGACGCTCCCGAGGACGTGATCAAGGCTGTCGAGGCGGCACTCGCGAAGGGCGGCAACCTCACGCTCATCGACGACCGCGGTCGCACCGTGATCGTGCCCGGCTCCAAGATCGCGTACGTCGAAGTGGGCGCAGCGTCCAAAGGACGCGTCGGCTTCGGCGGCTGACGGCCTGAGCTCGCCTAAGCCGCCAGACCGAGCGCCGACATCCGGCGCGAGTGGTTGTCGGTGAGGCGCGCGAGCATCCGCCCGATCTCCGCGAGGTCCGTGCCGGGGCGATCGACACCACCGACGAGCAAGGTCGACAGTGCATCGCGCTCGGCTGCCACGCGCTGGGCCTGCGACAAGGCCTCCCCGACCACTCGGCGTCCCCACAGCGCCAGCCGACCGCCGGCGCGTGGATCCTCCTGAATCGCTGCGCGAACGCGGTCCACGATGAAGCCCGACTGACCGAGGTCCTCGCACACCGAGAGCACGAGGGCTCTGGTGTCCTCATCGACATAGGTGGCGATCTCGCGGTAGAAGTCCATGCCGATGCCGTCGCCCACGTAAGCCTTCACCATGCCCTCGAGCCAGTCGCTGGGCGCGGTCTGCTCGTGGTACTCCTCGTAGGCGCGGCGAAACGGCGCCATCGATTCGGCGGGATCCGCTCCCAGTTGGCGAAGTCGATCGCGCAGCGCCACGAAGTGCCGGTACTCCGCCGTGGCCATGCCTGCCAGCGCGTCCTTGTCGTCGATGGTCGGAGCGAGCGATGCGTCGGCGGCGATGCGCTCGAAGGCACTCAGCTCGCCATAGGCCAGCACACCCAGCAGATCCACGACCGCGGCTCGGTACTGCGGATCGGTCTCTAGCGCCAAGGGGGACGGGGCCTGGTCAGTCATGGTGAGGACAGGCTAGCGATTGGCGCAGGGTAGGGTGAGGGCAAATGACCTCCTCCGTGGATCCCACCACTGCCCCCACATTCGTCGAACTCGGCGCCGATCCCCAGATCGCCGAAGCCCTTGCCGCCGACGGCATCACGCACGCGTTCCCGATCCAGGCACAGTGCCTGCCGTCCGCCATCAAGGGCAGCGACCTCATCGGGCAGGCCAAGACAGGCACCGGCAAGACGCTCGGCTTCGGCATCCCCCTGCTCCAGCGCATGGTCGCGCCGGCCAACCCGGAGTATGGCGATCTTCCCGCAGCGGCACAGGGCAAGCCTCAGGCCCTGGTCGTGTGCCCGACTCGCGAACTCGGACTGCAGGTCGCCACCGACATCGAGCGTGCCGGCCGGATCAAGGGGGTGCGGGTGCTCGCCGTCTACGGCGGGCGAGCCTACGAGCCGCAGATCGAGGCGTTGCAGAAGGGCATCGACGTCGTCGTCGGCACGCCCGGGCGCATCATCGACCTCGCGAACCGTCGCGACCTCGACCTGTCGCATGTGCGCGTCCTCGTGCTCGACGAGGCGGACGAGATGCTCGACATGGGCTTCCTGCCCGACGTCGAGCGCATCGTCGCGATGATCCCCTCCCAGCGGCAGACGATGCTCTTCTCCGCGACCATGCCCGGCCAGATCGTCAACCTTGCCCGTCGCTACATGACCAATCCGCTGCACCTGCGCGCCGCCGACATGGGCGACGAGAACGCGACCGTCGACGCGATCGAGCAGCACGTGTGGCGCGTGCATCCGATGGACAAGGTCGAACTCCTCGCGCGCATCCTGCAGGCTGATGGTCGGCAGCTGGCCATGATCTTCACGCGCACGAAGCGCAAGGCCCAGAAGGTCTGCGACGAGCTGACCGAACGAGGGTTCGCCGTCGGCACCGTGCACGGCGATCTCGGACAGGGTGCTCGCGAGCAGGCACTGCGCGCCTTCCGCACGGGCAAGATCGATGTGCTCGTCGCCACCGATGTCGCTGCGCGAGGCATCGACGTCGACAACGTCACCCACGTCATCAACTACGAGTGCCCCGAGGATGAGAAGACCTACCTGCACCGCATCGGTCGCACGGGCCGGGCCGGCAACTCCGGAACGGCGGTGACCTTCGTCGACTGGGAGGACATCGCCCGGTGGCAGATGATCGATCGCGCACTCAAGCTGCCGTTCAAGGATCCCATCGAGACCTACTCGACCAGCGACCACGTGTACACGGGCCTGAACATCCCGGCCGGAACCAAGGGCATGCTGCCGAAGGCCAGTCGCACCCGAGCCGGTCTGGCTGCCGAGACCGTTGAGGATCTCGGCGAGACGGGCAAGAAGCGCAAGGAGGCGGGCTCCCACGGCGAACGCAAGAGCGACCACGGCGAACGCAAGAGCGACCGCGGCGAACGCAAGGGCGACCGCGGCGAACGCAAGAGCGACCGTGGTGAACGCAAGGGCGACCACAAGAGCAAGCCCACGGATGCACCCAAGGCTGCGGACGACGATGCACCCAAGCGCAAGCGCCAGCGGCGCCGGACGCGCGGTGGAACGAGCGCAGCTCCGGCCTCCCCGGAGGACTAGGGCTCAAGGCCTGACGACGTCCGCGACCTCGCGAGCCAGTCGACGGTAGTCCTCAGCGCCCCTCGACTGCCCCGCCGTGGCCAGGATGCTGCGGCCGGCAGCCGGCGCCTCGGCGAAGCGGATCGAACGGCCGATCGGCGAGAAGACCGGAACGCCGTATCGCGGGCCGAGATCGGCGAGCACCGACTTCGCGTGCACCGTGCGACCGTCATAGAGCGTGGGCAGGATCCCAGCAACACTCACCTGCGGATTCGTGAGGCGCTGCACGTCCGCAATCGTCTCCATCAGCTGGCCGACGCCTCGGTGCGACAGCGTCTCGCACTGCAGGGGAATGATCACCGCGTCAGCCGCGGTGAGCGCATTGATCGTGATGATGCCAAGTGATGGCGAGCAGTCCAGCAGGATCCAGTCGTAGGTGTCTCGCACGGGCGCCAAGGCCTCGCGGAGGACGTACTCACGGCCCCGCAGCGCAGCCAGGGCGCGATCGGCCCCCGCCAGGTCGATGGCAGCCGGGAGGAGGTCCACCCCGTCGTTGGTCGGGATGACGAGATCGGCGACCGGCGTCCCTGCACCGAGGAGGGCGGCCGAGGCCGTTCGCTCCAGATCCTCCGGATCACGCCCCAGCGAGAAGGTGGCGCAGGCCTGGGCGTCGAGGTCGACGATCAGGACACGGTCACCTCGCTCAGCGAGGGCGGCCCCGAGGTTGACCACCGTGGTGGTCTTGGCCACGCCCCCCTTCTGGTTGGCGACGGCGACGATCGAGGACATCGCTCGACGATAGGGCCAGCGAGGTTTGGGATCGCGTAAGGGGGGTATCACACTGAGGTGATGGAGGAGTCGACGGCTTCCTGGGAGCTGCCCCGCGACCTCACGGCGGGGGCCGCCGCGCGCCGTCACGTCTCGGACTTCCTCTCCTCCGCCGATGGCGACGACCTGCGGGATGCCTGCGAGCTGGTGGCCAGCGAACTCGCGGTGAACGCCGTCCGGCACGGACTCCCACCCGCCACGATGACCCTCCGCCGCGACGGGAACGGCGTGCTCGTGGAGGTGACGAACCGGGTGGGCGCAACGCTTCCGAAGGTCGGCTCCTTCGACACCGAGTCCGACCACGGTCGTGGGCTGGCCATCGCCGCCCGCCTCGCCGAGCACCTCGACTGGGACGAGGCCGACGGGCGGATCAGGGTTCGGGCCCAGGTGAGCGGCTGACCACCGCCCGATCACTCGTCAACCCGGGATGAGCCGCCAGTCGCGGAGGGCCTCCAGCAGACCCGGACTGGTGTCGGCCGCCTCGAGCTCACCGAGGGAGAACCAGGCCACGTCGAGGGCGTCGTCGCCTGCCACGGGACTGTCGGAGGGTGTCACCCGCACCAGGTAGTCCGAGATGACGTAGACGCTGCCGTCCGGCGCATCCCTGCGCACCTCACCCACATGGCGATCAACCGTTCCGGACAGGCCGGTCTCCTCGATCAGCTCGCGCAGGACGGCCGCGGCCGTCTCCTCCCCCGGCTCGACACGCCCCCCGGGCAGGGACCACTGCCCCTGCGCGGGCGGATTGCCGCGCCGAATCAGCAGGAGGCGACCGTCATCATCGAAGACGACGGCACCGACGCACGGAACCTCGCGGCGACCCACTTCACCCTGGGAGTTCTCCGCGTCGGTCATCCGCGGAGCTTGTAGTCCTCGAGCAGGCGGCGAGCGATGATCATCCGCTGGATATCGGCCGTTCCTTCGCCGATGAGGAGCATCGGCGCCTCGCGGTACAGGCGCTCGATCTCGTACTCCTTCGAGTAGCCGTATCCGCCGTGGATCCGGAACGAATCCTCCACGACTTCCTTGCAGTACTCGGAGGCGAGGTACTTGGCCATGCCCGCCTCCATGTCATTGCGCTCGCCGGAGTCCTTCTTGCGCGCAGCCATGACCATCATCTGGTGGGCAGCCTCGACCTTGACTGCCATGTCGGCCAGCCGGAACGACACTGCCTGGTGCTCGGCGATCGCCTTGCCGAACGTGACGCGCTGCTGGGCGTAGTCGACACCGAGCTCGAATGCGCGAATAGCCAGGCCGCAGGCGCGAGCGGCGACGTTGACGCGACCCACCTCGACGCCGTCCATCATCTGGTAGAAGCCCTTGCCCGGCTCACCGCCGAGAAGGTCGGCCGCCGACAACCGCAGTCCGTCCATCACCAGTTCCGTGGTGTCGACGCCCTTGTAGCCCATCTTCTCGATCTTGCCGGGGATGGTCAGGCCCGGGCGCACCTCGCCGAACCCGGATGGCTTCTCGATGAGGAAGGTCGTCATCTTCTTGTAGACGCTCGCGCCCTCGGCAGCCTCGCCCGGCGTGAGCACGAGCACTGCGACCAGGGTCGAGGATCCACCGTTGGTCAGCCACATCTTCTGACCGTTCAGCACCCACTGGTCACCATCACGCACAGCCTTGGACGTGATGGCGGAGACGTCCGATCCGCAGCCCGGCTCGCTCATGCTGAACGCACCGCGAACCTCGCCCGTCGCCATGCGCGGCAGGTAGTACTGCTTCTGCTCCTCAGTGCCGTGCTGCACGAGCATGTAGGACACGATGAAGTGCGTGTTGATAACCCCACTGACCGGCATCCACCCCCGGGCGATCTCCTCGACCACGAGGGAGTAGGTGAGCAGCGACTCACCCAGACCGCCGTACTCCTCCGGGATCATCAGGCCGAAGACTCCCATCTCCTTCAGTCCGTCGACGATCTTCTGCGGGTACTCATCGGCATGCTCGAGCTCGTTGGCAACCGGGATGATCTCGTTGTCGACGAACTCCCGCACCGCCTCCAGGATGGCCTGCTGCTCCTCCGTCAGGCCCTCGGTCTGCGCCAGTCGTCCCATCTCATGCCTCCGGCTTCTCGAACGTCTTGGTACGGGTCATGCCAGCGGCGCGCCCCTTGGAGGCGACGACGAGCGCCATCTTCCGTGACGCCTCGTCGATCATCTCGTCACCGAGCATGACCGCGCCCTTGGCGCCACCCTCGGCAGAAGTGCAGTAGTCGTACGCGTCGAGGATCAGCTCAGCGTGGTCGTAGTCGTCCTGATTGGGGGAGAACACCTCGTTCGCCGCTGCGATCTGATCGGGGTGCAGCACCCACTTGCCGTCGAAGCCCAGCGCCGCGCTGCGACCGGCGACCCGCCGGTAGCCGTCGATGTCCTTGATCGCCAGATAAGGACCGTCGATGGCCTGCTTGTCGAAGGCCCGCGCCGCCATCAGGATCCGCATCAGGATGTAGTGGTAGGCATCCCCCACGTCGTAGCCCGGCGGCTGCTCCCCCACCACCAGCGACTTCATGTTGATGGATGCCATGAAGTCCGCCGGCCCGAAGATGATCGTCTCCACGCGCGGACTCGCCTGCGCGATCGCATCCACGTTGATCAGGCCGAGCGCGTTCTCGATCTGCGCCTCGATCCCGATGCGACCCACGTCGAGCCCGTTGGACTTCTCGATCTGGGTCAGCAGCAGATCCAGCGCCACGACCTGGTCCGCCGTTTGCACCTTCGGCAGCATGATGCAGTCGAGATTCGCACCCGCACCCTCGACGACCTCGACCACATCCGCGTACGTCCACTGCGTCGTCCAGTCATTGACCCGCACCACGCGCGTCTTGCCGTCGTAGCCGCCCTCGTTCAGGGCCGCGACGATGTTCTTCCGAGCGTCCGGCTTCGCGAGCGGAGCTACGGCGTCCTCGATGTCCATGAACACCTGGTCCGCCGGCAGGCCCTTCGCCTTCTCCAGCATCTTCGGACTGGAGCCGGGGACGGCAAGATTGGAACGTCGTGCACGCTGCGGGGCCATGGAACTCCTCGGGCTGGGCTGGTCGGGCTGGGCTGGGCGGGTCGGGCTGGGCGGGTCGGGCGGGTCGGGCTACGCGGGGGTGAGCTGCTTGCTGGCGCGGATCACTTCCAGGACTCGGGACATGACAGCCGTGAGGTCGTAGTCCTTCGGCGTGAAGACCGCGGAGACTCCGGCGGACATCAGCGCATCGGCGTCAGCCTCAGGGATGATCCCGCCGAGCACGACCGGCACATCCTCCAAGCCGGCGGCCCGAAGGCCCGCGATGAGCTCCGGGACGATCTGCAGATGGGATCCGGACAGGATCGACAGTCCGACGCAGTCGACATCCTCCTGCACCGCTGCCGCGATGATCTGCTCGGGAGTCAGCCGGATGCCCTGGTAGATCACCTCGAAGCCCGCGTCGCGCGCGGCGACGGCGACCTGCTCGGCCCCGTTGGAGTGGCCGTCGAGTCCGGGCTTGCCGACCAGCATGCGCAGCCGGTGCCCGAGGTGCTCGCCGGTCGCCGCCACGGCCGCGCGCAGATCGCTCAGACCCTCACGATCGCTCGACCCGGCCGAGGCCGTGACACCGGTGGGTGCGCGGTACTCGCCGAACATCGAGCGCAGAGCCCCCGCCCACTCGCCCGTGGTGACTCCCGCGCGGGCGCACTCCAACGAGGCGCCCATGAGGTTGACGCCCGACTGCGCGTGCTCGAGCAGGAGCGCCAGTGCCGCCTCGACCGCAAGCGGGTCACGCTGGGCACGCCACTCGTCGAGCGCCAGGATCGCCCGCTCCTCGACCACCGGGTCGACGCGCTGGATCGCGGTCTCAATGTCCACGGTCAGCGGACTCGGCTCCGTCGTGGTGAAGGCGTTGACGCCGACGATGACCTCGTCGCCGGACTCCACCCTGCGGCGGCGCTCAGCGTGGGAGGAGACCAGGGCCGTCTTCAGGTACCCGGACTCCACGGCCGCGACTGCCCCGCCCAGCTCCTCGATCCGGGCGATCTCGTCACGCGCCTGACGCACCATGTCGTCGACCTTGGCCTCGATCACGTGCGAGCCGTTGAAGATGTCGTCGTACTCCAGCAGGTCGGTCTCCATGGCGAGCACCTGCTGCATGCGCAGGCTCCACTGCTGGTCCCAGGGGCGCGGCAGGCCCATCGCCTCGTTCCAGGCCGGCAACTGCACCGCTCGGGCACGAGCATCCTTGGACAGCGTGACCGCCAGCATCTCCAGAACGATGCGCTGCACGTTGTTCTCCGGCTGGGCCTCGGTCAGGCCGAGGGAGTTGACCTGCACCCCGTACCTGAACCTCCGGGCCTTGTCATCGGTCACCCCGTAGCGCTCCTGGGTGATCTCGTCCCACAGGCGGACGAAGGCGCGCATCTTGCACATCTCCTCGACGAAGCGCACGCCGGCGTTCACGAAGAACGACAGGCGCCCCACGACATCCGTCATCTCGGCAGGCGTGACCTGGCCGGAGTCACGGACGTTGTCCAGCACGGCCATGGCGGTCGACAGCGAGAAGGCGATCTCCTGGACGGGAGTCGCCCCGGCCTCCTGCAGGTGGTAGCTGCAGATGTTGATCGGGTTCCACTTCGGGGTGTTGTGCACGCTCCAGGCGATCATGTCGGTGATCAGGCGCATCGACGGAGCCGGTGGGAACACGTACGTCCCGCGCGAGAGGTACTCCTTGATGATGTCGTTCTGCGTAGTTCCGGTGAGCGCTGCGCGGTCAGACCCCTGCTCGTCCGCGACGCACACGTAGAGCGCATACAGCCACATCGCCGTCGCGTTGATCGTCATCGACGTGTTCATCTGGTCAAGCGGGATCTCCTCGAGCAGCTGCCGCATGTCACCGAGGTCAGCGACCGGGACGCCCACCTTGCCCACCTCGCCCCGTGCCAGCGGGGAGTCCGGGTCGTAGCCGGTCTGAGTGGGCAGGTCGAACGCGATCGAGAGGCCCGTCTGCCCTTTGGCCAGGTTGCGGCGGTAGAGCGCGTTCGACTCACGCGGCGACGAATGCCCCGCATAGGTGCGCATGACCCACGGCTTGCTCCGCTGGCTCATGTCGGCCGCTCTCCGATCCTCGCGTTCGCAGGGGTCAGCTCGATCGCTTCGCGATCTCCTGGGTCAGCTGCGGCACGACGGAGAACAGGTCGCCCACCACGCCGTAGTCGGCAAGCTCGAAGATGGGCGCCTCGGCGTCCTTGTTCACGACGACGATCGTCTTCGAGGTCTGCATGCCGGCGCGGTGCTGGATCGCACCCGAGATGCCATTGGCGATGTAGAGCTGCGGGGACACCGTCTTGCCCGTCTGGCCGACCTGGTACTGGTGGGGATACCAGCCGGCATCCGTGGCCGCACGCGAGGCACCGACCGCAGCACCGAGGGTGTCGGCCAGGGCCTCGATGACCGAGAAGCCCTCAGCCGAGCCCACACCGCGCCCGCCGGATACGACGACCTGCGCCTCTGTCAGCTCCGGACGACCGCCCTTGACTGCCGCAGTGTGACCCGTGATCGTCGCCTTGCGGGCCGCCTCCGAGAGGCTGACGGAGACGTCCTCGCGGGTCGCCGTGACCGGTGCGGCCTCCGGCGCGATGGCGTTGCCGCGGACAGTGATCACGGGGACCCCGTGCGTCACTGTCGAGTGCACGATGGTCGAGCCGCCGAACACGCTCTGCGTGGCCACCACGCGGTCACCGTCGAGAGTCACGTCGACGGCGTCGGTGATGATGCCCGCCCCGGCGCGAATCGCCAAGCGGCCAGCAGCCTCCTTGCCGTCGGCGGTCGAGGGCACGAGCACGGCCACCGGCGAGACCTGGGCGACGAGCTGGGCGAGCACCTCGGCCGCCGGCGCCACCGGGTGCTTGGCGACATCGGCATCACCGGCCACGTACACCTTGGTGGCGCCGAACTCCCCGAGCGTGGCCATGGCTGCATCGCTGATGCCGGGGCCGACCCATACGGCTGACGGGTTGCCCAGACGCCGTGCTGCAGTGAGCAGCTCCGTCGTCGACTTCTTGACCGTGCCGTCGACCTCGTCGACCAGGACCAGGACCTCACCCATGATGCTCTCCACTCACTCTCAGGACTGTCACGATCACATGCCGCGCGTGCGGCTCAGATGAACTTCTGCGTCGCGAGGAACTCCGCGACCTTGACGCCGCCGTCGCCCTCGTCGGTGACCACGGTGCCGGCAGCCTTCGGGGGGCGTGCGGCGAAGTCGTTGACTGCACTCCACGCCGCCGCTGCTCCGACCGTCGCGGCATCGAGGCCCAGCTCGGCTGCCGTGAGGCTCTCCACCGGCTTCTTCTTGGCAGCCATGATGCCCTTGAAGGACGGGTACCGGGGCTCGTTGATCTTCTCCACCACGCTCACCACGGCCGGCGTGGCAGCCGTGACCGTCGCGAAGCCGTTCTCGGTGACGCGCTCGATGGAGACCTCGCCGCCACTGATCTCGACCTTCTGCGCGAACGTCAGCTGCGCCCAGCCCAGCCGCTCGGCAACCATGGCCGGGACGACGCTCATGCGGGCATCGGTGGACTCCGAGCCGAAGATGACCAGGTCGAAGCCCCGGCCCTCGATGGCCTTCGCGATGACGGCACTCGTCGCCACCGCATCGGACCCGCCCAGGGTGTCATCGACGACGTGGATGCCGGCGTCTGCTCCCATGCTCAGCGCCTTGCGCACGGTCTCCGAGGCGCGCTCCGGTCCCATCGAGATCACCACGACCTCGCCCCCGTTGGCCTCGATCAGCTGGAGCGCCTCCTCGACGGCGTACTCGTCGAGCTCGTTCATGACCCCATCCGCGGATTCACGATCGAGGCGGGCATCGGCCTCGCGGAGCCTCTTCTCCGCCCAGGTGTCCGGGACCTGCTTCACGCACACGGCGACCTTCATGCGACTACTCCTCGTCGAATCCTCAGCAAACCTGCAGGGGCGGATCGGGTGGATCGGGTGGATCGGGTGGATCGGGTGGATCGGGTGACAGGATGGCCACCAGCGAACCCACGGATTGTATCCAATCCCCGGGGAGCCCGCACGGCCAGCCAAGCCCGCCACATTGTTGCTCATCCAAATTGTTGCTCATCCAACTACATTATTGCTCATCCAACTATATGGCGTCCAAGCATCGGTGATGGGGCCCCGCCCACCGGACTCGCCCGGCAGGCCCCGATCAGCGCCCCGCTACCCCCACCCGGGGACGTGAAGGAACGCACCATCCGAGTCACCAGGAGGCACTCATGAGCCACGAGTACCAGACGCTGCGCTACGAGGTCACCGACACGATCCTGACCCTGTGGCTGCATCGCCCGGACAACCTGAACGCCTTCACGGTCACGATGGCGGACGAACTGGTCGACGCCTTCGATCACGCCAGTGCCGACGAGAAGGTCGCCGCCATCGTCGTGACGGGCAG
>CAIZPS010000189.1 GCA_903934925.1 uncultured bacterium | reverse complement strand
GGGCCAGCACGAGGATCCCCCCGAGGCCGAGGGCCCGGCGCAGTCGGATGCTTCTGCGGGTCATGGTGGGTGACTCCTCGTCATGGCGGCAGCCGGCGCACTCCCGCGGATGCATCAGACTAACCCAAGGCCAGGCGACGATCGCCTCCTCCAAGTTACGACCTACGACCAGACCACGCGCGAGCCCGACGAGGGAGTCCGGCATGCACTGCGACCAGCCGAACGACGTACAGAAGGTGCTCGACGGCAGCATCGTGATGCCGCCCGAGGGGATCGCACTGTCACGCGGCCCCTTCGGACTCGGGCTCATCACCACGCACGCCGTCCGTGCGGGCGAGGCGATCTACCGGTCCGACTGGTTCACGGTCCCCGACACCGAGCACTCCTTTAGCGTCCGGACCCCCGTCGACGGGGAGATCGAGACGCTGACCATCACGCGCATGCACTCGGTCAAGTACGGCGACACCCGCACCTTCGACATACCCGGCTGCTTCATGAACCACTCATGCAATCCGACGTCAACATCGGTCGACCTGGTCGAGGAGGGTCAGGGTGAGGTCACCCTCTACGACCAGGTGGCACTGGTGGACCTTGCTCCCGGCGACGCCGTCACCTGCGACTACACGCTCTTCGACTGGGACTGCGACGGTCACCAGTTCGTGTGCGCCTGCGGCTCAACAGGTTGCTACGGCCGTGTGGCGGGCTTCCAAGGACTGCCTTCGGAGACGCAGGACCGACTGCGCGATCGCATCTACTACGAGTCAGCGCGCATGTCGTCTCTCCTCAACCCCTGATCGCCACGGATCAACCCCTGATCTCTACGGATCAACCCCTGATCTCTACGGACACGTCTGCACAACCAGTGGACCCGATGACTACCCTTGCGACCTGTGTCCACGTCATCATCGCCTGACCTCACCTCCAACCTCGATGGCAGTCGAGTTCAACGAGTGCTTGCCGTCATGGCCCATCCGGACGACATCGATTTTGGGGCCGGCGGCACGGTCCGCGCCCTCGTCGATGCTGGCGTGGAGGTCAGCTACGCGATCGTGACGAACGGTGATGCCGGCGGCTTCCAGGAGGACATCCCGCGTTCGGAGATCCCGCGCATCCGCCAGGCCGAGCAGCGCGCTGCCGGTGCCGTGCTCGGTGTCGATGCCATCACGTTTCTGGGATATCGCGACGGCGAGCTCAGCGTCAGCCACGACCTGCGGCGCGACATCAGCCGCGAGATCCGGCGCGTGCGCCCAGATCGGATGATCATCCAGTCCCCCGATCGCAACTGGGAGCGCATTCCTGCCTCGCACCCTGACCACCTCGCTGCGGGTGAGGCCGCCATCCAGGCCGTCTACCCGGATGCCCGAAATCCCTTCGCGCATCCGTCATTGCTGCATGACGAACGCCTCGAAGCCTGGTCCGTGCCCGAGGTGTGGGTCATCGGAGCACCCACACCCAACCGCTGGATCGACGTCACTGACACCTTCGACGCCAAACTGGCAGGTATCCATGCCCACGTGAGTCAGCTGCCGGATCCGACCGAGATCGATGATCGCGTTCGAGGCTGGCTCACGATGCAGGCCGAACGCGGCGGTCTGCCCGAAGGCCGTCTTGCGGAGGCCTTCATGGTCGTGTCGACGGCCTAGAGGCGACTCAACGCCCCCGACGCCGTGGGGCTAGACGAAGACGGCGATGACGACGTTGGCAAGCGTCAGCAGGCCGATGATCAGCCACAGCACATTCTGCGGGGGCTGCCTGCGGCGCCCAATCGCAGCGAGCACCGCGATGACGAGCACGACCACGAGCTTGATGGCGATCTTCGTGGTGTCGACCTCAGCCTTCTCGGCCTCTCCCATCACGCCGCTCTCCAGCATGCCCACCATGATCAGGCCGGTGAGCAGCTGAGTCATCGCGCCGTCGAACATCCAGCGGGTGACCGCCTTCTCCTTGGACGTGATCTGGATCAGGAAGGCACCCAGCAGCAGGGCCAGGCCCACGAAGTGCAGGACGACGACGATGTTGTAGACGATGTCCACTCAGACCACTCCCACTCAACGGAGCAGTTCCTGACGGAACTACTCCCACTCAACGGAGTAGTTCCTGACGGAACTACTCCCACTCAATCGTTCCGGGTGGCTTGCTTGTCACGTCGAGCGTAACCCGGTTGACCTCAGCAACCTCGTTGGTGATGCGTGTCGAGATGCGCGCGATGAGGTCGTAGGGCAGTCGCGACCAGTCGGCGGTCATCGCAT
>CAIZPS010000188.1 GCA_903934925.1 uncultured bacterium | reverse complement strand
GTCACCATCACCCCTGCCGCGCAGCCGAGTCGGCGGATGCTGAACGCAAGCAGGGGTGTCGGCGACTGCGGCGGCAGCATGAGCACGTCGAGACCGGCCCCTGTCAGGACCTGCGCCGTCATGCGCGCGAACTCCGCTGATCCGTGCCGTGCGTCATGGCCGACGACCACGGATCCGCCACCGCGTGCCTGCAGGTAGGCGGCGAGCCCCGCGGCAGCACGAGCCACGACGACGGCGTTCATGCGGTTCGGGCCGGGTCCCACCGGGCCGCGCAGGCCCGCAGTGCCGAACTCCAGGGTGCCGTTGAACGAGTCGGCAAGGTCCTGTCGGGCACTCTCGTCGCCTCTCGCAGCCGCATCGATGAGCGCGCCGAGTGCCGCGCGCATCCGAGGGTCGGGATCCTCGGACTGCCACGCGCGTGCGCGATCGAGCAGTGTCGGCTCCATGGTCATGCTTCCCGGACGATCCTCGCGAGGATCCTTCCCATGTGTTCGGCCGCGGCCTGCCCGGCGGCGAGCACCTCCTCGTGATTGAGGGGGGCTCCGGACATGCCGGCCGCGAGATTCGTGACGAGTGACAGGCCGAGGATCTCCATGCCCACGGCCCGGCTCACGATCGCCTCGAGCGCCGTGCTCATGCCCACCAGCGATCCACCGATGGCACGCACCATCTCGATCTCGGCCGGTGTCTCGTACATCGGTCCGCGGAACTGCGCATAGACGCCCTCGGGCAGCGTGGGGTCGATCGAGCGGCACAGTGCGCGGAGCCGGGACGAGTAGAGGTCGGTGAGGTCGACGAAGTGGGCACCGTGCAGGGGGCTCGTGCCCGTGAGGTTGATGTGGTCGCGGATCAGGACAGGTGTGCCGGGGGACCAGGCGGGGTCCAGTCCGCCGCATCCGTTGGTCAGGATGACGAGGCGGCAGCCACTGGCCGCGGCAGTGCGCACGGCATGCGTGACAGCGTCGACGCCGCGCTCCTCGTACAGGTGGGTACGGCCGAGGAAGGCAAGAACGGGGGTCCCGTCAGCGTCGACGCTGCGTACGCGACCCCCGTGGCCCTCCACGACGGGTGCCGAGAAGTGCGGGAGGTCGGTCACAGGGAGATCCGCGGTAGTGGTGCCGATGAGGTCGGCCGCCGGGGCCCAGCCTGAGCCGAGCACGACGGCGATCTCGTGGCGCGGCACTCCCGTCAGTGCGGCGAGGGCGTGCGCGGACTCCTGGGCCTTGGCCTGCGCCTCGACGGTGGCGGGATGCTGGGTCACGCCACGACCCTAACCTCCGAGCGGAGTCTCCTCGGCCGCTATGTGCAGTCTTCTCGCCGCTTCGGCAATGGAGCCGGACAGGCTGGGGTAGACCGTGAAGGTCGAGGCCAGCTGATCGACAGTGAGCCGCTGCTCGACCGCGATGGTGAGCGGGTAGATGAGTTCGCTCGCATGCGGCCCGACGATGACCGCGCCGGCCACGATGCGGGACCCGCGGCGGCACAGCAGCTTCACGAAGCCGTCCCTCTGCTCGGCCATCTTCGCCCTGGCGTTCGGGGCGAGGGGCACCAGCACGACGTCTCCGCGGAATCGTCCCTCGTCGAGATCGCGCTGCGTCAGGCCCACGGTGGCGATCTCCGGATGGGTGAAGATCGTGCTCGAGACCGTGGTCAGCTCCAGGGGAGTGACGGCATCGCCGAGTGCATGCCACATGGCGATGCGCCCCTGCATGGCCGCCACGGAAGCGAGCATGAGCACCCCGGTGCAGTCACCCGCGGCGTAGACGCCCCTTCGTGAGGTGCGACTGACGCGGTCGACCTTGATGAAGCCGGCTTCGTTGACCTCGACGCCCGCGTCGGCGAGTCCGAGGTCGTCGGTGTTCGGGAGCGATCCGACGGCCATCAGGACGTGCGAGCCGGTGATGACCTCACCCGTCGACAATGTGACCTCGACGCCGTCGCCGGCGCGCCGCGCGGCGACGGCGCGCGACGAGCCGATCACCTCGAGGCCGCGACGGGCGTAGACGTCCTCGATCAGGCGGGCGGCATCGGGATCCTCGCCCGGAAGAACGCGGTCACGCGACGACACGAGTGCCACGCGGCTGCCGAGTGCGTGGTAGGCGCCAGCGAACTCCGCGCCGGTGACCCCCGACCCCACGACGATGAGCCGCTCGGGGACCTCGTGCAGCCGGTAGACCTGCTCCCACGTGAGGATGCGCTCGCCGTCGGGCTCGGCGTCGGGCAGGGTGCGCGGCCGCGCGCCGGTCGCGATCAGGACAGTCTCGGCGGACAACGTCTCCTGTCGTCCGTCGCGCCGGTGCACGATGACGTTGCCGGCGGCATCGAGTCGCCCGCGGCCCGGCAGGAGCGTGATGCCGTCGGCCATGAGGCGATCCCTGATGTCGTCGCTCTGGGCACGAACGAGGGCGAGGATGCGCTCGTTGACGGCGAGGAGGTCGCTGCCGAACAGCGCAGGATCCGCGGGCCTGCCGTCGATGAGGACTCCCAGGCTGGCTCCGCTGGCCGCGGTGGTGATGACGTCTGCGGTGGCGATGAGGGTCTTGCTGGGAACGCAGTCGGTCCAGACGGCTGAGCCGCCGATGCCGTCGCTGTCGACGAGGGTGACGTCCGCTCCCAGTTGGCGAGCGACGAGCGCGGCTTCGTAGCCCCCTGGCCCTCCGCCGACAATGATGACGCTGCTCACGTCGTCATTCTTCCGTAAGGCCCCAGTGGTCCCTACTCTGGTCCCGTGACCCTCTATGCCGCCTATGGGTCGAACCTGGATCCACGTCGCATGGCGCAGCGTGCGCCGTCGTCGCCCGTGCGGGGGTCGGGCTGGCTGCGCGGCTGGCGGCTGACCTTCGCCGGCGAGGAACTCGGCTGGGACGGCGCTCTCTCCACCGTCGTGGAGGACACCGCGGCTTCCGTCTTCGTCATGCTCTATGAACTGACGGTCCAGGATGAGCGCGCGCTCGATGTGTGGGAGGGCGTCGACCTGGGCCTGTGGACCAAGATCAAGGTGCGGGTTCAGACGATGGGCCGCCACGAGCTCGCGTGGATCTACGTCCTGGACGCCTACGAAGGCGGCCTGCCGTCAGCGCACTACCTCGGCGTGCTGTCGGAAGCCGCCGAAGCGGGCGGCGCACCAGCGGACTACGTCGAGCGACTGCGGCTCATGCACTGCCGCAGCATCGACGCGAGTGACTGATCGACGCGAGTGACTGATCGACGCGAGTGACTGATCGACGCGAGTGACTGATCGACGCGAGTGACTGATCGACGCGAGTGACTGATCGACGCGAGTGACTGATCGACGCGACTAGAAGTCGCCGCCGCCGAAGTCGCCGCCCCCGAAGTCGCCTCCTCCGAAGCCACCCCCTCCGAAACCGCCGCCGCCCCAGCCACCGGAATCGCCCCCGCCCATTCCAGCGGTGTCGAGGCCGGACGAGGAGGTGATGCCGGGCACGTGCCACATGCTGCTGAGCATCGTGCCCATGAGCACCGCGCCCATGACTCCTGCGAAGGGTGAGTAGTAGCCCTGGGCGTAGGCGCCGTACTCGGGGCCCGCCTGGTAGTAGGGGCGGCGCTGCCCATCGGCGGTCTCGACGTCGAAGGCAGCGGGAGTGCCACCGGTCTCGACCGTGGTGCGGCATGCGGCGCACATCGGAACGTCGCGCGCGCCGAGGCCGGGAGGGGCCCACAGCACATCTCCGACGCTCGGGCCGTGGCGGGGATCCACGAAGCACGGTGGGCGACGTGCCGGCACCTCATCGCCTGACATGCGTGCCTGGGCGCAGGCAAGGGCGTAGCGACCGTCCTCGAGGACCGTCGTGACGGCCTCCGCGTCCTGAGGTCGGCGCATCGCGGCGACGGACACCCGCGCCCTGTCGTAGTCGTCCAGTGCCCGCTGGAGGTCGGCTCGCGCCGCGTCGTCGAGGTCGGGATCCTGGAGGTCCAGGGCTGCGAGTCGCTCGCCGTACTCGGTGACGTCGCGATCCACGGTCGAGCGCACAGCCGCGAGCTGGCGAGCGGCGGTCTTGCGCTGGCGACGGACGACGACAACGACGACGATGGCGCCGCCGGCCACGAAGATCAGCAGGAAGATGAAGCCGCCGGCACCGCTCCCGGACGTCGACTCCTCGGCCGCCGCGGCATCGTTGCCGTTGAATCGATCCGCGGCCAGAGTCACGAACTCCGAGAGCACGGCCGCGACTCCGGCGTCGCGCTGGGCGCGGAAGGCCGACGTGGCGAGGTCGGCGACGCTGCCGGAGGTCGAGCCGGCTCGGAACTGGTCGCCCACCACGACGGCGTAGACGCCAGCGAGTCCGACCTCGCTGTTGAGTGCCTGCAGGGTCTCGTCAGCGGTGCCCCCACCGGCGGCGGACGAGGGCAGGACGGCGATGAACATCGGGATGCCGGTCGAGTCCGCCTGGGCAGCGAGGGAGGAGGCCTCCTGGGCGCTGAGGGCGTTCTCGGCGGCGGGGTCGACGAAGACTGTCTCGCCACCGCGGAGGGCCGCTGCGGCGGCACTGACGTCGGGGGCCGCCGCAGCTGCGGGGGCACCGAAGAGGGCGAGGGCCACTGCGGCGACGAGTCCGGCCAGGAGGCCGGCGGAGGCGGGTGCGATGCGGGTGGTCATGCCTCCACGGTACGTCACTGACGCCGATTCCGCCGACGGCTCCCGGCGGTGCGGGTGATCAGTCCTTGATGTCGAGCAGGGTGGAGCCGGCGGCGACGGTCGCGCCGATCTCGGCCGCGATGTTCTGGATCGTGCCTGACTTGTGCGCGTTCAGCGGCTGCTCCATCTTCATCGCCTCCAGCACGAGCACGAGGTCTCCCTCGGCGACCTGCTGACCCTCGGAGACCTCGATCTTGACGATCGTGCCCTGCATGGGGGCAACGAGGGAGTCGCCGGTGGCTCCGGCCCCTGCCTTCTTGCCGCCAGCCTTGCGCCTGGCGGGGGCGGCTCCCGTCGACGCAGCGGGTGCGGCGCCGAGTCCGGCGGGAAGGCTGACCTCGACGCGCTTGCCGCCGACCTCGACCACGACCGTCTCGCGGGCCTCGGCCTCGGCAACGCCGTCGGTCGGGCCCGAGTACGCCGGAATGGTGTTGTCGAACTCGGTCTCGATCCACCGCGTGTGCACGGTGAACGGAGCACCACCGGGGGGTGCGAAGGCGGGGTCGTCGACGACGACGCGGTGGAACGTCAGGGCTGTGGCGATGCCGTCGATCTCGAACTCCGCGAGTGCCCGGCGCGACCGGTCGAGCGCCTCGTCGCGGGTCGCTCCCGTGACGATGAGCTTGGCGAGCAGGGAGTCGAAGTTGCCGCCGATGACGTCACCGGCCTGGAAGCCGGCGTCGACGCGCACGCCGGGCCCGCTCGGCGGGTTCCAGACCAGCAGGGCGCCGGGAGCCGGCAGGAAGCCGCGACCGGGATCCTCGCCGTTGATGCGGAACTCGATGGAGTGGCCGCGCAGGACGGGGTCGGGGTAGTCGATCGTTCCGCCGTCAGCGATGCGGAACTGCTCTCGCACGAGGTCGATCCCCGCGACTTCCTCCGTCACCGGATGCTCGACCTGAAGACGGGTGTTCACCTCGAGGAAGGTGATGGTGCCGTCCGTGCCCACGAGGAACTCGCAGGTGCCCGCGTTCACGTAGCCCGCCTCCTTGAGGATGGCCTTGGACGACTCGTACAGGCGGGTCACCTGCTCGTCGCTGAGGAATGGAGCCGGGGCCTCCTCGACCAGCTTCTGGTGCCGGCGCTGCAGGGAGCAGTCGCGGGTGGAGACGATGACGACGTTGCCCGCGGCGTCGGCCAGGCACTGGGTCTCCACGTGTCGCGGGTTGTCGAGGTAGCGCTCGACGAAGCACTCGCCGCGTCCGAAGGCCGCGATGGCCTCGCGCACCGCTGAGTCGTACAGATCGGGGATCTCGTCGAGGGTGCGCGCCACCTTCAGCCCGCGGCCGCCGCCGCCGAAGGCAGCCTTGATGGCGACGGGAAGTCCGTGCTCCTTGGCGAAGGCGACGACCTCGTCGGCACCGTTCACCGGATCAGATGTGCCCGGCACCTGCGGGGCGCCGGCGCGCTGTGCGATGTGGCGGGCCGACACCTTGTCGCCGAGCGAGCGGATCGCGGCGGGCGGCGGCCCGATCCAGGTCAGGCCGGCATCGATGACGGCCTGCGCGAAGTCGGCGTTCTCGGAGAGGAACCCGTATCCGGGATGGATCGCGTCGGCGCCCGACTGGCGAGCGGCGTCGAGGATCTTGTCGATGACGAGGTAGCTCTCGGCCGCCGTCGAGCCGCCGAGGGAGTAGGCCTCGTCCGCCATGCGCACGTGGAGGGCATCACGATCGGGATCGGCGTACACGGCGACCGAGGTCAGCCCGGCGTCCTTGCAGGCGCGGATGACGCGGATGGCGATCTCGCCGCGGTTGGCGATCAGGACCTTCTTCACGGTGGCGGTACCTCTCTCGTGACCACGGCTGCTCGTTTCAGGCTGCCCCGCAGCGTATCGATAGTTGGACGTCCATGGGATTGGGGATCCCTATGGTCTGGACCACAGATCCGTCCAGACGACCCCCAGATCGGCCAGCAGGTGCCGGAGGGTCGGCAGCGACAGCCCCACGACGTTCGAGGGGTCGCCCTCGATGCCCTCCACGAAAGCCCCACCCAGGGCGTCGAGGGTGAAGCCGCCGGCCACCTGGAGGGGCTCCCCGGTGGCGAGGTAGGCGTCCTGCTCCTGACGGCTCGGCGACCCCAGGTGCACGACGGTGTTGCAGACGGCTCCGGCCTCCTCGCCCGTGGCAGGGCGAATGACCCAGTGCCCGGTGCGCAGGACCCCGCTGCGCCCGAGCATCAGGCTCCAGCGCTCGCGCACCTGCTCCACCGACGAGGCCTTGCTGAACGGACGGCCGTCGACGTCGAAGACGGAGTCGCAGCCGACGATCAGCGCATCGGCATCGTGGGCATAGGAGGGCGCCACGGCGCGGGCCTTCGCCGCGGCCAGGGCCAGGCACAGTTCCTCGGGTGGTGCGCCGGGCATGGCCGCCTCGATGGCGTCCTCGTCGACGTGGCTGACGTGGATCTCCGGAACGATGCCCGCCTGGGTCAGCACCACGCGGCGAGCCGGTGACTGGGACGCGAGGACGATGCGGGGCATCAGGTCAGTCGACACGGAGGTCAGCGGGGCGTCATCGAGGCATCATCGAGGCATCATCGAGGCACGCCACGCGCCGAAGCCCGGGCGCTGCGCGGGCCGGGTCATGCGGCTCTTGCGCGCCCAGAGGCTGAACTGCGGCTGCGGCGGGGCAGCCACCGACCGTCGGCTCAGCACGGCGACGACGACGGCCACCTCCTCCGGGGTGGGGCTGCCGCTCACGATGCGAAGTCGCGGTGCTGTGCTGTCGGTGTCGCTCATGACGTCCTCCCCTACAGGGGGATGTTCCCGTGCTTCTTCGGCGGCCGACTGGCGCGCTTGTTGCGCAGAGCGCGCAGTGCACGAGTGACCATCATGCGCGTCTCGTGCGGGAAGATGACGCGATCGACGTAGCCGCGCTCCGCGGCGACGTAGGGGTTGGCCAGGGTGCTCTGGTACTCGTCGATCAGGCGCTTGCGCTCGGCCTCGGGATCAGTGGCCTCGGCGAGCTCCTTGCGATAGAGGATGTTCGCCGCGCCCTGAGCACCCATGACGGCGATCTCCGCGGTAGGCCATGCCAGGTTGAGGTCGGCCCCGAGGTGCTTGGACCCCATCACGTCGTACGCGCCTCCGTACGCCTTGCGCGTGATCACGGTGACGAGGGGCACGGTGGCCTCCGCGTAGGCGTAGATCAGCTTTGCTCCGCGACGGATGATGCCGTCCCACTCCTGGTCGGTGCCGGGCAGGAAGCCGGGGACGTCGACGAGGGTGAGCACGGGGATGTTGAAGGCGTCGCAGGTGCGCACGAAGCGAGCTGCCTTCTCCGAGGCCTCGATGTCGAGCGTGCCGGCGAACTGCATCGGCTGGTTCGCGACGATGCCCACGGCATGGCCTTCGATGCGGCCGAAGCCGACGACGATGTTGGGTGCGAAGAGGGGCTGCGTCTCGAGGAAGTCGCCATCGTCGAGGAGGTGCTCGATCACGCGGTGCATGTCGTAGGGCTGGTTGGGGGAGTCCGGCATGAGCGTGTCGAGCTCGTAGTCCTCGTCGGTGAAGGCGAGGTCGGCCTCGAAGCCGTACGTGGGGGGATCCTCGAGGTTGTTGCTGGGCAGGTAGGAGAGGAGGGCCTTGACGTACTCGAGGGCGTCGTCCTCGTCGGTGGCCATGTAGTGGGCGACGCCGGACTTGGTGTTGTGCGTGCGTGCACCACCGAGATCCTCGAACTCGACGTCCTCGCCGGTGACCGTCTTGATGACGTCGGGGCCGGTGATGAACATGTGCGACGTGCCGTCGACCATGATGGTGAAGTCGGTGATGGCGGGGGAGTACACGGCGCCGCCGGCGCACGGGCCCATGATCAGCGAGATCTGCGGCACCACACCCGACGCGGCGACGTTGCGCCGGAAGATCTCGCCGTACATGGCGAGCGACACGACGCCCTCCTGGATGCGCGCGCCACCGGAGTCGTTGATGCCGATCACGGGGCAGCCGATCTTCATCGCCAGGTCCATGACCTTGACGATCTTCTCGCCGAAGACCTCGCCGAGGGATCCGCCGAACACGGTGAAGTCCTGGGCGAACACGCACACCGGGCGACCGTCGATCGTGCCGTAGCCGGTGACGACGCCGTCGCCGTATGGACGATGCGCCTGCTGGCCGAAGTTGTGCGAGCGGTGGCGCGCGAGGCCGTCTAGCTGCTGGAAGGAGTCCTCGTCGAGGAGTGCGAGCACCCGCTCCATGGCCGTCTTCTTGCCGCGTGCGTGCTGCTTCTCGATCGCCTTCTCACGGCCACCCTGCGCATCTGCGCGGCGCCTGGCCAGCTCGGCCGCCTTGCCCGCCGTGGTGTGCGGATCAAGGGTGTCGTCGTCGACGGTTGCGGCGCTCATCGCTCCTCCTAGGCCTCGTGTGCGTACCTTAGTGGGGTGGTGGACGCGACGAATTCCGTGGCTCAGGGCCGCGACGGCGATCCCGCCGGTGCGATCGATGCCGATCGGCTGGCTCTGCTGATGGCCTCGCACGGATCGCGCTGGCCCGCTCCGGTGCTGCTCGCCTCGACCGCCTCGACCAACGACGATGCCGCAGAACTCGCTGGCAGCGGCGCTGCGGAGGGCACCTGCGTGGTCGCCGATGAGCAGACCGCTGGGCGAGGCAGGCTCGACCGCATCTGGGTGAGCCCACCAGGTGCAGGGCTGTGGATGTCGGTCCTCGTGCGCCCGGGCTCGGCCGAGGCGAGCAGGATCGCGTGGCTGCCGCTCCTGGCTGGGCTCGCGGTCACCGATGCACTGCGTGAGGCGTGCCAGGTGCGTGCCGAGCTCAAGTGGCCCAACGACATCGTCGTCACGGCAGCCGCGTGCGGAGGGTCCGAGGGTCCCAGGAAGCTGGGAGGGATCCTCAGCGCGATGCTCCCCGACGCTGCAGGTGATCGAGCGGTGGTCATCGGGATCGGGCTCAACGTGGGCATGCGATCGGCCGACCTGCCGATCCCGCAGGCCACCTCTGTGCTCCTCGAGGGCGGCGTTCCCGACCGCACGGTGCTCCTCGCGGCCGTCCTGAGCGCATTGGAGTCGCGGGTCGCCCAATGGCGCTCGGGCGATCCCGCCGCCAAGGTCGACTACCGGGACCGCTGCGCGACGATCGGCCGGCAGGTGCACGTCGACCTGCCATCGGGTGACACGTTGTCCGGTTTCGTCACGGGCATCGACGACGACGGTCACCTCATCGTGGAGGACGGGGAATCCACGGCAAGGATCACCGCTGGCGACGTCATCCATGCCACTATCTGACCCATGGGATACCCACAGAAGCTCCTGGCTCCGGGCGAAGTGATCTCGATGGAGACGCGGCCTCACTGGCGGGCCCTCTTCGTCCCGGGGATCGTGCTCCTCGCGACCGTCTTCGGCGCCACCTGGCTGTACTTCTGGATCGACACGAACGCCTTCGGCGGCACCATCATGCGATGGGTCGTCCTCGGTGGAGGCCTGTTGATCGTGCTCCTGTGGGCACTCGTGCCGTTCCTGCGCTGGGTCACGACCGAGTACGTGTTCACCGACCGCAGGATCATCGTCCGCTCGGGCATCATCACCCGGCAGGGCCGCGACATGCCGCTGTCGAAGGTGAACAACGTGTCCTTCCACGTGCCGGCGCTGGGGCGCATCCTGAACTACGGGGGCCTGGACATCCAGTCGGCCGGTGAGAACGACGGCCTGAGCATCCAGGACGTCCCCGACGTCGAGGACATCCAGCGCCGGGTCTACGAGCTGATCGAGGCCGACGATGCCCGACGGCGCAGCGGCATGGGCGATCCCACGATCGCGCCTCCCCTGCCGGAGTAGCGCACCGGGTAGGTTTCGCGTGTGAATCCAGACGGCGCCCCGCGGGTCGGGATCGTCGGCGGTGGCCAGCTGGCCCGCATGAGCGCAGCCCCGGCTGCCGCCCTCGGTGTGGACCTCCGCGTGCTCGCGTCTGCAGCCGATGAGTCCGCCGCCCAGGTGATTCACGACGTCGTCCTCGGCCGTCACGACGACATGGCCGCCCTGCGCCGGCTCGCCGAGGGCTGTCGCGTGGTGACCTTCGATCACGAGCACGTGCCGCCCGCGCATCTGGAGCAGCTGGAGGCGATGGGAGTCGCCGTGCGGCCCGGTCCGTCGGCCCTCTTCCACGCCCAGGACAAGGTCCACATGCGTCAGGCGCTGACCGACATCGGCATCCCGTGCCCGCGATGGCGTGTCGTCTCGGCTGTCGACCACGTCGAGGCCTTCGCCGAGCAGGTCGACTGGCCTGTCATCATCAAGACCTCGCGCGGCGGGTACGACGGCAAGGGTGTCTGGCTGGTGCATGACGCCTCAGCGGCCGCGGACGTGCTTGCGGTGCCCTTGCCGCAGGGTGCCCAGTGGCTGGCAGAGGAGTGCATCCCCTTCGTCCAGGAGCTGTCGGCGCAGGTGGCGCGATCTCCGCACGGACAGGCGGTCGCGTATCCGGTTGTGCGCACCGTTCAGAAGGACGGCATCTGCGCCGAGGTGGTGGCCCCCGCGCCCGGCCTCTCGGCCGACCGTGCCGTGCAGGCTCAGGAGCTCGCGCTGCGCATCGCTCGTGACCTCAATGTGACGGGGATGCTGGCTGTGGAGCTGTTCGACGACGGCACGGACCTGTACGTCAACGAGCTCGCGATGCGCCCACACAACTCCGGTCACTGGACGATCGAGGGTGCGCGCACCAGTCAGTTCGAGAACCATCTGCGAGCCGTGCTCGACCTGCCGCTGGGGTCGCCTGATGCCGTCGCGCCCTACGCGGTCATGGTCAACATCCTCGGCGGCGACGTCGCCGACCTCTACTCGGCCTACCGGCACGTCCTGGCCCGCGACCCGGGCCTGAAGGTCCACCTGTACGGAAAGGCGGTGCGGCCGGGTCGGAAGGTGGGGCACGTGACCGTCGTAGGCAACGATCTTGACGATCTTCTGGCGCGTGGACGTCACGCTGCCGACTACTTCTCGGGAGTCATCGATGAGTGATCAACCTGTCGTGGCCATCTGCATGGGCAGCGACTCCGACTGGCCCGTCATGCAGGGTGCCGCGGGGGTGCTGGAGGAGTTCGGCGTGCCCTTCGAGGCGATGGTCCTCTCGGCCCATCGGATGCCCCGCGAGATGATCGACTTCGGGACGAATGCGGCAGCGTCGGGCTTCAAGGTGATCATCGCGGGAGCGGGCGGCGCAGCCCACCTGCCCGGAATGCTCGCCTCCGTGACCCCGCTGCCCGTGATCGGCGTCCCGGTACCGCTGTCGACACTCGACGGCATGGACTCGCTGCTGTCGATCGTGCAGATGCCGGCAGGCGTTCCCGTCGCGACCGTCGCCATCGGCAACGCCCGCAATGCTGCGCTGCTGGCCGTGCGCATCCTCGGTGTCGCCGACCCCGACCTGGTCGCGTCCATGGTGAGCTATCAGGCCGACCTCAACGTCGAGGCCAAGGCCAAGAACGCCAACCTCGTCCCCTAGGCCGAGCGCCGGCTCGTGCCGACCCCCGATTGCGGACCGGGGTCGCGTGTGGCATTCTCTCCCGCATCAGGGGGAGTATCCCTTCGCTGAGTGCCCGTCAATACGGGGCCGCCATCGGCCTCCGGGTACCCAGGTCGGCTGAGGCCGGCGGCGAGAGACCCTGTGACACGCGGCTATGCCGCATGCCACAGGGAGAGTCATGGACGTCTCGCTCATCATCTGGATCGCACTTCTCGTCGGTATCCTCGCGATGCTTCTCGTCGACCTGCTTCTCCATCGCGACGCGCACGTGATCAGCGTCCGGGAGGCGGCGATCTGGTCGGCCATCTGGGTGGCGATCGGTCTCGCCGTGGGCGGCGCCATCTGGGCGTTCTACGGATCCGAGTTCGGCATGCAGTACTTCGCCGGATACGTCATCGAGAAGTCTCTCGCCGTCGACAACGTGTTCGTCTGGGCGGTGATCTTCAGCTACTTCGCCGTGCCGCGGCAGTACCAGCACCGCGTGCTGTTCTACGGCGTGGTCGGAGCCCTGATCTTCCGCGCCATCTTCATCGGCGCGGGGTCGTTGCTGATCGCGAGCTTCGCCTGGATCCTCTACGTTTTCGGCGCCTTCCTGATCATCACCGGCATCAAGATGCTCCGTCAGCGCAACGAGCACATCGACCCGAGCAAGTCCAAGACCCTGCGCCTGTTCCGTCGCTTCGTGCCGACGACCGACGAGTACGACGGCCAGAAGTTCCTCACGCGTCGCAACGGCGTGCTGATGGCCACGCCGCTGCTCGCGGTGGTGGTCGTCGTCGAGGTGACGGACATCATCTTCGCTGTCGACTCGATCCCGGCGATCTTCGCGGTGACGCAGGAGCCGTTCCTGGTCTTCGCCAGCAACGCGCTCGCCATCCTCGGTCTTCGGGCCATGTACTTCCTCCTCGCTGATCTGATCCACCGATTCGTCTACCTCAAGGCCGGCCTTTCCATCGTCCTGGTCTGGGTCGGCATCAAGATGATCGTCAGCCACGCCTGGTTCAAGATCCCGACAGCCATCAGCCTGGGTGTCGTCATCGCCATCATCGCGGTGTCGATCATCGCGAGTCTGTGGTCGACGCGTCGTTCGGCGACTCCCGAGGATGACAGGGAGGTGACGTCCGATGTCCGATGACGGCACCGCTATCGGCACCCGCCATGAGCGGATCGCCCGCTCCTGGCAGCACCTGCCCAGACCGCTGCGCATGGCCTTCGCGCTCACGGTCGGCGGAACGCTCGTGGCGGTGGGGGTCGCGCTCCTCGTACTGCCGGGCCCCGGGCTCCTGCTCATCTTCCTCGGGCTCGCCCTCCTCGCGACGGAGTTCGCGTGGGCCAGGCACGTGCTCGCGCGAGGAAGGCATCACGCGACGCGGGCGGCCGACCTCGCCAAGTCCGCCATGCGAAAGCCCCGGAGCTCTGACTCGTCCATCCCATCGAGCACCCCCGGCAAGCCATCGATCACGTCCGACACCAGGAAGGAAGCGCCATGACTGCACGCACGAAGAAGAGCACGAGAGGTTCGACGGTCACCGATTCGACCCCTCGCCCCTTCGTCACGCCGGAGGGCAAGCAGATGCTGCAGGAGCGCATCGTCGACCTTCGTGATCGACGTCTCGCGGAACTCGTTCCGCTGATGGTCGAGCAGGAGCGTGACGAGCGGATCGTGGCCCAGTACGAGGATCTGCTGGCCGAGATCGCCGAGTGGGAGGTCTACCTCGCCGAAGCGGTCGTGCTCACCCCTCGCCAGGACGACTCTCCGCCGGTCGTCGCGCTGGGCGATCGCGTGCTCATCAGCGATCCCGACCGCGAGCAGGAGTGGGTCCGGGTGGTCGACCCCAAGGAGGCCTTCCTCGACGACGAGCGGATCTCCGCCACCTCGCCTCTGGGCAGGGCTCTGATCGGGGCGAAGCCGCGAACTTCCATCACCGTCGAGGCGCCAGCGGGTACCTGGCGCTGCCGAGTGCTCCGCATCGAGCAGCTGGAGCACGTTGCCAGGCGGACATCATGAAGAGCAGGGTCGTGCGGTGGTCCGTTGCTGGCGCCGTGGTGCTGGGCCTGAGCGGATGCGCGGAGGCTCAGCAGGCCGTCGATGCCGCCCAGTCGCTCGTCGACAGTGCGTCGACCCTCGTGCAGGCGTGCGAGTCCGCATCGGTCGCCTGGGAGCCCGGAGCCACCGTCGCTGAGGCGACCACCGGCATCGAGCAGGCCTCCGAGGAGTTGTCGGCAGCGGTGGCGGAGGGGGTGAGCATCGCGGGAGCGCAGGAAGTCCTGGCTGCTCTCGATCGTGCGCTCGTCGACCTGCAGGGAGTCCAGCAGGACGCCGGAATCTCGGCGACCACGGCGGCGCTGCAGTCGGCCTGCGCTCTCGTGCGTCCCTGACGCGTCGCGGCGGTCAGGCTCGGGACAGTTCGATCTTCGGGCAGCGGTCCATGATCATGATGAGTCCCGCCGCCTCGACGCGAGCCGCGGCGTCGTCGTCGACTACTCCCAGCTGAAACCACACAGCGCGAGCGCCGGCGGCGACGGCCTCGTCGGCGAACCGGCCCGCTCGATCTGCGCGCACGAACACGTCCACGACATCGGGTGGCCCCACGACGGCAGCGGCATCGGCGATGGTGCGGTACCCCTGCTCGCCGTGCACGACCTCTGCGCGGGGATAGATCGGCACGATGCGGTAGCCGCGCTGCTGCAGGAACATCGCGACCCAGAACGCGTCGCGCTCCGGATTGTTGCCCAGGCCGACGACGAACCAGGTCGGCATCTCGAGGGTCGTGCGGATCTCGTCAGGGGAGTTCATTGCACGATCGTGCGTCTCACGCGGTGGGGCGGCCCAGGGCCCGGTACGTCCAGCCTGCTGCTCGCCAGCGTGCCGGGTCGAGCGCATTGCGTGCGTCGATGACGTGCTTCGCCGCAGCCACTCCGTCGAGGGTGGCCGGATCGAGCTCGCGGTACTCGCGCCACTCCGTGCCGAGCACCACGAGCTCGGCACCGCGCATGGCCTCGGTGAGGTCGGCGACGTACGTCATGTGCGGGTAGACACGCTCGGCGTTCTGCAGGCCCTTGGGATCGTGGACGACGACATCGGCGCCGGCGTTGCTCATCGCGACGGCAACGTCGAGCGAGGGGGAGTCGCGGACGTCGTCGCTGTCGGGCTTGAAGGTCGCGCCCAGGACGGTGATGCGCCGGCCACGGAAGCTGCCGTCGAGCACGTGCCGGGCCAGGTCGACGGTGTGGGCCCGACGGCGCAGGTTGATCTGGTCGACCTCGCGCAGGAAGGCGACGGCCTCGTCGGCACCGAGTTCGCCGGCGCGCGCCATGAAGGCG
>CAIZPS010000187.1 GCA_903934925.1 uncultured bacterium | reverse complement strand
TTCGGCACGCTGCCGGGGAGACCGATGTTCACGCTCATCGTGTCGCCGGCCGCGCCGGCGACACGGGCGCGATGCAGCAGCGACCAGGTGAGGACCTGTCCCGGTGTCGTGTCGACCGTCTGGAACAGCTCTGACGGCTGCGTCGCGTTCAGCTCTGCGAACTGATCAGCCGTGGGCGCGTCGACCCCGCCGAAGCCGTTGGACCAGATCTCGATCTTCTTGTCGGTGGCCGTGGTCTCCCAGCCGGGCACGTCCGCCTCGGGCAACTGACGGTATGACTTGGTGGGAATGACCGGACGTTCGAACCCACCGTTGACCAGGGCGGTGTCCTGCGCGGTGCACTCGAGGTCGGCCGTCGGTGACGGCGACGTCGCAGCGGACGACGCTGAAGCGGACGACGTCGCAGCGGACGGGGACGCGGAGATGACGTCGGACGCGATCCACAGCTGGTAGATCGGAGCTCCCGCGACGTTGCGTGCCTGAGTGAAGGTGAGGGTCTTCACGGCATTCGTCGGCTTGAACCACGCGGCTGCGCCGTTGGTGTCGCTCGCGGAGCCACGCAGCACGGGCGACGCCCAGGTCGGCTGGTCGGTGTGCGTTCCCGCCGGGCAGGCCGAGGGCTTGGGGCTCACCGTGCAGGAGTTGAAGCCCGACTGGAACCAGCCCGAGACGTTCAGGGAACTACCGTCGGTCCCTGTTGCGGAGATCGTGATGTCCTCCGCATCGACGTCACCGAGGGCGAAACCCCATGTGCCAGCCGGGGCTGCCGTCGCGAACGTCACCGTGACCACGGTGTTCGAGGCGCCGAGCGGTAGCGATGTGTAGAGGTAGTCCTTGTCGCGCGAGGAGCCGTACTGCGCACCGAAAGGCGTGTCCGCCGACAGCCAGGTGCTGCCGCCGGAGGCCACCTGCCATGACCCTCCCGTCCGTGCTGCGGTGATGCCCGGAAACACCGTGCCGCTCAGGGTGGCGCTGGCGGAGGTGCCGTCGACCGTCCAGTCGGCGTAGACGCCGGTACCTCCCGCGGCTCCGCTGGAGCCCATGGTGGCCCAACTCAGCCCACTGGCGATGGCTACGGCGGAGACGGCGAGTGCAGGGATGCGCATCGCGTCAGACTAGGCGGAAAACAGACCGATGCGCACCCCTGGCAGGGCTAGCCCCGTGTTGTCACGTGCGGGGGGCGCAGAAGTTGGTGAGCGCCGCGGTGACCGCCTCGGCGACGGCATCCTGGAATCCCGCACTCACGAGTCGATCGCGGTCACCCGCGTGCGAGATGTAGCCCAGTTCCACCCGCACGGCGGGCATGCGGGTCAGTCGGAGCAGATCCCAGGTGCGGGGATGCACCCGGCAGTCGAGCAGGCCGGTGCTCCCCAGCAGCGCGTCCTGCAGACCTTGCGCCAGGACGCGCCCACCCGGGGAGTGGTTGCCGCCACGAGGGTCGCCGAAGTAGAAGGTTGCGAGTCCGTTGGGCAGTGGACTGGTGGAGCGGTCGACGTGCACCGACAGCACGAGGTCGGCACCGACATCGTTGGCGAACTGAGCCCGCGACGCGTCATCGGGCAGGGGGGTCACCGCCGTGGGCCGGCTGGCCCGGGTGAGCAGGACCTGCGTGCCGAGTGCGGCCAGTCGACCCTCGACGCGCACGGCTATCGCGTGACACAGCTCCGGCGCGATGGTGTCGCCCGGATCGATCACGATGACCTTGTCGGCGATCCCGGACTGCAGCTGCGACAGGGTGAGGTGCTCGCGGAGATGAGTCGCATTTCCGCCGGACACCGTGCGCACCAGACGGTCGAAAGCGCGAAAGGTGTCGGGTCCGCACATGCCGTCGGCGGTGACCCCTACACCCTTCTGGAACTCACGCAGAGCTGAGTCCGTCTGCTTCCCAAAGAGTCCGTCAGGGCGACCGGCGGAGAAGCCCAGCTGGTTCAGTCTGCGCTGCAACTCGGTGACGTCGTCGCCTGCCATGAGGTGTCCGGGCACGTACGACAGCACTCGGTCGCCGAGCTGCCAGCGCGCCTCCTCCAGGCGTCGAAAGGTGTGCGGTCCGACGATGCCGTCGACGGTGATGCCGCGCTCCTGCTGAAACGCGCGCACGGCGTGGTCGAGGTCGTCGTCAAAGTACTGCGGATCCTCGCTGTGCTCGCTGCACAGTCCAAGCCATGACAGCCGCGCACGCACCTCTGCGACGGCGGCGCCAGTGTCACCGCGGCGCAGGAGCTCGGACAAGGTGCCGTTGTCAGTCGATGTCGTCGCGGATCCGACGACCTAGCTGAGGTAGGGGGCGAGGTCGGCGAGCAGGGCTGCCTTCGGCTTGGCACCGATGATCGTCTTCACGATCTGCCCACCCTGGTAGACGTTCATGGTCGGGATGGACGTGATGCCGTAGGAGGCGGCCGTCTGGGGGTTCTCGTCGACGTTGAGCTTGGCGATCACGATGCCGTCGTGGTCCTTCGCGATCTCCTCGAGGATCGGTGCGACCATCTTGCAGGGTCCGCACCACTCAGCCCAGAAGTCGACCAGCACGGGCTTGTCGCTCATCAGTACGTCGTCGGCGAAGCTTGCGTCGGTGACCTGCTTGGTGGCTCCCATGATTGCTCCTCGAGGATGAGGCCCTGCCTCGCAGGGCTGATGGTCGTGCGGTCGTCAGTCGTGTCGTGCTTCAGGCTACTCGCCGGTTTCTCGGGCGATTCGCACGCTACTCGCCGGTTTCTCGGGCGATTCGCACGCTACTCGCCGGCATGCGCCAGAAAGCGCTCCGCGTCCAGCGCCGCGGCACACCCGGAGCCCGCGGCCGTGATCGCCTGACGGTACGTGTGGTCGACGAGGTCGCCGCAGGCGAACACGCCATCGATGTTCGTCGCGGTGGTGCGTCCCTGCACGAGGACGTACCCCTCGCCGTCGAGGTCGACCACGCCCTTGACGAGCTCGGACCGGGGATCGTGACCGATCGCGATGAACAAGCCGGTCACAGCGAGTTCGCGCGACTCGCCCGTGACGGTGTCGCGCAGGACCACACCGCTGAGCTTCGCGTCGCCGACGAGGTCGACGACCTCGCTGTTCCAGGCGAAGTGGAGTTTGGGATCGTTGAACGCCCGCTCCTGCATGATCTTGCTGGCCCGCAAGGAGTCGCGCCGGTGGATGAGGGTCACGGACTTGGCGAAGCGGGTCAAGAAGGTGGCCTCTTCGATGGCGGAGTCGCCGCCGCCCACGACTGCGATGTCATGGTCGCGGAAGAAGAAGCCATCGCAGGTCGCGCACCACGAGACGCCGTGGCCGGACAGTCGCTTCTCGTTCTCGAGGCCGAGTTCGCGGTAGGCCGAGCCCATCGCGAGGATGATCGACCGCGCCTGGTGGGTGACCCCGGCGCCGTCCGTCACCGACTTGATGGGGCCGTCGAGATCGACGCTGACGACGTCATCGGTCACGATCTCAGCACCGAAGCGCACGGCCTGCGCGCGCATCTGCTCCATCAGCTGCGGGCCCATGATGCCGTCGGTGAAGCCGGGGAAGTTCTCCACCTCAGTGGTGTTCATCAGTGCACCGCCTGCGGTCACGGATCCCTCGAAGACCAAGGGGTTGAGCTGGGCGCGAGCGGCGTAAACCGCGGCCGTATATCCAGCCGGGCCGGAGCCGATGATGATGACGTTGCGGATCTCGCTCACGTGCTACTCCTGGGTGGTGGATGGTCGGACGCCGATGCGACAGATGCCCTAGGGGGTATCCCTTGCGGCTAGGACAATCCTAGGGGCGCGGGTATTCCCGGCGAGCTCGGCCATCGGCCTGCGCACACGTCAGCGCATGCTGATGTGCTCGTCGTCGCGCACGACGCACTCGTGGTCCACCACCCACACGTCGAGTTCGGTGACGTCCGGCACAGGCTGGCCTGTGCTCGAGTACTCGGGGATGACGATGACCCCGGCCTCCTCACCCTGGAAGGTGGACCAGTCGATGACCAGTGCGGTCGAGGTGTCGAGCTGGGTGAGCTTGGTGATGCAGGCGCGCAGGGCGATCGAGGACTGCAGGAGCAGGGGTGGTTCAGGATCCGGCACGACCAGCTCGACGGGCGCCGACTTCATGGCGTCCAACGCCGTCTCCGGCTCCATGTTCATCGCCTCGAGCACCTCGGTCACCTGGCCCGCCAGTCCCTCGGGGGTGTAGTCGATCTCCGAGCCGGTGAGGCGCACGGCTGGCGGCACCATGCCGGCGAAGGACAACCGGGGTGCCTCCTGCAGTTCCGGCGCAGCGGCGATGGCAGGCGCCGCCTTCTGCAGCTGTGCCGCGTCGGGCGCTGAGCCCGCCATGACGGCTACCTCGTTTCCGCCGGGGGTCTGGTTCCCTCCGGAGAAGGCGGTGACGGCGACTCCGATGGCAAGCACCGCGACGGAGGCGGCGACGAGGCCACCACCCCACCGCACCCAGGCGGGACGGCGGCCGACGTTGCCGGCCTCAGCAGCCAGGGTCGCGGAGACCTGTGCCCACACCCAGGGGGGCATGACGTCGACCGCGCCAGACT
>CAIZPS010000186.1 GCA_903934925.1 uncultured bacterium | reverse complement strand
GTGTACCGCTCGGCGCACCACGAGCCCGCTCTTGCCGGTGCCCGGCAGTACCAGGGCAAGGAGATGTCCTACAACAACTACGTTGACGCCGATGCCGCGCGGCGTGCGGCCTTCGACCACTCTGAGCCGGCTGTCGCCATCATCAAGCACGCGAACCCCTGCGGCGTTGCGGTCGGCTCCGATGTTGCTGATGCCTACGCCAAGGCGTTCGCGACCGACCCGGTTTCCGCGTTCGGTGGAGTCGTCGCGGCGAACCGCGAGGTGACGAAGGAGATGGCGGAAGCCATGGCCGACGTCTTCACCGAGGTTGTCGTGGCTCCCGCCTACGCCCCAGGTGCCTTGGAGGTGTTCGCGGCCAAGAAGAACCTGCGCGTGCTGGAGGTGGAGGGCCTGCCGGCACAGCGACGTGCCGAGGTGCGCACGATCTCCGGTGGCGTTCTGGTCCAGGCCGTGGACACGGTTGATGCCGAGGGCGACGATCCGGTGACGTGGACGCTCGTCAGCGGTAGTGCGGCCGACGCCGCGACGATGCGTGACCTTCAGTTCGCCTGGCGGGCCTGTCGCTCTGTGAAGTCCAACGCGATCCTGCTGGCCACGGACGGCGCCGCCGTGGGGGTGGGCATGGGACAGGTCAACCGGGTCGACTCAGCGCGCCTGTCGGTGGAGCGGGCCGGTGATCGCGCCGCGGGCTCCGTCGCGGCCTCGGACGCCTTCTTCCCGTTCGCCGACGGCCTGGAGGTGCTGCTCGGTGCAGGAGTTCGAGCGGTTGTGCAGCCGGGCGGGTCAGTGCGCGATGAGGAGGTCATCGCGGCAGCTCAGGCCGCCGGCGTGACGATGTACCTCACCGGCACCCGTCACTTTTTCCACTAGCGGGAACGGTCGTGCTCAGCCCACTCTGACGGGGAGGGTGCGCGTGATGCCGGGTGCTCCCGCCTGCTTGGGCACGTATGTGACGACGAGGGTGAACGCACCCGGCTGGTAGGACTTCGCCACGCGCCAGCGTCGGATGGCCTCGCCCCGCTTCAGCGGCTTGGTGAACACGGCACCGCGAATCGCCTTGCCCTTCGGATTGAAGCGCACCAGTGTCATCCGCATCAGGCCCTGGCTCGTCTTCGGCGTCACCACCGCCTTGACGGTGATGCGGCGCCCGCGGTTGACGTTCGACGATGCGGCCACCTGCATCGTCAGGCCTGCTGCCGGGCCCACTCCCTGCCCGTTCGCGTCGGCAAGTGGGGCGGTGGCGAGGTCCACTCCGGCGCCGATGGCCGCTGCTGCGTCGCTGCCGGACGCACCGGCAGCACCTCCGCCTCCTGCTTGTGGTGCGGGAGACTGTGCACCATCGCCACCAGCCGATGGGTCGGCTGCCGCACCGCCCCCGTCTGCGGGATCGGCCTGATTGGCCGGACTCGCGTCGGGAGCGACGATGCGAACAGCCGGCGTGCGATGGGTCCAGGTGGTCACCCCGGGCACGCTGTTGGCGATTCCCCGTCCGTACAGCGTGCTCTGGATCAGGAAGAACTTGCCGGCGTCGCCCGCGGCGAGCCGTGACTGCATGGGGGCAATGCGCAGGGCGTCGCCTGCCGTGACGTCGTCGAGCTGGCGGCAGCCGTTCTCCTGGGCCCATGTGACACGTGTGTCGGCTGCCGCAGCTGCCCGCTCGCAGACGAACATGACGTCGGTGGACTGGAAGGGCACCGTGTAGGGGGGTGCCTCACCCCATTCCGCGCGGCGTGCCCGGACCTCGCGTCCTGCGGTCGGAGGGGCGGTGAGGAGAACGGGCCGCACAGTCGGTGCGGTGTTGTAGGGCAGGACGAGTGCAGACGTGGAGGAGCCGTAGGTGCGTGCTGTCACGACACCGTTGTCGAGTCCCTCGGCGACGAACTTCAGTCCCACGAAGAGCCCGGTCGACCAGGAAGACACGCGGTGGACGGAGCTGACACCGAAGAGGTCGTTGTTGACCAGCGGGCGCCAGTCCGACGGATCGACAGGTGCGATCTTGCCGTCGACGATGGCCACGCGCCCCTCAGGCGGATCCGCGGCGATCACGCAGTCGCTGGAGTTGAGATTGGCGTCCGGGGTGAAGTAGGCCTGGGACGTGCAGGCCACCCAGGCGTAGGTCCCGCGCCCCGCCTGGTGCTGGAAGAGCTGGAATCGGGGGATGAACGCCTCCACCTCCGTGAGCGCAAGGGTCATGGGACGGCCGGCCACCGCGGGGAAGGCGACGAGACTCGTGCCGAGTGAGCCGGCGTAGGCGGGCCAGGGCTGGATCAACTGGATCGGGGGGTCGAGGGGATGGCTCGGCCAGAGGAACGCAGGGGCCGCCGCCTGGGTCGGTGCGGCCACGAGGGTGGCGGCAAGGGCCGCCAGCGCCGCTGCGGCTCCTGAGGTGATGCGTACCAGACGCATGGCGCGAGCCTAACCGGACTGGACCGTGGTGGGATGAGGAAATGGGTTCCCTGAAGGGTCGGCGCGTTCAGGTTGCGGGTGATCCGATGAGTCCATCGGCCACCCGGCTTGCGCCCTTGGTCGCGGCTTTCGCCGTGGGCCTGCTCAACGCCCTGCAGTCGCGCATG
>CAIZPS010000185.1 GCA_903934925.1 uncultured bacterium | reverse complement strand
GTCGGCGTGAGCCAGTCGACTTCCGTAGCGGAGCCCGTCACCACACCGCTGGCGGGCATCGCCCGCACGGCCGCGCGACGCATGGTGGCGGCATGGGAGGCTCCGGTCTTCCACCTCGGCATGGACATCGACATGACGGCTGCGCTGGCGGCCAAGGGCAACGGCGTGACGGTCAGCGACCTCATCGTCGAGGCCTGTGCCGCAGCGCTCGCGGCCCACCCGGCGATCAACGCGCACTACGCGGACGAGGCGATCACCGTCCATCCGGACATCAATGTGGGCCTCGCCGTCGACACCCCCAAGGGCCTGATGGTGCCCGTCATCCACGGTGCCGACACCCTCGGGCGCGAGGGCATCGCCGCAGCACGCAAGGACATCGTCGAGCGTGCGCATGCGGGCGCGCTCAAGATGCCTGACATCTCCGGTGGCACCTTCACCGTGTCGAACCTCGGCATGCTCGGCATCGATGCGTTCGACGCCATCCTCAACGTGCCGCAGGTGGCCATCCTGGCAGTCGGAGCGACGCGCTCGACGCCGTGCGAATCGGTCGACAGCGACCAGGGGATCGCCTGGCAGCCGAAGGCTCGGTTCACCCTGACGTGCGACCACCGTGCCCTCGACGGCGCCACTGGCGCTCGCTTCCTCGGCACCGTGCGCGACGTCCTCGAGGGCGTTCGCTGATCCGATGCGCACGTCCACCCTCATGCCTCCCGCGCCAGCACACAACGCCGGCGGGGAAGGGGCGGCCGTGCCCGACGTGGGTGATCGCGCGCCGGGCACGACCGCTCGACTGAGGGAACTCGCCGAGTCCGGCAACCCCGGTGCTCTGGAGTGGACCCACGCGGGGCCGAGCGCAGCCTTCAGTCGTCGGGACGCGATCCTTCCCGGCTTCCCACGCGCCGTCGCCTCGGCGCAGTCCCGTGGGTACGAGGCGTTCGTGCGTCCCGTGGGCGGTCGGCTCGCGATGTACGGCGAGGGATCCCTGGTGCTGGACGTCCTGACCCGCAGCGAGGATCCGCGTCCGGGCACCACCACCCGTTTCCGTTTGGTGAGTGAGGCCATCGCGAGCGGGCTGCGTCGTCTCGGTGTCGACGCGCGCGTCGGCGAGGTTCCGGGTGAGTACTGCCCCGGGGAGTGGAGCGTGAACGCTCAGGGCCGGGTGAAGCTCGTCGGTACGGGACAGCGCCTGACGCGTGACGCCCTGCTGGTGACGGCGGTCATCGTCGTCGGTCACCATGAGCCACTCGCGGAGGCGATGACGGAGGCCTATGCCCATCTGGGCCACGCGCTGGACCCGCGCACGGTGGGCTCCGTCGCCACGTTCGTCCCCGGGGTGACGCTGTCGGATGTCACGGACGCCGTAGGGGAAGCCCTGGCCGAGACGATGCCCCTGGATCGACCCGATCTCGTCGCGGGCCGTCGACTCCTGGAGCCCTGGGACCCCCGATGATGACCACCATGAGCACTCTCGATGCTGCCCTCTCCGAGGAGTTCGCCGCGTGGCAGGTACCGCACGGCGGGTGCCTGCTGCTCGACGTGAACGGACGCATCGCTGCGGCCGGAGACCTCGACGAGGTGCTGCCCTGGGCCTCGGTGACCAAGGTGGCTGCGGCGCTCGCCGTGCTCGATGTCGTGGCCGACGGAGCGCTCGACCTCGATGCACCGGCCGGGCCCCCGGGATCAACGGTGCGGCATCTGCTCGCGCATGCGTCGGGACTTTCTTTCGACGAGGACCGCGTCCTCTCGGCACCGGGTCACCGTCGGGTCTACAGCAACGTGGGCATCGACACCGTGGTGGCCGTCGCCGTGGATGCAGTTGGTGCGCCTGACGCCGCAGCCCTGCTGGCCGAACGTGTCTTCGTGCCGCTGGGCATGGCGCGCACCACCCTCGTCGGGCCGGCGGCGCACGGAGCACGCGGCCCACTCACCGACCTCGGGCTGCTCGCGAGCGAGCTTCTCGCTCCGACGACGCTGCGGCCAGCGGTCGTCAACGCGATCGCGGAGCCGGCCTTCCCGGCACTCGCGGGAGTGCTGCCCGGGTTCGGCCGGCAGGATCCGAACGACTGGGGCCTCGGCGCCGAGATCCGTGGCCACAAGTCCCCGCACTGGCTGCCCGACTCCCTGCCGCCGAGCACCTTCGGCCACTTCGGTCAGTCCGGCTCCTTTCTCTGGGTCGATCGTCAGGACGGCATCGCCGGAGTGGCGCTCACGGGCACGGCATTCGGTCCTTGGGCAGCGCAGGCATGGCCGCCCACCGTGCAGCGGATGGTGGCACTCTGGAAGTCGGAAGGGGGCGGGCGATGAGCTCGGCGACGTACCCGGCAACACCCGGCGCACTGAACCCCGCGCAGCGCCAGGCGGCGTGGGACGCGCTGGTCTCCGAGGAGTGGGAAGTCCTGGTGGTCGGCGGAGGCGTCACCGGTGCGGGCGTCGCCCTCGATGCGGCCACGCGCGGCCTCAAGGTCGCCCTCGTCGAGTCGCGCGACCTCGCCAGCGGCACGTCGTCGCGCTCGAGCAAGCTCTTCCACGGCGGCCTGCGCTACCTGGAGATGCTCGACTTCGGGCTCGTCCGCGAGGCCCTGCATGAACGCGACCTCATGCTGGAGAAGCTGGCACCTCACCTGGTGACACCCGTGCCGTTCCTCTACCCGCTCAAGCACCGCGGATGGGAGCGTCCGTACGTGGGCGCGGGCCTGCTGCTCTACGACGCCCTCGCGGGGCGCTCGCCCATGCCACGTCATCGCCACCTGACACGCCAGCAGGCTCTGCGCCGATCGCCCGCCCTGCGGCCGACAGCGCTGACCGGTGCGCTGCAGTACTACGACGCCGCCACCGACGATGCACGTCACACACTCACGCTCGCACGAACCGCTGCGTCCTACGGCGCCACGGTGCGGACGTCGACCGAGGTCACCGGCCTGGTGATCGAGGGATCGCGTGTGGTCGGTGCCCACCTGCGCGATGTCGAGGACGGCCGCACCGGAACTGTCCGTGCGCGCGTGGTCGTCGGATGCACGGGAGTGTGGAGCGACTTCCTGCACGAGATGGCAGGAGTGCCCAGTCCTTATCGTGTGCGCGCATCCAAGGGCGTGCACCTGCTCGTGCCGCGCGACCGCATCGAGAGTTCGACCGGTTTGATCCTGCGCACGGAGAAGTCCGTGCTGTTCGTCATCCCGTGGGGGGAGCACTGGGTTGTCGGCACGACCGACACTCCCTGGGACCTCAGCCTCGAACACCCGGCCGCGACGCGCGCCGATATCGACTACATCCTCGATCGCGTGAACGAGGTGCTCCTGCGCCCGCTCACGGACGACGACATCGTGGGCGTGTACGTGGGCCTGCGTCCGCTTCTGGCTCCTGCTGACGCGGACAGCCAGTCGACGACCAAGCTGTCGCGCGAGCACCAGGTCGCCCACCCGTTGCCCGGTCTCGTCACCGTCGCGGGCGGCAAGTACACGACGTACCGGGTGATGGCGGAGGACACCGTCGACGAAGCGGCGACGGATCTCCCCCTCGTCGTTCCGCCATCGGTGACGGAGGACGTGCCGCTCCTCGGTGCTGCGGGCTACCACGCGACGCGCAACCGCGAGGCTGCCCTCGCGAGCCGTCACTCCATTTCGCGAGAAGTCATCGCCCGGATGGTCGGCCGCTACGGCGACCTCGTCGAGGAGGTGCTCGCTCCGACCCTCACGGACGCGTCCCTGGCTCAACCGGTGCCGGGTGCCCCGCAGTACCTGATGGCGGAGATGCGCTACGCCGCCACGCACGAGGGAGCCCTGCACCTCGACGACCTGCTTGCTCGTCGCACGCGCATCTCCGTCGACACCGTTCACCGCGGCGTCGAGTCGGCCCCTGCCGTGGC
>CAIZPS010000184.1 GCA_903934925.1 uncultured bacterium | reverse complement strand
TTGACCGCCGTGATCTCAAGCTCGCCGCGTGCTGAGGGTGTGATCGACTTCGCGACCTCGACGACTGTCTCGTCGTAGAAGTACAGGCCCGGGATCGCGTAGTTGCTCTTGGGCTGCGCAGGCTTCTCCTCCACCGAGAGGGCGACGCCCGCCTCGTCGAACTCGACGACGCCGTACTCCGAAGGGTTCGCTACCTCGTACGCGAACACGTGAGCACCTACCTGCGAGGTGAGCTCCGTCAGGTGACGGCCCAGGCGCGGGCCGTAGAAAAGGTTGTCGCCGAGGATCAGCGCAGCCTGGTCACCGGCGAGGAACGACTCGGCGATGATGAAGGCCTGCGCCAGGCCCTCGGGCCGCGGCTGCACGGCGTACTCGATGCTCATGCCCCACGGCGATCCGTCGCCGAGCAGTCGCGAGAACGACTCGGAGTCCTCGGGCGTCGTGATGACGAGGATCTCGCGCAGCCCGGCTGCCATCAGGGTCGACAGCGGGTAGTGGATCATCGGCTTGTCGTAGACGGGCAGCAGCTGCTTGCTCACGCCCTTGGTGATCGGCCACAGGCGACTGCCGGTCCCGCCGGCCAGGATGATCCCCTTCACGCGGCCGAGACTAGCCGCGCGGCAGGAGCCCGCGCAGGCTCCCCTTGGCCTTGGCCCAGCGATCGTCCTCCACCGTGACTCCGAGCACGACGTTGACGCCGACGCGGCGCAGCGTGCGCAGGGCGTGGGCCGGCGACTGCTGGAACTCACGCGGGAACAGGCGCAGCCGGTTGCGGACCATGGTCTCGCGACGGGCGGGCGAGTGGCCGGTGGCGACCACCGAGCGCCCGAGCAGCCGCACGGCGTGACCGGATCCGTAGCGATGCTCCAGTCGTACGCCCCGAGCGAGCACCACCGCGAACCCGGCCTCGCGCAACTTCAGGCACGCCTCCGCGTCGACGGCGTCGATGCCGAGCGACTCGTCGAAGCCGCCCAGGGCCGACAGTGCCTCCACCCGCCACAGCGAACCTGTCTGGAACACCTCGTCGGTGACGAGATGGCCGGCCACTTCTCGCGTCGGGTAGCGCAGATCGCCCGACGCGTCGCCGATGGTCTCCGCACCGATGACGCCTGCCCGAGCGTGGGCGAAGGCCAGGAGGGAAGGCACGTAGCCGTCAGGCAGGACGGTGTCCTGGTCGACGGTGAGGAGCCAGGTGGCACCGGACTCGCGCGCGAACGCGAGACCGTCGTTCAGGCTGCGGGCGATGCCCTCGTTCGCGTCGTGCCGCAGTACCGACGCACCGAGTGCGGCGCACGCGTCGAGGTAGGACGCATCCGCGGATCCGTCATCGACGACGAGGACAGGAATGCCAGCGGCCATCAAAGGCGCGACGAGAACGCTCACCTCGAACGCGACAGGCTGGTAGCCGGGAACCACCGCCACGACCTCAGAGGGCACGGCTCCATCGTAGGCAGGGGATAGGCTTGCCGAAGTTATCCACAGGAGGAACGGTGTCTGAGGCGAAGCGTGCGCTCATCACGGGCGTGACCGGGCAGGACGGCTCGTACATGGCCCAGCAGCTGCTGGACAAGGGCTACGAGGTGCACGGCGTCGTCCGCCGTTCGAGCACGTTCAACCGCTCCCGCATCGACCACCTGCACCACGACGAGCACATCCCCGGCAAGAACCTCCACCTGCACTACGGCGACGTCACCGACGCGGGGCGCATGCAGCAGCTGGTGCGCGAGATCCACCCGCACGAGGTCTACAACCTCGCCGCCCAGTCGCACGTGCGGGTGTCGTTCGACGAGCCCGGCTACACCGCCGAGGCCACGGGCGTCAGCACGCTCAACATGCTCGAGGCGATCCGCACCACCGACACGTCGATCCGCTTCTACCAGGCGTCGACCAGCGAGATGTTCGGTGCGTCACCGCCGCCGCAGAACGAGGACACCCCGTTCTACCCGCGCTCGCCCTACGGTGCCGCGAAGGTCTACTCCTACTGGATCACCAAGAACTACCGCGAGGCCTACGACATGTTCGCGGTCAACGGCCAGCTGTTCAACCACGAGTCGCCCCGTCGCGGTGAGACCTTCGTGACCCGCAAGATCTCCCTCGCCGTCGCCAACATCGTCAAGGGCAACCAGACCGAGGTCTGGATGGGCAATCTCGACGCCATCCGCGACTGGGGCTACGCACCGGAGTACACCGACGGCATGTGGCGAATGCTGCAGGCCGACGAGCCGGAGGACTTCGTCCTCGCTACCGGCACCGCCTACACGATCCGCGACTTCCTGCAGCTGTCGTTCGAGCACGTGGGCCTGCAGTGGGAGGACTTCGTCAAGTTCGATCCGAAGTTCCTCCGCCCCACTGAGGTTGACGAGCTCATCGGAGATGCCGGCAAGGCGAAGGCCAAGCTCGGCTGGGAGGCCAAGGTCCTGCCGCCGGAGCTCGCCAAGATCATGGTCGACGCCGACATCGCCCGGCTCGAGGGCGCTCCCGAGGGCAAGTTCTAGATCTGCGATTCGTAGATCCCAGCCATGCGTGCCCTCGTCACCGGAGCCGCCGGTCAGGACGGCACGATCCTCAGTGCCCGCCTCTGCCGTGCCGGTCATGAGGTTGTGGCGGTGGTCAAGCCGGGCACCGAGGTTGCGGAGTACCTCCGCTACGTACCCGATGCGACAGTTGTGGATTGCGATCTCGCCGACTCCGATGCCCTTCGCCGGCTCGTCGTCGAAGCAGAACCTGATGAGATCTACAACCTCGGTGGCATCAGTTCCATCATGGAGTCGGTGAACAACCCCGAGCTCACCCTGCAGGTCAATGTCGACGCCGTTCGGGCCCTGGTGTCCGGAGCGCAGAGCGTGATCAGGACCGGCAAGGGCCAACCCCGCCTGCTGGAGGCCGCGTCAGGCACGGTCTTCGAAGGCGCGGATCGATCACCCCAGACCGAGGAGTCGGAGTTCTCTCCCCAGACCCCGTATGCGCGCTCCAAGGCGGCCGCAATCGAGTTGTTGCGCGAGGCGCGCCAGGAGGGCCTCTTCGCCACGTCCGCGATCCTCTACAACCACGAGTCGCCGCTGCGCGGCCAGAACTTCGTCACGCGCAAGATCACCCGAGCCGTCGCCCGCATTGCGGCGGGACTCCAGGACACCGTGGAACTCGGAAACATCGAGGTGGCCAGGGACTGGGGCTGGGCCCCCGACTACGTCACCGGGATGACACTCATGCTCAGGGCGGACGAACCCCGTGACTACATCCTTGCCACGGGGATCTCCCATCGACTCTCGTTCTTCATCAGGAAGGCCTTCGAGGCGGCTGGCATCATGAACTGGAGCGACCACGTGGTGGCTGACATTTCCGAGGGCCGGCCCGTCGACACCAACATCCTCGTGGGCGACAGTCGCACGGCCTACTCCCAGCTCGGGTGGCGGCACACGGTCGACTTCGACTCCATGGCCCGGGCGATGGTCGGGCACGACAGGGCGCTGCTGGACGATCCGCACGCCCTGTGGCAGATCCCCTGAGTCGTTTGTCCCGCGTCACGGGACAAACGAGGTAAGCGCCATCGAAACTGCGGTTCTTGTCTCACCTCTCCCCATCGATGCAGGACCGTCCCCATCGAGGCAGGACCGTGAGGGGTCATTGCGCCCCATTCGCGAGCCGCACAGTGGACTGCAACCACCCGCCCCTAGCCTTGTGGGGTGCACAGGCGGGTCTCGTACGCCCAGAACGCGGAGGACGTCCGCGTGTGGCGGGCCTTTCGCGACCTCGACCCACGCACCCTGACCTACGTCGATGTGGGCGCCAACGAGCCGCGGCACCTATCGATCACCGCGAGCCTGTACGACTCTGGGTGGCGCGGCCTGCTGATCGAGGCGGATCCCGACCTCGCCGAGGACCTGCGCATCCACCGCCCGGGCGACACCGTCGTGCAGATGGCTGCCGCGGCGACTGCGGGAACACTGACGTTTCACCGCGTGCCGGGCACGGGACTGGGCACCCTCGACCCTCGAGAAGCCGAGGCCGCGCGCAGCCGTGGGTTCGCAGTCGAGGACGTCACCGTCGCCACAGACTCCCTCGATTCCATCCTCGCCGCGCACCACGTCAGCACCGTCCACTTCATGTCCGTCGACGTGGAGGGAGCAGAGGCCGACGTGCTCGCGGGGCTCGGCCTTCAGAGCGTGCGCCCATGGGTGCTGTGCGTCGAGGCGGTGCTGCCCGGAACCACCACAGCCAGCCATGAGGTCTGGGAGCCGCGCATCCTCACCAGCGGCTACAGCCTTGCAGCATTCGATGGGGTGAATCGCTGGTACGTCGCCGATGAGCACGCCGATCTCGTCGCGGCCGTTGCTGTGCCGTTCAACGCCATCGACGCAGGTGCAGACGGATGGATCACCTCGGATGCGGCAGCGGTGCGGGGCCGGGCGGATCGCGCGAATATCCGCCGGGCGTGGCAGCGGGAGCTCATCCTCAACGACATCCGGGGTGAGGTCGCCGTAGAGGAGTACGAGAAGCAGATCCACGAACTGCGCACGGCACTGGTGCAGGTGGAGGGCTCGCGCACCTGGCGCTACGCCCGCAAGGCGGGACGCCCGGTCAAGGCACTCGTGCACCGAGCGCGGATGGCGTTGCAGCACCTGCCCGGGCCGGTGCAGCGCAGGGTCATCCAGCACCGCCACCTGAAGCACGTCACCGTCAATATGGGCCACCTCACGCCCGCGCCGTTCCTCGGCCCCGTGCCCACGGCATCCGTCGACTGGATCTCTCCCGAAGACCTCCCCCCGGCTCCCACGATCGGGCTGGACCTCACGTCGTTCACCGCACAGGACGCCGGTGCCGTGCGAACATGGCTGGAGGATCCGCACGACGGCGATGCGCTGCTCGAGCGGCGCGTCGACAACCACGACGATGAGCTCGGTCGGACGCGGGCTGCCCTGCGCCTGCGACTGGCTCTCGCCGAGCCGCCGCAGACAGCCCTCGACGCCCGCGGGGGCCGCGTGCTCGTCGATGCCCGTGCCCTGCAGACGGCAGCGTTCGGCAGGCGCGGCATCGGACGCTTCGCCCGCGCCGCTCTGATTGCTGCGCGCGAAGAGCTCGGAGACGACCGCGTCGTGCTGCTGGTCGATCGCGGCCTCGAAGAACTTCCGGGGGAGCTCGCCGGTACCTGCCGCCAGATCGAGCGCGTACGCGAGCACGACGTTGCTGCCTTCTCCGCCCTGCTGCAGCTGTCACCGATGACGGCGTCTTCAGCACCGCTCGTGCCGCTACTGCACAGCGCCGCGCGGAAGATCGCCGTGGTGTTCGACTTCATCCCCCTGCATCACCCTCAGGTCTACCTCGCGAATGTCGCGGCGCGAGCGGAGTACGCGGCGGCCTTGGACGCGCTGATGCTCTACGACGAGTACGTGTGCATCTCCGATCTCACCCGCCGGCAGGTGCTGGAGTTCGCGAGCAAGCACGGCAGTCACGCTGTGGCCAGCGTGGCCTGGCCACGCGACACGATGCCCGGCGGTGCGATCCGCGATGCCGGTCGGGCTGACGGGCCGATCGTGCTGATGACCGGTGATGATGCCCGCAAGAACACGTTCGGCGGGCTCGCCGGTATCGCGGCCGCAACTGCGGGTGAGCCCACCCGCGACGTCGTTGTCATCGGCATGGCTGGAACCGGCGATCGTGTGCATCACTGGTCGATCGCCGCGGCGATGCGCCCGGGGGAGGCCCGGCTCGCGGAGCACCTCAGCGAGGAGGAGATGACCGACCTGCTGGCCCACGCCAGCGTGGTGGTGGTGCCGTCCTTCGACGAGGGCCTCTCCCTCCCGGTCATCGAGGCCCTGCGTGCGGGGGCTCCGGTGGTCGCGTCCGATATTCCCGCCCATCGCGAACTGCTGGGCTCCGGCTCCTTCCTGGCCGATCCGGCCAGCCCCAAGGATCTGGCGAGAGCGGTGCGCAGCACTCGGGGGAGCGCGAGCGCCCGAAGCCGGCAGTTGGGCCACCTGGCGGGCCATCGCCACGAGGCCCTCGACGAGGCCGTCACCAGGCCTCTGGCGGGCCTCGCTGACCTCTCCACTCCTCTGGCCTGGCCCGTCAGGCCCTCGGCCCTCGGAAGCCCGCGCCTCAGCGTCGGGGTGGCGGCGCCGTGGCCACCACAGCGCACTGGGGTGGCCGACTTCACTGCCGCCACCGTCATCGAGCTGGCACGTCTGGCCGACGTCACCGTCTACACGACGGCCGACGCTGACATCGCTGGCGGCCTGCCTGCAGATGTCACGATCGAACAGCGCCGGGTCGACGAGCTCATGGCCGGTGGGCACGACCACGACGTCCTCGTCTCGGTGGTGGGCAACAGCCACTTCCACCTGCCCTTCATCCAGCTGGTGCAGCAGCACGACTGCGTGGTCATCACCCACGACACCCGCCTCGTGGAGCTCTACCTCGCCCTCCGCGACCGCGGCGGTCTTCAGCAGGTCATGCTGCGCGGCAAGGACCGACGCGTACTCACACCGCCACTTGACGATCAGATCGAGGACATGCGCCTGCTGCAGAGCACGGCCTTCTGGGAGGTTGCACGGCGGTCGCAGCTGCTCATCGGACACACCCCGACAGCCGCCGAGTTCATGCACGCCGACACAGGAGTGCCGCTGACCCTGCTGCCCTTCGCCAACTACCGGCGTCCGCAGGACGACGTCATCACCGACGAGATGCGACGTGCTGCGCGCACCCATCTGGGGTTCGACGACGGTCTCGTCCACCTCGCATCGTTCGGGTTCATCGACACGCGAACCAAGCAGTCCGACGTCGTGGTCGAGGCAGCCGCCTGGCTCAGCCAATGGGGTCGGCGCGTGAGCCTGCACCTCGTCGGCTCCGCCCCCGAGTCCCTGCGCGAGGAGCTGACGGCTCGGGCAGCCGAGGCCGGGATCGAGGAGTTCGAGATCACCGGGTTCGTCGATGATGACCGGTTCCGCGACTACGTGCTGGGCATCGACCTCGGCATCCAGCTGCGGGTGAGCCCGCTGCTGGGCGTGAGCGGGCCGCTGAGCGACATGGCGGCCTACGGCACCCCCGCTGTCGCCAACCGCGGGATCTGCACCGATGTCGACACTCCGGACTTCATCGACCGGCTGCCCGACGACGTCAGCCCCGTCATCGTGGCGGAGGCCGTCGACCGGCGCCTCGACAACCCTTGGGATCCGTCCGCTGTCGAGCGCATGCGCGTGGAGTACCTCGCGGCGAAGGACCCCTCTCGATACGCGGCCCAGTTGCTGGAACTGCTGGAGACCGTTGCGCAGCGAGGGGAGGCCTGATGCACGTCGGCATCGACATCGAGCAGTTCGTCCGCGACCCCTACGCGTCCGGCATCCAGCGGGTGCTGCAGTACCTCGCCCTGGAGTGGCCCGCAGGCGATCTGCAGGCCGACTTCGTCATCCCCGTGCGCGGTGGCCATGGTCTTCTCTCCCCCAAGCAGGCGGGCGAACTTCTCACCCTTCCCTTCACCCCGCGCGAGCCGGGTGCAGACCTGCGCATCGCCGTCGAGGAGTGGATCGACGTCAGGCTTGCTGCCGCAGACATCATCCGCGTGAAGGACGGCGACCTCCTCGCTCTCTACGACACCTGGCTGCTTCCCGAGGTGTCGTACCTGCCGAGCGTGCTGAGCCGCTTCGAGCTGTTCTCGCGCGTGATGCCGACAGTGATGATCGGCTACGACACCCTGCCGATGACGGAGCCGGCCAACTACCGCTTCGCCCCTGGCACCAGCGCGCGGGTGAGCGAGTACTTCCGGCACCTGGCGACTGCTGACTCGGTGGTGTGCATCTCTGCATGGTCGCGCGACAGCATCCTGACCCGTCTGAGGCGCGATCCTGCCCGCGCGATCACCGTGGCCCATCCCGGCGGCGACCACCTGCCGATCCGGTCACCCCGAACCCGGCAGCGCGCGACCTTCGTCCGGCTCGGGACCATGGAGGCCCGCAAGCGCCCCGTCGAGATCGCCGAGGCCTTCCGCGCCGCCGTCGACGATCACGGGGTGGACGCCGAGCTCGTCTTCATCGGCGGCCCTTCGGCGTCCGATGACGGCATCAACGTGGCGATCGCCGACCAGGTGGCCCGCGGTTCTGTTCGCTGGATCCAGGGCGCCAGTGATGCCCAGGTGCGCGATCTGGTGCACGAGGGCACGGCATTCCTCTCGATCGGCGTCGAGGGCTACGGCATACCTGTGCTGGAGGCCATCCGGCTAGGTACGCCCGTGCTGTACGACGGTGTGCAGCCTGCTGCGGATCTCATGCAGGGTCGCGGTGCGCATCGAATCGACGGGATGAGCAGCACCGGCCTCGCCGACGCCTTCCGCGTCTGGGCGGCCCCTGAGGCCATCGACGACCTGCGTGGCGAGATCGAGCCGACGACCGTTCCCACGTGGGCCGAGTTCGCGCGGCACGTGGCCGAAGCCGTTCGGTCCGCCTGACCGGATAGTCTCGGAGGCTGACGATCGTGAGGAGCGGGCATTGATGGAGATCTTCGACGGGTCATCGATCCTCATCACAGGTGGAACGGGTTCGTTCGGCAAGGCCTTTCTGGCCCACGTCCTGGATTCCGGGAATCCCGCCCGCGTCGCCGTCTACTCCAGGGATGAGCTCAAGCAGTACGAGATGAAGCTCACCTACGGAGACGACCCACGAGTCCGCTTCTTCCTCGGAGACATCCGTGACCGGGATCGCCTGGCGATGGCCCTGCACGGTGTGGACTACGTGGTCCATGCGGCGGCCCTCAAGCAAGTCGACACTGCCGAGTACAACCCGATGGAGTACGTCAAGACGAACATCCTCGGCTCGGAGAACGTCATGCTGGCCAGCATCGACGCCGGCGTGAAGAAGGTCGTGGCGCTGTCCACCGACAAGGCCTCCTCGCCCATCAACCTTTACGGCGCCACGAAGCTCACGGCCGACAAACTCTTCATCTCGGGCAACCACTACTCGTACGCTCGCGGCACGAAGTTCGCGGTCGTGAGGTACGGCAACGTCATGGGCAGTCGCGGGAGCGTGATCCCGTTCTTCAGGCGGCTGGCCGAGGAGGGCGAGCCCCTACCCATCACGGACACGCGCATGACCCGCTTCTGGATCACCCTTTCGCAGGCGGTCGACTTCGTGATCCAGGCCTTTGCGGATATGGATGGCGGCGAGCTCTTCGTACCGCGCATTCCGAGCATGCGCGTGACGGATCTGGCCCGCGCTATCGCCCCCGATGCTGAGCTGGTCGAGGTCGGCATCCGCCCAGGCGAGAAGCTGCACGAGGAGATGATCTCCTCTGAGGATTCGCTGCGGACGATCCGTCAGCCGCATCGCTATGTGGTGGGGCCGACTCTCGCGGAATGGACGTATCGGGTACCGGCTGGTGAGCCGGTACCCGATGGCTTTGCCTACACCTCCGATACCAACGACCTCTGGCTGTCGGTGGACGACCTCCGCGCGTTGATCGACCAGCCGTACGACTGACCTGCAGGGTCGCGTCCTGCGGTCCTCTGTGGGGCTACGGCAGGACGTTCACGGCCTGCGCAGATGATCCTGTTGACAGCGAGTACCCACCGGAATTCTGTGCGCTGCTGCTGTACTGCACCAGGATGGTGTGCACCCCGGCGGACGCGTTCCAGGTCAACCTGGCCACACCGTCCACCGTGGGCACTGAGCCGGTCCAGCCTCTGCCGTCGACGAAGAAGGTGGCCGAACCGGTCCCGAATCCGTGGCCGAGAACAGCCTCGAGGGTGATCGGTCCCGCAATCGGGTTGGGGGTGAAACGGAGCGCCACGGGCACGGGTTCACTCGTGATGACGGGACGCGCATAGTTGCTCGTGGACGTCGCCTGGACCGACCCGTTCGGGGTGTAGCGAGCGATGAGCGGTACCGAGTACTCCGGTGGAGGAGTCCAGGCGAGCGTGGCGTATGCGGTACTGCCGGTGCCCTGCACGAGGGTTGCTGTGCCGATCGTCGAGCCGTAGCCGGTGGCGAAGGTCACGGTGCCGCTCGGCGCTCCGGCAATCCCACTCTGGGTGACCTCAGCGATGAGGGTGGTCGGTACTCCCGACTGCAGGAGGTTCGGGACGATGAGCGTGGTGATGGGGCTCGTGGCGGCGTGCGTCGGGGCGCCGAGCGCGACGCTCAGGGCCATTCCCAAAAGGACGCCCAAAATCCCAGACACGCTCAACTGCGGTTCCTCTCAGGATGATCGTGCGTGCGACCCTACGCGAGGTCCCGGAATGCCCGCAGCCCCGTCAGTAGACTGCCGAGGTGGCTGACGACACCGGTGCTTCAGGCCTTCAGCCCGATGGCGTCCTCGTGGCGATCCCTGCCTGGAACGAGGAGGGTTCGATCGTCGACGTGATCGCCAAGGTGAGGGAGCGTCGACCCGACGTCGACATCCTCGTGGTGAGTGACGGGTCGACCGATCGCACGGCCGAGCTGGCGGAGGCTGCCGGTGCCACTGTCGTGGCGCTCCCGTTCAACGTCGGAGTGGGCGGCGCTATGCGCACGGCCTTCCTCTACGCCAGGCGTCATGCCTACGCGGCACTCGTGCAGGTCGATGCGGATGGCCAACACGATCCGGTGGATCTGGACCAACTCATCGACGGACTCCAGAACGCGGACATCGTGGTGGGCACGCGTTTCCATCCAAACTCCACCTACTTCGTGGGCGGCCCCCGCCGCTGGGCGATGGTCATGCTGTCCAAGGCGCTGAGCCGCATGAATCGCGGAACGATCTCGGATCCCACGAGCGGATTCCGCTCGGCGGGCCGCCGAGCCATCGCCCTGTTCGCTGTGGACTATCCCGCCGACTACCTCGGCGACACCGTGGGCTCCCTGGCGATCGCCACGCGTCGCGGGCTCGTCATCCACGAGGCACCCGTGACCATGTACTTCCGGCAGGCGGGGCGCCCGAGCAAGAACGCCCTGTGGTCCGCCCTCTACCTGGGCCGGGCCACGCTCGCCATCATCGCCACCAGTCTCAAGAAGGGTGCTACACCGCGGGGTGATGCCGCGTGATCGCCAATGTCCTCGGGGCAGTCGCCTCGATCATCACCTTCATCTTCGTGTTCTGGCTGATGCGCCGCGGCGTCCTGCGCGAGAAGTACGCCGTGCTCTGGCTGCTGTTCAGCGGTGCGGCCCTGTTCTTCTCCGTCGTCCCGGGAGCCCTGCGCGGCGTGAGTGACCTGATCGGCATCGAGACACCGGCCAACCTGCTCTTCTTCGTCACCATCGTGCTGCTCATCCTGGTTGCCATTCAGTTGAGCTATGAGCTCAGTCGACACGAGGCGCGAATCCGACGACTGGCCGAGGAAGTGGCCTTGCTCGATCAGGAAGTCAAGGACCTGAGGAGCCAGGGTGACGGTCACTGAGCCGATCCTGGTCATCGCCTTCAATCGCCCTGATCTGCTCGTTCAGGTCCTGCAGCGACTTCGCGAGGTCAACGCGACCCAGGTCTTCGTCGCCATCGACGGACCTCGCGCGACGCGGGTTGGAGAGGACCGCAAGGTTCAGGAGTGCCGGGACCTCGTCGACACCATCGACTGGCCCTGCGAGGTGCAGACTCTCGTCCAGGAGGCCAACCTCGGCTGCGGGCTCGGTGTCAGCACGGCGATCTCCTGGTTCTTCTCCCAGGTCGATCGGGGAATCATCCTCGAGGACGACATCATTCCCGATCCGAGCTTCTTCGGCTTCTGCTCCGGGCTCCTCGATCGGTATCAGGACGATCCGCGAGTCTTCGCCATCACGGGGTGCAACTTCGTGCCGCTCGAGGGCCAGACGAACCCGGAGGCCGCCTATCGCTTCAGCCGTGTGGCCCATATCTGGGGATGGGCGACCTGGCGGCGCTCATGGGACACCTATCGGCTCGACATCGCTGGCTGGCGGCGCGATCTGCCGGCAAGGAAGCTGTGGACCAGCGGAGGCTCCACCCTCTCCGGAGCACTCTACTGGGCCATGACCTTCGAACTCATGGCTCGCAGGCAGGTCGATACGTGGGATGCGCAGTTGGTGTTCGCTGCGATGCGGCAGGACCAGCTGATCGCCACCTGCAACACGAACCTTGTTGAGAACATCGGGGTCGGCGGAGATGCGACGCATACGCGTGTCGACGTCGACACTCTGCCGGTGGGATCGGTGATCCTGCCGACGCAGCCGGTGCCCGTACGCGCGGACGAGAAGGCTGATGCCTGGACGCGCGAGCACCACTTCCAGGTGACGCTGCCGGGAATCGCCCACCAGACGTTCAACTACGCGTCGAGAAAGTTCAGGAGGTCGGCATGAGCATTGCCAAGGGTCGGGCGCTGGTGACGGGAGGAGCGGGATTCATCGGATCCCACCTGTGTGAGCGCCTCCTGTCCGACGGCTACGACGTGCTCTGCGTCGACAACTACTACTCGTCGACGAAGGACAACATCACCCACCTGGTCAATCATCCTCGCTTCGAGGTCATCCGCCACGACGTCACCTTTCCCCTCTACGTCGAGGTTGATGAGATCTACCACCTTGCCTGTCCGGCGAGTCCGGTCCACTACCAGCGCGATCCTGTCCAGACGACGAAGACGGCGGTCCACGGGTCCATCAACATGCTCGGTCTGGCGAAGCGGACGGGTGCCCGAATCCTCACCACCTCCACCAGCGAGGTCTACGGAGATCCGGCCGTGCACCCTCAGAGCGAGGACTACTGGGGCAATGTGAACCCCATCGGTCCTCGTGCTTGCTACGACGAGGGCAAGCGGGCGGCCGAGACCCTGTTCTTCGACTACCACCGGCAGCATGGCCTGCGCATCAAGGTGGCTCGGCTGTTCAACACCTACGGCCCGCGAATGCATCCGCATGATGGCCGCGTCGTGTCGAACTTCGTCGTCGCCGCTCTCGAGGGTCGCCCGCTCACCGTCTACGGCGACGGCTCGCAGACGAGGTCATTCCAGTACATCGACGATCTCATCGAGGGACTGGTCGCCCTGATGGCCTCACCGGACGACGTCACCGGGCCGCTGAACCTCGGCAATCCGGGAGAGTTCACCATCGCGGAGCTGGCTGATCTGGTGATCGCGCAGACGGGCACCACGGCCGGCGTGGAGTACCTGCCCCTTCCTCAGGACGATCCCGTTCGGCGCCAGCCGGACATCTCGCGAGCCAAGGCCCTGCTCGGGTGGGAGCCGACCATCCCGCTGGCGCAGGGCCTCGAGCGGACGATCGCCTACTTCCGCGAGTCGCTGGGCTGACTCCCGGGTGCTCATCGTCAGTGGAGTGCTGCTCGTGCTCCTCACGTGGCTGGTCGCCGGTGCGGTGGTCTCCAGTCTCGGAATGCTCGCGGCAGCGGTCACAGGCCGTCGCTCCACGCGCTCTGACGTCTTCCGGGGCGCCCTCTGGTGGGGCCTCCTCACCACCGCCATGCTCGCCTACGTCGTCAACCTCATGGCGCCGCTGCACTCGGCAACTGCGGCATGGTGGCTGCTGGTCGCCGTGGCTCTTCTCGGTCTTCCGGGGTGGTGGCTGTGGGCGCGGCTGCGAGGCTCCGGCCCGGGCGTCCGGCCCGGTCTCATGGCAGCCCTAGTGGCCTGCGCCCTCGTCCTGGCGGTCGCTGCCCTCGGTCCCGTGACCAACTACGACTCGGGCCTGTACCACCTGCAGGCCATTCGCTACGCAGCTGAGTTCGCGACGGTGCCCGGACTGGCGAACGTCTTCTTCCCCCTCGGCTACGGCAACGCGGAGTTCCCGCTGGCGGCGCTGATGGGGCTCGGCCCCTGGGGGCTCGACGGCTACCGCCTGCTCAACGGCTTGATCATCGTCCTGGCCCTGGCGGACCTCGTGGTCCGCCAGCGTGCCAAGCAGAGGGGAGCAGGGTTTTTCGTCCTCCTCACGGGGATGACCGTCGTGGTGATCACGATGCTTCCGCTCGCGGACTACTGGGTCACCAGCCCCAGCCAGGACTCCGCCGTCTTCACGGTGACGGTGGTGGCCACCGCATACCTGGCTGACGTCGTGTCGGTCAGGAGGTGGGCGCCGCCTGCAGGAGTCGTCATCGCTCTCAGTTCGCTGCTGGTGCTGCTTCGGCCGACCATGGTGGTGTTCGCCGCGGGGGTCGTTGTGGTCGTCGGCCTGGTGGCCGCTCGTCGCAGGAGTGCGGCGGCAGAGACTGTGCCTCTTGCGGTGGTGGGTGGGGCGGCGGTGCTGTGCGCGGCAGCGACGTCCGCGGCCCGCGACTACGTGCTCAGTGGGTGGCTGCAGTACCCGCTGTCCGTCCTGTCCTTCGACGTCCCCTGGCTGGCGCCCGATCCGAGTGACGCGCGTGCGGCGACCCTCGGTGCCGCGCGTGACCCTGACAACCTGTGGTCGGCCGCCGAGAGCTGGCAGTGGATCCCTGCGTGGTTCGCCCGGCTGCCGTTCCAGTGGGAGACGTACGCTCTGCTCCTGCTCGTGATCGCATCGGCGACCCTCATCGTCCTGGCAGCCCGACGGACCGATCTGCAGGGCAGGAGACTGGCGCTGACGCTGCTGCCGAGCGCCGCCGCTGTCGTGTTCTGGTGGGCCTTCACGCCTCCGTCCTTCCGCTTCGCGTGGGGGTTGGTCTTCACGGTGGCCACGGTGCCCCTCGGGTGGGCCCTCTGGAGACTGTCCGTGGCGCAGCATCGGGCCCTGCCATCGCTGGCCATCAGCGTAGGTGGCGTGACGATGATCGCCATCGCTGTCCTGACGGCTACCGCGCGGGTGGACTATGGATTGATCGATGACGAGCGTGAATGGCGCGTCGGCATCACGGTGCCCTACGCGATCAGCCCTCCACCGCCGGGTGAGGTGCTGGTGTCGGACAACGAGGCCGGACTCGAGATCCGCGTGCCGCGAACGGGGGAGCAATGCTGGCTGGCCTTCCCGACCTGCTCTCCGCAGATGCGCGGCACGCTGCGCCTGATCGGTGATGACATCCAGTCCGGCTACCTCCCGTAATCTGGTCGGATGCCGGGCCCCGTCGTCTACGTGTCCTCGCCTCTCGGTCAGCGGACCGCTGGGCCGGAGGCACTGACGCAGTTCGTCGACGCGATGCGCCGACGCGGCATCGAGTCCTACCTGATCCCCATGAGTACGTATCGGGGCAATCGCAATGACCCGGAGTACGACATCTATGACTTCGAGGTTGCCACGCAGATTCGTGAACCGGACCGGGCGATCCTGGTGATGTCGGAGGTCAGCCCGATCGAGTCGCATCGGGAGCTGAGTCGCGTGGCCCGCGAGAACACCTGGCTGGGCTGGTTCAGCGTCAGCAACTGCCCTGACCCCCGAGCCCGCTACTACCGGCCCAGCGAGGCATGCTGCTCCACCTTCCCGCCCGGCTATGTGCCGAGCATCCCCCCGGTGGCCGCGGAATTGGGGTTGGGTCGCCCGATCACGTCGGGGCCCTTCCGCAGGTGGCGTGAGGGACGTCGCCGCGCGCCAGGCCTGTCGATGACCGCGCTTCGGGCAACGGTCGTCGACACCGTGTCGATGCACTTCGCGGCGCGCGTAATCGATGATCCGCGCACGAACTTCTTCGCGCAGTCGTACTTCGCCCGGGGTTTCGTGCGTGAGGTGCTGCACCGTGAGGCGATGATCATCACCGACCCCATCCGTCAGGTGCCCGTCCGTCCGAGTCCGCGACTCCGGAATGTGGTGCTCTACAACGTGGTCAAGAGCGGGGCGATGGTGGGCGCCGTCCTTGAGCTGCTGCCCGATGTGGAGTTCCGCCCGATCGAGGGGATGTCCTTCGCCGACGTGGCCCAGGCCCTCAGTGAGGGCACGGTCTATCTCGAGCTCGGTCACCTCCCTGGACGTGACCGGATGTCACGTGAGGCCGCCCACTATGGAACTCCTGTTGTCGTCCTGGCACGCGGTGCCGGCTACTGCTGGGAGGACTTCCCGCTCCCCGTGCAGTACCGCGTGCCGTTCCGCGAGGGTTGGCCGCAGGAGGCCGCCGCGGCAGTGCGGCGTGTCCTAGACGATCCTGTTCAGGCGGCGCGGGATCAGGAGCCGTACCGCGAGTGGGTCGCTGGGGAGCGTCATCGCTACGAGGCGGCCATGGACGCCTGGGTGCAGGAGCTGCCGCGCTAGAACATTTCAAGCTGATCGATGAGTGCGCGGGCAGCCGTGATCAACTCCGATGCGGCGATCAGTGCTTGGCTGATCTCCGTAGGGGTTACGTCGCTCGTACCTCCCGGTCGCGGGTATTCGATGTCATGTCGTCTCCGCCGGAGCGCGCCGAACTGGCGGAACCCAGCGCCGAACTGGGCGCGGATCGCAACCTCGATCGCGTAGTGGCCACCCTTGGACGTTGCGCGAAGTCCCTGTTGCGCCAGAAGTGCAGCCAGGGCGTGGCGGCAGGCGTCGTACGCGAGGATGTACGCAGATTCGGGATCACTTTCACGGATTGAGATGGCAGTGGCAAGGGTCGTCTGTGCTCGTTCAGCAAGGGGCATGCCATTGGCCGCATCTCCGACGACGTTCTGCAGGTCGTTGGATGCGAGCAGGGCCAGCACTTCGGACTCCCCCATGGCCCACCGCGTCATGAGGACGTCCCCATCGGTCTGCCGTCCAGCATCACATGCGGTGACGCCTTGATCTGCACGCACAGTTGGTCGGCGGGATCATTCCACTCGACCCAGGTGCGGATGACCGGATTGACGGGAAGGCCGAGACGCTCTTGTGCGCGATCCGCCGCCTCGTACGCATCAACGCGGTCCACGGTGTCGCTGAGGATGAGAACGTCGACGTCGTTCGGGGGTGGTCCTGCGACTCCTAGCAGGCGTGCTGCCCAGGAACCGAAGATGAGGACCTGATCGGCACCGGGGATGTCGAACTCCTCGTCGATCACTCGACGTGCACCGAAGGTGATCTCCAGAAGCTGAGTCAGGGGACGCGCCGCGGGATGCTCCGTGTTGGCGCGAAGGAGCCGCTGCCTGCCTGATGCCTGCTCGGTGACGAGGCCTGCCTCGACCAGACGGTTCACCTCGCGGTGAAGGGTGGGGAGTGCCACAGAGAGCCGACGGGCGATCTCGCTGAGGGAGAACGCCTGGTCGGGGTGGGCGAAAAGGGTCGTGAGCAGCTCAGCCTGCAGTGCTGATCGGAAGATCGGCAGGAGTGCCGGCGCGGGACTTCGCATTTCCTGAATATATGTTCAGTTTATGTGAAGTGTCAACCCTGCACCGGATCTCTGGTCACGCAGGCACTCCGGGGCTCACCCGGCGTGACTCGTGCATTTCGTAGACCAGGCCGTGGTCGATGAGCTCATCCACCATCGGGCGCAGCGTCGAGAGGGGCGCGTCGAAGAGTTCGACCATGTCGTGGATCGTGTGGTGGCCATCCGCGTAGGCGAGGACGTTGGTGCGCAGCATGACGTCCTCGGGCGTGCTCTTCTTCTGGACCGTGTGGTAGAGCCCGCGTTTGCCGAGCTGGGGCTCACCGCGCACGGTGGTCACGAGAACAGGCTCACTCTCCATGGCGTCGATCACCTCGCGGACAAGGTCGAAGCCCCCCTGCAGGCCGGTCGGGGTTACCACGCGGTCGAGGTCATCGAGGCTCGTGTGGTACTCCGGATAGTCCGCGTAGCGGCTGCGCATCAGCGAGATCATCGGCAGGTCCACGCCCGGCGCACCGTAGTGGCGCTCGTCGCTGCCCCGACCCAGATACGTGTACTCGCGGACGTTCTCCCGGCTCCGGATCGCGCGCTTGGCCTCGCGGTCGATGCGCAGGTTCCCGTTGCGGGAGGCGAGATACGTGTAGGCCCGGTCGTCTCCTATGCAGCTGAGATTGATCGCGGCGACAACGTTCTTCCTCAGCACTTCCAGATTGCGGTCGGCGTAGGCGATCGCACCGATGGACTCCGGAGTGAATGCGAACCGGTACGTGTAGTGGTGACGTGGCAGGGACGCAATGTAGGAAGCCAGTGCCGTCGCCACTAGTGGGCCGGAGAGCTCGTTGTTCGCCAGGCTCGGATGGCAGACGTAGGTGGAGATGAAGATCTCATCGGTTGACTCCCCGGCGAGAACCAGGTCCGCATAGGTAAGGCTGCCCGGCTCGAGACTGCTGTCGATGACTGCCCGATAGGAACCAGGCCGAAGACCCTGTCGCTGCTCATCGGTCAGGCAGAAACCCCAGCGCGGGTTGTAGTAGCTGGTCACATAAGGAATGGCGTCGGGCTGCTCGGGAATGGAGTGCAGGTGCTCCTGCAGGTCCGACAGTTCCAGGGTGACGTCAACAGGGATGGAGTACCCAACCACATGCAGGTTGCTGTCGGCGTAGTCGATGACGACCTCGCCATCTGGGCCGGTGAGGGTGGCGCTGCGCATCGTCCACTCGTCGGGGATCGTCCAGTCGAAGACCTGAGTCCCGCTCGGGATCTCGTGGATGCTCAGTCCGGGCAGGACCTCATGGAGGATCCTCAGGGTCTGGCGAGTCCCCTCGCCGGTGATGGAGCGATGAAGGGGCCACAGGCGGCGGGCGAGGGCATGCATGGCCTTCCCGTCGAGCACGGGCGCAGGGTCGGTCGGATTCATCATCAGTGCGACAGCCTACGCGCCACAGGGGGACCTGCCATGAGGGCAGAACCTGTCGGACTAGCGCCGCCAATGGCGGGAGGGGTAGGTCACGGCGTGGCGGGCGTGCATTCCCCAGGCCCGCGCCTGCTGACGGCGGCGTGATGCACTCATGGGCACACACAACTCCCCGTGTCCCGAGGCCACCGCCGCCTCCGCCGAGAAGGTCGAAGCGGCGGGGTAGGCAAGGGCTGTGGCTCCAGCGAGGAGGATCCAGTCCACCGCGGCGCTCACCGCCCCCGAGGTGGCCGTGCGATCAAACTCAGTATCCGCCACGGACCAGGGCGAGTACCCCAGGCGAGGCGCTTCGTCCGCCCACGTGGAGCGGCCCGCAGCGGTGTCGGCGGTGATGAACAGGCTTCTCTCGGCCACCCGCTCGGCCATGGTCGCGAGGGCCTGTCGAATCACTGAGGCGGGTGGTGCCTCGAGGGATCGGTCCGTCTGGCGGATGTGGAGCGCGCAGTAGGGCGCATGGCCCGAGGAGGCCAGTCGGGCTCTCTCGAGCAGGTGCTTCGTCCAGGGCAGTGCCCCGTAGAACAAGGAGCGCTGTCGGTTGAAGTCCTCAGCAGAGGGAATGTGGAACAGGCCGCCGGCGATGATGACGAGGGAGTGGGGTTCGGACGCGTTGGTCAAGGCACCGGGAAGTGCCGCCATGAACACCTGCTCGCCGCGGTCGTGACCGGCGAGCGTCACCACCCTGCGGGACGAATCCACCTGCAGGTACCGAGGCAGGCCCTCATGGGCGATTCCTAGGAGGTCGTCGAGCCATTCACGGCTGACGAAGGAACGAGAGATGGCCTCCGCTGAAAACAGCTCCGTTGGGGCCGCTGGAGCGGGTGTCTCCGGCTCCCACATCACCTTGAGCGGCACATCCCACTGGGCCGCGAGGATTGTGGCGCTTGCCCAAGCCTGAAGTCGGTTGCCAAGGCCATTGCGCGGCACCAGGACGATGCGCTCCAGAGCCTCGGGAACCAGCACTCCTCCACGCTACAGTCCACGAGTGCCGACCCCGCGTGTGCTGATCGTCGTGCCCACCCTCGGCTCGCGTCCCGCCCTGCTGCGCGAGTGCCTCGCTTCTATCGCCTCGCAGTCGGTGCCTGCCGACATTGTGATCGTCGCTCCGGCAGGGAATGCCGATGTCGCTGCTCTGGCAGCCGAGGTGAATGCGAAGGTCCTCGATGACCCAGGGAGCCTGCCGGCCGCGATCAACTTAGGTGCGGCGGCCGCTGAAGACCACCACGAGTACGTCAACTGGCTCGGCGACGACGACCTCCTCGATCCCGGATCTCTGCAGGCGACGACGAGGGCCCTCGATTCAACGCCCACGGCCGTCGTTGCCTACGGTGCCTGCCGCTACATCGACGAGTCCGGTAGCGAACTATGGATCAGTAGGGCGGGTCCGTGGGCCACGAGGATCCTCGCCTGGGGGCCCGACCTCATTCCGCAGCCGGGCATGCTGATCCGGGCTCAGGCGTGGAACCGTGTCGGCGGGGTCGATGAGTCGTTCCGGTTCGCCTTCGACCTCGACCTCCTCCTGAAGCTGAAGGCGCTGGGCCCGCTGATAGATGTCGGGTCCGTGGTCTCCTCCTTCCGCTGGCATGGCGATTCGCTCACGGTCAGCGACCGCACGACGAGTCTCGCGGAGTCCGAACGGGCTCGCCGCCGTTCACTGTCGCCGATGGCGCGGCGCCTTGCCTGGATCTGGGAGCGGCCGGTCCGCTTCGCCACGCGGATCGCCGCCGCCGAGGTCAGCCGTCGAGCGAGACGCCAAGCGAGTTAGGAGCGACGCAGCAGCCGACGGCCGGAGAGTCGCGCAAGAGTGGAGGCACTGAGCCAGATCTGGTGCTTGGGGATCTTCGACTGGCCGCGCGTTCGGTCCATGAAGTGGATCGGCACCTCAGTCATGCGAAGCCCGGCTTGGTGGAGGGTCTCGACGACTTCCAGGAAGAAGGCGTAGCCGTCGTCGCGCACTCCTTGGGCGAAGAGAACCTCGAGTGCATGCGGTGAGAATGCCCGCATCGAAGTTGTGTACTCGGTGAGTCCGGTTGGAATCATCAGCCGCGCAGCCCGGTTGCCGGCGAGTGAGAGGAACTTGCGGACTCCGGTGTAGTCGCAGCCTCCCTCACCGGATCGGGTACCGATGACGAAGTCATATGGGGGCACCAGCTCAAGGAAGGGGGGCAGCTGCTCAGGCTGGTGCGAGAGGTCCGCATCCATGGTGATGAGCAGGTCGTAGCCATTCTCCAGCGCGAAGACCATTGCCGTCCGGTGAGCTGAGCCGAGTCCACCCTTGCCCGGGCGTTCGATGAGGTGCAGGCCCGGGTCGTCGGCCTGAAGTGATCGGATTACGGCGGCCGTTCCATCGGGTGACGCATCGTCCACGACCAGGAGATCAGCGGTGGGTGCCACAGCGCGCGTTCGTGCGTACCACTCTCCGATGTTCCCCGCCTCGTTGTA
>CAIZPS010000183.1 GCA_903934925.1 uncultured bacterium | reverse complement strand
TCGCCTCCTTCGCGCGCACGCTGACCGATCAGCCCGTCCCGGACGGATCGGAGGTGGGCGTTGCCTGAGCCCCTCGATCTCCCCGCTGCCGATCTCCCGTCGACCGGCCTCTCCTCGGCTGGGTCCGCCGTCCGCCTGTCGGCTTCCCAGGCAGCCCGGCTCGTCGGAAACACCGGCCCGCAACCGGCCGCCGCCGTGGCGCCCCAGGTCGTGGATGCCGCTCCCGCGTCGACGGAGGATGTCGAAGCCGAGGAATCGTGGGCGGAGTTCGTCCACCGTCGGGTGACTGGCGACTACCCCGTCGACGAGTTCGGGTTCGACCCGGAGCTGACCGACCGCGTGCTCCTGGCCCTGGTGCGGCCGCTGTACCGCTCGTGGTTCCGGGTCACCGTCTCGGGGCTGGAGAACGTGCCCTCCGATACCGGTGCGCTCATCGTCGCGAATCACTCCGGTGTGATCGCACTCGACGCGGTCATGACCCAGGTGGCCTTGCGCGACGAGCACCCTGCCCACCGGCACCTGCGCATGCTGGGCGCGAATCTCGTCTTCCAGACCCCCTTCCTGGGCGAACTTGCCCGCAAGGCCGGGCACACGCTGGCGTGCCACCCGGACGCTGAGCGGCTGCTCAACGAGGGCGAGCTGGTGGGCGTGTGGCCCGAGGGGTTCAAGGGCATCGGAAAGCCGTTCTCCCAGCGATACAAGCTGCAGCGCTTCGGACGAGGCGGTTTCGTGACTGCCGCACTGCACACGGGCGCCCCGATCATCCCGACGGCCATCATCGGGGCCGAGGAGACGTACCCGATGGTCGCAGACGTGCGGACGCTGGCGCGGCTGCTGGGGCTGCCCTATTTTCCCGTCACGCCGACCTTTCCGTGGCTCGGTCCGCTCGGACTGGTCCCCCTGCCGAGCAAGTGGCACATCCACTTCGGGGAGCCCATTCCCACCGACGGCTACCCCGAGGGTTCCGCGGACGATCCGATGGTCGTGTTCAACCTGACGGACGAGGTGCGTGAGCAGATCCAGCAGTCGATCTTCCGCCTGCTGTCCGAGCGCACGTCGGCCTTCGGCTGAGGATCGAATCGAGCTCGCGACGGAGGGTCGTCAGGCCCGACGGGTGCGGGAGCCGAGGTACCCGATCGCCATGCCGAGGGCGAGGCCACCGGCCCCTGTGGCCGCGGGCAGGGCGTAGCGCTTGACCTGCTGCCGACGTCGGAAGTCGCGCACCTGCCAGTCGTTGGACCGCGCATGGGCGAGCAGGGTGGAGTCCGGGTTCACGGCCACGGGGCGCCCGACGATGGAGAGCATCGGGATGTCGTTGGAGGAGTCGGAGTACGCCGAGCACTGCGAGAGGTCCAGGCCCTCGCGCTCGGCGATGGCACGTACGGCCTCGGCCTTGGCCAGCCCATGCAGGGGCGGACCGTCGAGGTGGCCGGTGTAGATGCCGTTGCGGACCTCGGCCACGGTGCCCAGCGCTCCGGTGAGTCCGAGACGACGGGCGATGACCGTGGCCAGTTCGACGGGCGTGGCGGTCACGAGCCAGACCTGCTGCCCGGCGTCGAGGTGGCCTTGGGCCAGGGCAAGGGTGCCGGGGATCAGCTTGTCGACCATGGTGTCGTCGAATACCTCTTCACCGAGGTGGGAGAGCTCCGCGACGGAGCGGCCTTCGACGAACGAGAGCGCAGCCTCCGTTGCGGAGGCCATGTCTTCGAGGTCCTCGGATCCGCTGAGGACGAACTTGACCTGCTTGATCCCGAATCCGAGGATCTCGCGGCCGCTGAAGTAGTGCCGTCGGGCGAGCCCGACGGCGAAGTGAAACAGGCTCGCTCCGCGCATGATCGTGTTGTCGACGTCGAAGAATGCGGCACCGTTCGCGGTGGGATCGACGTCGCCCTCGACGCGAAAGCCCGGACTGCTGGCGGCGTCAGCAGACGCACGACCGGCCTGGCGGTAGCGGCTCAGCACATCTGCCGGGCGGCTCACCTGCGCAGCAGCCGGGGGTTCGTCGGCCGACGACGGCACAGGCTGGTTCACCCGAGGAGACTATCCAGCGGTGCGGGATCATGTGCCAGACTCCTGTGGACGACGATGGGAACGATCGAGGAGCAGGCAGAGGAGCGCCGATGAACGCCAACATCGCGGGCTTCCTGCGCAGTGCTGCACAGCGCGATCCGGATGGCGCGGCGGTGATCTCGGGTGAACGCCGCTGGACGTGGCGTGAGGTCGATGAGGCGGCGGACGCCTGTGCCGCTGCGCTGGTGCGGCGTGGCCTGCATGCCGGTGACCGCGTAGCGCTGCTCCTGGGCAACAGTGCCGAGTTCGTCGTCGCCTACTACGGGATCGCCCGCGCGGGGCTGGTCAGTGTGCCCCTGAACCCTGCCTACACGGTCGCGGAGGTCGCAGTCATGCTCGCGGACTCTGGTGCGCGCATGGTGCTCGTTCAGGATGCCACCCGCGAGGTCGGCGAGGCATCGGCGGAGGCCCTGCCCGGATGCGAGGTTGTGTGTGTCGGCACGGCGGAGTGGACTGACCTGCTCGCCTCGGGAGAGGGCGCTGTCCTCGTAGAGCCGTCTACGCCCGTCGATGCCCTGGCGCTGCTGCTGTTCACCGCGGGCACGAGCGGACGCCCCAAGGGCGCGATGCTCACGCACGGCGCCCTTCGCGCCAACACCGAGATGCTGCTCGGTCTCAGCACCCCTGCTGCGGTGCTGCCCGACGACGTCGTCCTGCTGGTGCTGCCGCTGTTCCATGTCTACGGCCTGAACACCGGTCTCGGTCTGGCGGTGGCTGCGGGCGCGACGATCGTGCTGACCGACCGCTTCGACCCCGTCGAGACCCTGGACTTGGTGCGACGTTGGGGGGTCACCACGATCCCGGGCGCCCCCGCGATGTTCCAGGCGTGGAGTCGGGTGCCTGGCGCCCGCGAGTCCCTCGGTTCGATTCGGCTGCTCTCCAGCGGTGGATCTCCGCTGCCCCCTGCGATCCTGGAGGCTTTCCAGGCACAGGTGGGCGTGGGCATCTACGAGGGCTACGGCATGACGGAAACGGCACCGGTGGTGTCGACCACCCTGGTCTCCGGGGCCCCGCGGCCCGGATCCGTCGGTCGGCCTTTGCCGGGCGTGGAGATCCTCCTGGTCGATGAGTCAGGTGGCCCGGTCGATGACGGCGATCCGGGAGAGGTGTGGGTGCGGGGGCCGTCGGTGTTCCGCGGGTACTGGCCGCACGGCGAGGGTGGCCCGGACGACGCCGGCTGGTTCCACTCCGGCGACGTCGCCTACCTCGACGAGTCCGGTGACCTTCACCTCGTCGACCGACGGCGCGAGGTGATCCTCGTCAACGGGTTCAATGTGTACCCGCGGGAGATCGAGTTGGTGATCGACCAGATGTCGTTCGTCGCGGAGGCCGCTGTCGTGGGCGTCCCGGACGACGACACCGGTGAGGCGGTGGTGGCGCTCGTCGTCCCCGCGCCGGGCAGCGGCGTTACCGCCGAGGACGTCGCGGCGCACTGTGCCGAGCGCCTCGCCCGGTTCAAGTGCCCGACCTCTATTCGAGTGGTCACCGCGCTGCCGCACTCGGCCACCGGAAAGGTGGCCAAGGGTCGGCTCCGAGAGGTGTACGGCGAGTCTGGCTACGGCTCGTGACGGTGCGCGTCACGCTCATCGGCAAGCCTGGCTGCCATCTGTGCGATGACGCCCGCACGATCGTGGCCTCCGTGTGCGCGGACGTGGGGGAGCGCTTCGAGGAGTGGTCCATCCTGGATGACCCGGCCCTGTACGACGAGCACTCCGAGCGCATTCCGGTCGTCCTGGTGGATGGCAGGCCCCACGACTTCTGGCGGGTGGACCCAGTCCGGCTGCGCACCGCCCTCACTACGCCCCGCCCCTCCTGAAGACCGGATAACGGACGTTAACGTCCGGTCAACTTTGTGAGTTCGTTCGCTTTTCCTTAACCTACGAGGGCGTCGGAACGCCGCGGCACCGCCTTGGGCCTGCTGCGAAGTGCCGCCTAACCCCACCGGCTTCCCCGGGAGACTCGTGTCCACTGTCCGTCCTCTGACCTCGTCCACTGCCGCGCAGTCGACGGGTCGAGGGCGTACCGCCGAGCGGGTCATCCCGAGCGCGACGGTGGCCCGCCTGCCGATCTACCACCGGGTGCTCCTCGGCTGGGCCGACGCAGGGCGACAGACGGTGTCCTCCGAGGACCTCGCCGGTGCTTGCGGGGTCTCGCCAGCCAAACTGCGCAAGGACCTGTCGTATCTGGGCTCCTACGGCACGCGGGGTGTTGGCTACGACGTGCGCTTCCTCGCCTACCAGATCTCGCGCGAACTGGGCCTCACGGAGCCGCGGGGAGTGGTGATCGTCGGTGCCGGAAACCTCGGCCAGGCCCTGGTCGCCTATCGCGGCTTTGCCTCGCGCGGGTTCGCCATAGTCGGCCTGCTCGACATCCACCCGGACACCGTCGGTCAGCGGTTCGGCGCTCCGGAGACTCCCATCACCGTGGGTCCGATGTCCGATCTGGAGCCGATCGTCGCTGACGGCCGCGCGCAGATCGGCGTCATCGCCACGCCTGCTGAAGCTGCCCAGCAGGTGTGCGACCGAATGGTCGCTGCGGGCCTGCGCAGCGTCCTGAACTTCGCTCCCGCTGTGCTCCACGTCCCCGAGGGCGTTGAGGTACGCAAGGTGGACCTTGCAGTGGAACTGCAGATCCTCGCGTTCCATGAGCAGCGTCGGGCCGAGGAGCACCACCAGACCATGGAACACGCGTCGCTGGGAAAGGCGATCAACGCATGACGAGGACCACTGCCGGGAAGCCCTCGGCCACACACAAGTCCGCACCCGCCAGGAAGCCTGCTGCAAAGCCCGCTGCCAAGGCCGGTGCGGGCAAGGCCGCTGCAAAGTCGTCCGCAGCGAAGTCGTCGGCGAAGCCTGCAGCGACTAAGCCCGTAGCGAAGGCGGCAGCCACGAAGCCTGCAGCGACCAAGCCCGTAGCGAAGGCGGCAGC
>CAIZPS010000182.1 GCA_903934925.1 uncultured bacterium | reverse complement strand
CGGCCAGCCGTTGCAGTTGCTTGACGTTGATGCAGTCCTTCACGAACGACTCGCAGACTTCGGCACTCAGTCCCATGGTGGTGATCCTCGATGTTGAACTCGGTCCTGCCTCGCGGTACGCCCGCGACGGCGTGTGCGTCAGCGGCTCGCAGTCCTGCGGCGACTCTCCAGCCATTCGGCAATCGTGGCAGAGGAGTAGAGCGCCCTGCCTTTGCGATCTCCAGTGAGCGAGTAGGCAGGCCCACGGCCTTGCATGGCCCAACGATCCAACGTGCGAGTCGTCACGCCCAAACGGGCGGCGGCCTCGCGCCGAGTAAGCACGTCGGCCTCGGGTGTCATCATCAACGTGTGCATGGGCTGCGACCTCATCGTGGTGTTCATGCAACGTACAGGGCACGTCTAGCACCCATGCAGAGCGGAGCCAGTAGCGGTGGCGGTGCCATGCGGTGACGGTGCTTTCAACGTCACCGCTCGGGGCTTGTCTCTTTCCGGTGGCGTCGGCAGCCGTCAGGCAGCCGTCGCCCCTTCTGCTTTCTGGGAATGGTGCCATGGTGTCACCGGTTGGAGGCGCTTTTTGTCACCGGTTGGCTACCGCTACTGGTGACAAAGTGTCACCGGTTGGTCTGTATTCCTGCTTGCCATCATTACGGTGATCCGGTGCCATGGTGTCACCGGTTGGTCGTTCCGAAGTGATCGCGTCGAGACACCGCTCGGGCCTCACCTCCAGGCGGTAGAGGCTGGCCTCACCCTTGCTCTTAGAAGCCTTCACGACCTCGACGAGCCTGACATCGCGTAGCCGTCGCATCGCCCGCACGACTGACCGCTCGCTGGCACCAGAGCGTGAGGCTAGGTTCCTCTGGCTGGCCTTCACCGTGCCATCTCGACAGTCGCGGAACAGCACCATCCACACCGCGATCTCGACCGGTGATAGGTGGCGGGCGATGATGTCGACGAACGTGTTGAGCGTCCGCCATCGAGACGCGTCGCCGTTATCCGGCCTCGACCTCCGGCTGTTCTTCGCGCTGATCGGATTGCCCGCCGCTGCTACCTTGACCTCGCGGACCAGTTCGCCGTCGGAGTCGACGAGCCGGCCTCCAGCCGCGTCGCCCTCATAGGTGCAGGTCCGGCTCGTGACCGGATCGACGCCGAAACGACGGCCCTTGCGGTCGCGGGTCTGCGTCAACGTCGTGCCGTCGGGGATCGTGAACGTCGAGGTGCTCATCGTGGCGGGAAGCCTCCGAACTCCTCGTAGATCGGGGCCGCAGCACGCTCGTAGAACTGGGCAGCCCCATGGAACCACAGTTCCTCGTCGGCGGTCTGATCGGAACGGCTCTTGTTGTTCTTCAGCAGCACACGACGTGGCCTGGCGTCCTTGTCGCCTAGCGTCCAAAGCGACCAATAGGTATGGGCGTCGAAGTCCAGTTGGTTGGACTCCTTCGTGATCGTCCCGATGTCAGAGTGCTCGGTCGTTCCCTTCGCGACCGACGACACGACAACGATCGGGATGTCAGCCCTGGTCGAGGCCGTGCCGATCCGCCGCATCGCATGATCCAACTCGACCCGGCGATCCTTGAATCCTCCGACCTCGACTCTCTGGAGGTAGTCGACGACGACTAGGGCCGGGCCGACCTCGTCGATCCACCGCTCAATCGCCGACGGCGTCACCGGAGGATCGACGACGACCAGCCGGTCGCCGACGACCTCGATCATGTCGCAGTAGACGGTAGTGGCGTCAGGCGATCTCCGCAGAGCGTCGCGGAGCGTGATTGGGTCGACCGTGGCCTCTCGCATTTGGGACCAACAGGCCAGCAGCCGCGAGAGGAGCAGGTCGTTCGTCATTTCTCCCCGCATCCAGACCACACGGGCTTCGGGATTGTGGAGCAGAGCCCCGGCAGCCATCTGGAGCGCCAAGGCTGACTTGCCTGCTCCAGGGGCTGCGGCGATCCCGTGAACGCCGACAGGCAATCCGCCTCCGAGGGCGGAGTCGATCGGAGCGAAACCGGTAGGTAGGAGCTTCTCCTCCGACTTCGACTTCCAGCGGTCGACTATCTCGGTGAGCGTCGCGGCTCCGGCACGCTCGCCGGCAGTGATCCCATCCTGAATCTGTCTCGCCGCGTGAACGATCTCGTCGCATCGCTCCGGCGTCGGCCTCGATGTTGCTGCAAGCAGTTCACGGCCTAGGTCGCGGGCTCGGCGGATGCCTTGCTCTGCCTTCAGAAGCCTGATCGACGAGTCGATGTGATGTTCCCACGCGATCGAGCCGGCTGCCGACACTGCGTTCACTAAACGCGAGACGACCTCATCGACCGGAGAACTTCCGCTATCATCGTGCTCGATCAGCAGTTTGACCTCGAGCGGGCCAGGGGACGATGAGAACTCCAGCGACAGGCGGATCGCCCGAAACAGGTCGCGGTCGATCGGGTTATCGAACAGTCCCTCACTGGCCTTTGCGACCGCCGCTCTTGCGCTGGAAGCCATACCATCAGACAAGAGCTTCACTAGCCCATTGATGAGGTAATCCGCTGGCGTTTCGGCTGCCCACTGCATGGTCGTCGTCATGATGTTCCCCTCCACATGGCACACGAACGTCAGAACGGCAGATCGTCATCGGCCCCGAACGTGGGCGGCGCGTTGCGGCTCACCTTGGTGGCGGCCTGCTTCACGACTACTGGCGTGGCCTGCTTCGGCTCAGGCTTCGCAGGCGGCAGCCACTTCGCTACCGCTGCCCGCGTGCTGCCGTCTCGTGCGGTGTAGTGCTTGACCATGACGCGGGCCTGCTTGCCCACGAACACCTCAGGCAGCAGTTCCTCGCCCTCAACACCGGCCGACCTTTTCACCGCGTCGAGCATCCGGCCCCAGTCGAGCGGCACGTCGGCAAACACGTACGCGAAGTTGCCAGCCGGCCGCAGCCGCAGCCGCAGAGATGCGCCTCGCGGGTTGTCATCGGAAACCTTCCACGCCACGTCGCCAATGGACGCGGCAACGATCTCGACCTCAATCTCGCCGGCAGGGGCCGGTACGTACTGGTTCACGAATCGTTTCTCCAGGTGGTGATAGTGCTGCTCGCGGTGCTTGCCGCCATCGCCCAGCGAATGCGATTCACCGGCGCTGGCTGGGGCTCAGTGACTCGGGCTAGATCAACCAGAAACCGCAGGCGGCGGGCCTCAGTGTCAGAGTCGGTGCATCCGACTTGACGGCATCGGCATAGTGCATGAATCACGACGGGCCTCCGTTCGTGGTTGTGCTTGCCGTCGGATTGCAGCCGGCGGCACGCCAAGGGTTTGGGCAATCGCATCGCGGCCCCGGTTGGCTCACGCTGACCGGGGCCGTGTTCGTTACTAACTCACTCGGGGCGGCTTGGCCTTGGTCTGGCGGTTGGCGATCCAACTGGCGATGTCACTGGCGCGATACCGCACGCCTCGCTTGCCAACGCGG
>CAIZPS010000181.1 GCA_903934925.1 uncultured bacterium | reverse complement strand
TGCGTCAGTTCAGGTGCGTCAGTTCAGGTGCGTCAGTTCAGGTGCGTCATTCAGGTGCGGTCGTGCAACTGCGCGATCAGTAGTCCGTCACCCACCGTGAGCAGGGCGGGAATCCAGTCGTCGTCGTCCTTGATCATGGTCGCCGCATCGCGCAGGGCGACAGTCTCCGAATCGCGCTGAGCTGCATCCGCCACCCGGCCGCCCCACAGGACGTTGTCGAGCACCACGAGGCCGCCCACCCGGAGAAGGCGCTTGGCCTGGGCGAGCATCGCGGGATACTCAGACTTGTCACCATCGACGAACACGAGGTCGTAAGCCGCATCCGACAGTCGCGGCAGCACGTCGAGAGCACGACCGGCGATCAGGCGAGCCCGCGTGTGGTCGTAGCCCAGTGCACTGAAGGTGTCGCGCGCGACCCGCTGGTGCTCGGCTTCGATGTCGATACTGGTGAGCACCCCGCTGGGCACCATGCCCGACAGCAGTGCGGCTCCGGAGACGCCGGCACCCGTGCCGACCTCGACCACGGCCTGGGCCGAGACGGTCGCGGCGAGCATGCGCAGGACGGCCGCGACAGACCGGCTCACCCCGGGGCAGCCGAGCTCGTTGCCCCGCTCTCGGGCCTCACGGATGGTCTCGGAGTCCTCCGTCCATCCGTCCGCGTACTCCCACGTCGTTGCCGTGGGCAGGTTTTGTGCGTTGCGGGCGATGATGCACCTCCGAGTGGAGTCCGGGCCGCCGGCGATTCGGTGGCCGAGTTCGCCCGAAGCCTAGTTGAGAACTACCGTGGTGGTCGGCCTATGGCAGGGCTGGACCGACTTCTGGAGGACTGATGACGGACGACACCGCGGGAACACCGGTTGTTCCCGACGCCGGGACGGCGTCGGTCACTCCCCCCGAGCCCGCTGCTGCCCCCGTACCGCCGGCCCCCCATACCGCGCCACCCTCCCCGACTGTCATGACAAGTGCCTACCAGCCTGCCCCCGTGGCAACTCGGCGCCACGGACTCGGGCTCCTGGGCACGGTGCTCGTCGCGGCCGTCGTCGCGGCCGTCGTCGGCGCCTTTGCGGGGATCGCCGGCTACGCCCTCGGCCGCACGATCGGCACGGAGGCGGTGGCCGAACCTGCCCTCACCTTGGCCCCGGCCGCCGCCGTATCGACGCAGGTGGTCGAAGGCACGGTGGCGCAGATCGCCGAGCAGACGCTGCCCTCCGTCGTCACCATCGTCGTCGAGGGAGCGCAGGGCTCGGGCAGTGGCTCGGGTTTCGTCATCGGTGAAGACGGATACATCCTCACGAACAACCATGTCGTGAGCGGTGCCTCGGCCGATGGCCTGGAGGTGGTGTTCCCTGATGGTGAACGTCTTTCGGCCAAGGTGATCGGGACGAGTCCGTCCTACGATCTCGCGGTCGTCAAGGTCAAGCGCACCGGACTGCCGGCGTTGCCCCTCGGGGACTCCGACCAGGTGCGTGTCGGCGATCTCGTCGTCGCGATCGGTGCGCCGCTCGGACTCGAAGGCACCGTGACGTCGGGAATCGTGAGCGCCCTCGACCGTCCGGTCAAGGCAGGGCAGTCGTCCTCGGACGCGTCGTACATCAACGCCGTGCAGACTGATGCCGCGATCAATCCCGGCAACTCCGGCGGACCACTGCTCGATGCGGCTGGCAACGTCATCGGCGTCAACTCCGCTATTGCGACGCTTGCCTTTGCCACCGAGGCTGGAAACATCGGGCTGGGATTCGCCATCCCCAGCAATTCGGCCTCGCGAGTCGCGGAGGAGATCATCGCCACAGGCTCGTCGCGCACGCCCCTGATGGGTGTGCTCCTCGACCCCACGTACTTCGATGGGGGAGCCCGGGTCAGTGATGTGACGCCGGGATCCGGGGCAGAGGAGGCCGGACTGCGCACCGGCGACATCGTCAGGGCCATCGACGGTCGACCGATTGACGATCAGACGGAACTTGTCGTGGCGATTCGGTCCTATGCTCCGGGTGACAGGATCACCGTCGAGTACGAACGAGACGGTGAGTCACGCACGGCCGAGATCATCCTCGGTGAGGACAGCGAGCAGGAGTAGTCGGCAGGAGTAGTCGGCAGGAGCAGTCGGCAGGAGCAGGGCGACTTCCGCAACGAGCCGGACGCACACGTCAGGACGTCGGGGCGGGCTGGGTAGGGGAGCGATGTTCGACATCGGGATCGGCGAGATCATCGTCATCGGTGTCATCGGCCTGCTCGTATTCGGGCCCGAGAAGCTGCCCCGCGCTGCCGCGGACGCCACCAAGTGGCTCCGTCAGATCCGCGGTATGGCGACAGGCGCGCGAAAGGAGCTGGCGGACTCCGCCGGGCTAGACCTTTCCGACGCGGTCGACTCCGTCAAGGAGCTCCGCGATCTGCACCCGCGACGCCTCGCGGCCAGCCTGCTCGAGGACTCCGATGACGACGCGCCGCCGAGCAGGAGGTCGGCTTCGCCCGAGCCCGGCGGCTCTGCGCGCCCGACGTACGATCCCGACGCGACCTAGGCTGATCTGCTGCAGAAGGGCGCTCGACGGCTGAGCGCGCTGATCAGCGGCCGGCGGGAGTCAGGCCCAGCGACATCCCAGCAAGACCGCGCGGCTTGCGGCCGAGAGACTCGGCGATCGAGCGCAGCACGACGGCCGCGGGGGCATCGGGGGTGCTGAGTACGAGCGGGTGTCCGGAATCGCCGCCTTCGCGCAGGGCGACGTCGAAGGGGATCTGGCCCAGCAGGGGCACCTCGGTGCCGAGCTCGCTGCTGATCATCGAGGCGACCAGCTGACCTCCGCCGATGCCGAACAGGTCCATCGGCTCACCGCAGTGCGGACACGGGAAGCTGCTCATGTTCTCGATGACACCGGCCACCTTCTGGTGGGTCTGCGCGGCCAGTGTGCCGGCGCGGACGGCGACATCGGCCGATGCTGCCTGAGGCGTCGTCACGATGACGAGCTCAGCGCCGGGCAGCAGCTGCGCGGTGGAGATGGCAATGTCGCCGGTGCCCGGCGGCAGGTCGAGCAGCAGGACGTCGAGGTCGCCCCACCACACATCGGAGAGGAACTGCTCGAGAGCGCGGTGCAGCATCGGCCCGCGAAAGGCCACGGGCTGTGCGACGCCCCCCGGCTTGAAGGGCAGCATCGAGATGACGCGCACGCCGTACGACTGCGGCGGCATGATCATTCCCTCGACCATGGTCGGGGGCTCCATGGCGTTGAGGATGCGCGGAATCGAGTGGCCGTACACGTCAGCGTCCACGAGACCCACGCTCAGTCCCTGCTCGGCCATGGCCACCGCAAGATTGGCCGTGACGGATGACTTGCCCACTCCGCCCTTGCCGGAGGCGATCGCGTACACCTTGGTGGTCGAGCCGGCCTTGGCGAAGGGGATCTCGCGCTGCTCATGACCGCGCAGCTGGTTGCGCAGGGCGGCGCGCTGGTCGTCGGACATCACGTCGAGCTCGACGGAGACGTCGGTCACATGAGGCACAGACAGAACTGCAGCGGTCACCCGCTCCGTGATCGTCGTGCGCATGGGGCAGCCGGCCACGGTGAGGAAGACGCCGACCTTGACCTTGCCACCGCGCTTGATATCGACACCCTTGACCATGCCGAGCTCCGTGATGGGCCGGTTGATCTCGGGGTCGTTGACGGTGGCGAGGGCAGCGTGGATCGCGTCGAGCGAGGGGTCGGCCATGTCCCGATGCTATTCGGGGTCGCGACCTGCCGCCTCAGCTGGAGTGTCACCCGGGGCCGAATCCCCCGGTACCTCGGGTCGGGTGTCGCGTCGACTCCGGCCTCTGCGGGGCGCGGAGTCGTCAACGTCGAGCATCTCGCGGACGTCGGCCGCGAAGTCGCGCAGCTCGCCGCGCACGTAGTCGCGGGTCGCGACGTCGCGCAGGGCCATCCGCAAGGCGGCCAACTCCCGGGCCAGGTAGTCGGAGTCGGCCAGCAGGCGCTCCGTCCGCTGCCGGTCCTCCGCGAACTGCACCCGATCGCGGTCGGCCTGCCGGTTCTGCGCGAGCAGGATCAGGGGTGCGGCGTATGACGCCTGCAGCGACAGCAGCAGAGTGAGGAAGATGAACGGGAACGGATCCGGCGCTCCCTCGGCGATGGCCAGGTTGATGGCGATCCAGATGATGATCGCGATCGTCATCCACAGAATGAACGCCCACGACCCGATTCCCCGTGCGGCACGCTCGGACAGGCGCCCGAACCGCTCGCTGTCGACGGAGGGACGCAGGGAACGCGAGCGATCCAGCGGCTGGTCCAGGCGGGCGGTGCGCCGCTTGCGTGGCGACGCCATCTCACGCACCCCCTGTGACGTCGTCGTCCTCATCGCGCCAGTCGGCCGGCAGCATGTGGTCGATCACGTCGTCGACAGTGACGGCACCGAGGAGGTGGCCGTCGTCGTCGACCACCGGTAGCGCGACGAGGTTGTAAGCCGCGAAGAGTCGAGTCATGACGTGAAGTGGCGAGTGGGGGCTCATCGGCGTGAGGTTGACGTCGACGAGGGCGGAGACGAGTGTTCCCGGAGGCTCACGAAGAAGCTGCTGGAAGTGACACGTGCCGAGGTAGCGTCCCGTCGGCGTTTCGGTCGGCGGCCGAGCCACGTACACCTGCGAGGCCAGTGCAGGGGAGAGGTCCGGATTGCGCATGAGGGCCAGCGCTTCGGCAACGGTGGCATCCGGCGGAAGCACGATCGGCTCCGTCGTCATGAGTCCGCCCGCGGAGAAGTCGTCGTACGTGAGCAGTCGGCGCAGATCCTCTGCCTCGTCCGGCTCGATCAGCTCGAGGAGGTCCTGCGCCTGCTGCGGCGGCAGGTCGGAGAGCAGATCTGCCGCATCCGCGGGGTCCATCTCCTCCAGGACGTCGGCCGCGCGCTCCGCCTCGAGGGCCTGCATGATCTCGACGCGCTCGTCATCAGCGAGCTCCTCGATCACGTCGGCGAGCCGCTCGTCGTCGAGCGAGCGCGCCACCTCGAGTCGCCGCTTGACCGTGAGGTCGTGCAGCACGTTGGCGACGTCGGCAGGGCGCATCGTGTCGAGGCGGGCGAGCAGCTGCTCCGTCGGCTGATCCGTCACGGGGAGTGAAAGCCCGGCGACCTCACTCCAGTCGACGACGAGCGACGGCCCGCGTCGGCGCAGCCCACTGCCGTGACGGCGCACGAACAACTCGGTCACGTACCAGTCACGGCTCATCGTCTTCTCGACCGCCACGTCGAGCACAGTGACGTCCTCGTCGGTG
>CAIZPS010000180.1 GCA_903934925.1 uncultured bacterium | reverse complement strand
GCGAGTGCCTCCTCGCTCCCGGCGAGTGCCTCGGAGACGCGTGCGACAGCCTCCTCCGCCGACTGCATGCCGACGGCACGGCGCGCCACGGGCGACTGGTCGTCGTCCAGGAATCGCATGCGGTCGACGAGCGCCAGCGGCAGCTCGGGCTTGGTCTCCCAGGAGTCGGCGCCGAGATCCCACTCGGACGGGCCGCGGTAGCCGAACTCACGCAGGAAGGCCATGAACCGCTGGTGGAACTCGGGGTGGTTGTCCTTGAGCCACGGCACCAGACCGTCGACGCCGGCATCGAACAGCTCCATGAGTGCGGCATCGGCGCGCACCAGGCGGGAGAGATCCCACAGGGCGTAGGACGGCTGCGCCGACACCACGTCGCCGGCCGGGCCGACGAGGTCGAACGGTGAGTAACCGAGGTCCGCGGGGATCAGCGATCCGAGCACGGCCGGGCCGATCGCCGCCTGGGCTCCACCCACGAGCTCACCGCGCCACGTCATGCGCTCGTACGGCGCCAGGCTGCGCGCATAGGCGACGAGAGCCGCGTTGCTCATTTCGTCGAAGTCCGGTCGCTGGGAGCGGAGACGGTCGGCGATGCGGGTGTCCTCCTCGATGTCCGGGAAGGACGAGGTCGTGAGGGTCCACTGGGTGCGCTCCGCAAGTCGCTGCGACGTGACCGGATCCCCGTCGTCGGGATGGTCCTCGTGCGGCGGCGCGTCGGGGTGACTGCCGAAGAACTGCGCATCGATGGCCTGCCAGCCGAGCCCACTGCGGATGCCGGTCAGCCGGGCCGTCGTGACATTGACGTACATGTGGCCGTAGCGGAAGGCGGCCGCGGGGAAGGCGTCCTGGTCGACGTTCGCCTCCGCCACCGAGATCGCGCCCATGTCGGCGTAGGCATTGGAGAAGCCGGGCAGGATGTGCGGATTCCAGATGAGGTCAGCGCCCAGGGGCGTGATCGGGTCCGGGAGGACGTCGTTGGCGTTGAACCGGGTGTAGACCGGGAAGCGCTCGTTCAGCTTCAGGCTGTCGATGCACCAGTCGTCGCCCACCTGACCTGCTCTGGGTGCCTGACCTGCTCTGGGTGTCTGTGTCATGGGCGGAAGACTAGGCCAGCAACTGCTCGGGCACCACGTGAAGGATCAGGAAGCCGCGCAGGGACTAGCCGAGGATCCCGGTTTCGAACCAGCGCTCCATGCGCGGCTTGTTGGCCAGGGCCACGGGCTCCAGGAGGAAGCCGGTGGGTGAGCGCACGTACGTGAAGGAGCCGTAGCCCTCCTCAGGCGACCTCTGCGCCATCACCAGGGTCCAACCCCGGGACAGCAGCTCCTCCGTGAGCGTCGGCACATCGGCCCACACACCCGCGTGGTGCAGGTTCGCCGGGTCGCCGTGCCACCACGGCGTCCCCTCGGGCCCTTCGATCAGCTCAACTCGCTGAGGGCCGGCCATCGAGTAGCAGAACTTCAGGGGCACGGACCGCTGCCCCTCCTGCGGCGTCCACAGGGGCTGGTCCTCGCGGAAGACCACCTGGGTCCACTCGAAGCCGAAGTCCTCGCCCATCTGGTCCATCCCCTGCTCCAGATCCGGCACCAGATGGCCCACATGGAACATCTCGCTGGTGTAGTCGAACATGGAGCCTCCTGCTGACGAGAACCGGCTAGAAACTTGTGACAGTCCTCAGAAAGTATCAGGAGCAGGAAGCCGGACGTCATGGATCACCGGAATCCCGGCGTCCGCAGCCGAGCGCATCCCGCTCGCGCTGTCCTCGTAGGCGACGCACCGCTCCGGCGAGACGCCCAGTTCGGCCATCGCCTTGAGATAGACGTCCGGTGCAGGCTTGCCATGACGCACGTCGTCAACCGTGATCACGATGTCGAAGAGCTCCTCGATCCCG
>CAIZPS010000179.1 GCA_903934925.1 uncultured bacterium | reverse complement strand
GGCCGCCGGTGAGGATCGCGATGTCCTGCAGCATCGCCTTGCGGCGATCACCGAAGCCCGGGGCCTTGATGGCGACCGAGCGGAAGGTGCCACGGATCTTGTTCACGACCAGGGTCGACAGGGCCTCGCCCTCGACGTCCTCGGCGATGATGACCAGCGGCTTGCCGGACTGCATGACCTTCTCCAGCAGCGGGAGCAGATCCTTGACCGACGAGATCTTGGAGTTGGCGATGAGGATGTAGGGATCCTCCAGTTCGGCCTCCATGCGCTCGGGATCGGTCATGAAGTAGGCCGAGATGTATCCCTTGTCGAAGCGCATGCCCTCGGTGAGCTCGAGCTCGAGGCCGAAGGTGTTGGACTCCTCGACCGTGATCACGCCCTCCTTGCCGACCTTGTCCATGGCCTCGGCGATCAGCTCGCCGACCTCCATGTCGCCGCCGGCGGAGATGGCCGCCGTCGAGGCGATCTGCTCCTTGGTCTCGACGTCCTTCGCCATGGCGAGCAGTTCCTCGCTGACGACGTCGACAGCTCGCTCGATGCCCTTCTTCAGGCCCATCGGGTTCGCACCCGCGGCCACGTTGCGCAGGCCCTCGCGGACGAGTGCCTGAGCGAGCACGGTTGCGGTGGTGGTGCCGTCACCCGCGACGTCGTCGGTCTTCTTGGCGACCTCCTTGACGAGCTCGGCGCCGATCTTCTCGTAGGGATCCTCGAGGTCGATCTCCTTGGCGATGGAGACGCCGTCGTTGGTGATCGTGGGGGCTCCCCACTTCTTCTCGAGAACGACATTGCGGCCCTTGGGGCCGAGGGTGACCTTGACGGCGTCGGCGAGCACGTTCATGCCGCGCTCAAGAGACCGGCGGGCCTCCTCGTCGAATGCAATCATCTTTGCCATGGGGGCTGTTCCTCCGGGAACGTCCGAAACGGTTTCGCTCTCGCGAGCGCTTGTCACTCACAGGTGGAGAGTGCTAACGAGAAAGTTAGCACTCGGCTGCCGCGAGTGCAAACCGTGGCGGCCCCGCCACCGCCCTTCATTACGGGGTCCCTGCTCCTCGCCCTTCTGCTGGACGGGCTACACGCAGGAGTAGTTGCCGTTCACGAGCCCACCTGGATTGGAGGCCACCGTTCCCGGCCAGACTGCGGCGCACTTGGCATCCGCCTCAGTCGCGTTCGCCGCGAAGACCACGTTCGGGCCCGTGGACCCGGAGGGGGCGAAGCTGCAGTTCGCATCCGGGTAGATGGGGGACCCCGCAGCCAGCGACCAGCCACCGAGGTAGTTGACGTACTGACCCATGAGGTTGAACCTCGTGCACCCCGCGGTGACCCACGGTGCCGGGCCGGTGGCACGGGCCCACACGATGGTGCGCGTGCAGACCCAGCCGCCCCGGCCGCTTCCGGGCCAGGGGGACCATGAGGGCGTCCATTCGCGCTGGCCCGAGTAGGTCGACTGCCATGGGGTCTCGTCGGCCGGCGCATCGCAACGGGAGTCCTGGGCCGGCCGCTGGTACTCCTGCACCCACGCCGAATTGGCCGACGCCGGCACGGGGGATGCGGCCACCAGAACAAGGGCGCACACGGTGCCCGCCAGAGCCAGCATCCGGGGATTCATCACGCGCCCCTCCCGTCATCGATCCGTCTGTCCCACGCACGATGTGGTCCGGCCGCCCAGAGGGCGCCGCCCGTGTCACTCCGTCGGGACGGTCCCCCCGCCGAGCGCGGCCACGACCGAGCGCTGGGCCGTACGGAAGGCCTGCTGGGCCGGCGTGGCGTCGGCGCCGGCCGTGGAGTCGAGCCAGGCCAGCGCGTACGGCTCCCAGAGCACCCCCGCCTGAGGGGCGTTCGGCATCGTCACCCCGTCGACCCCGGCATTGCCGATCGCGCGGATCCGGCCTCCACCGGTTGCGACGGTCTCGGCGGCCTTGATGTTCGCCGGGTACTGCCCGGAGGCGTCGGCCAGCTTCTGCTGAGCCCCCTCGCGCGCGAGGGTCGTCGACACCAGCGCCTTCACCTGCTCCTCGACCCCGTGCTTGGCGGCGAAGGAGGTCACCATGAAGCCCTGCACCGTCAGCAGCGGAGCCGTCTTGACCCCCGAGACGATCGGCGGGATCGAGCCGATCCGATACGCGAAGTCGAGGTCGAGCAGGGATTGCAGCTCCTCTGGGCCGGCGAGCCAGAACGGGGACTTGCCTCGGGCGAACGCGCGCTTGGCCTGCTCCGCCGTGAGGGAGGACGACAGCAGCCCGCTGGAGTTCCAGGTGTTGATCACGTCAGCGCGCGCCCGGAAGTCCTTGGTGGACAGGCCGACGTCGGAGAGGTTGATGCTGCCGTCCGAACTGCGTCCGAACAGGTAGCCGCCCAGGCCGCTGAACAGCGGGTAGGTGGTCCACGGCGAGGTGCCCTCCCCCTGCGGCAGCGCGAGGGGGATGGTGATCTTCTTCTGCTTCTTGGTGAGCTTCAGCGCAAGGTCGCTGAGCTCCCCGAACGTGCGGGGCTGCGTGGGCACGAGCGCGGTGTTGGTGATCAGGGCCAGGTTGCTGATCTGCACCGGCAGGCCCATCTGCTCGCCGCCGACGACCGACCCGACGAGCACATTGGGCCGGAACTGGCTGCGGATGCGCTTCTTGAGCTCGATCGGGGCCAGGAGACCTGCATCGGCCAGTTCGCCCGTCCAGGCGAGATCACCCCAGATGAGGTCCGGGCCCTGCTTGGCACCCACGCCGGCGAGCTCCGCGCGGACGTTGGCGGGGTCCTTCTCCACGACGGTGATCGGGATGCCCTGGACTCCGTTGGGCACCAGATCGCGAATGACCTGGGCGTGGGTGGGATCGGACCAGATGACGATGGTGTCGGCCGCATGCGCGGGAACAGCGGCCACCCCGGCGGCGGCAAGGACCGTCGCGACCACGCCGGACAGAATCCGCGTCATCACTCGCATAGCAGCACCCCCACGGTGTCGATGCCCGCCATCGTACGTTCGAGACCGGTATTCGATCCGGCAGTGACATACCCGCCAACCGCGGGGATTCCGAGCGTGCCGGCGATAACCGCGCCTACGCCTCCATGCCGAGGCGTCGTGCCGAGCGTGCCCTCTGGCGCGAGGCGCGCATTCGCCGCAGCCGCTTGACCAGCATCGGATCGAAAGCGAGGGCGGCCGGATCGTCGATCAGGCCATTCAGGATCTGGTAGTACCGCGTCCCGCTCATGTCGAAGAGCTCCCGGATGGCCTGCTCCTTGGCGCCGGCGTACTTCCACCACTGGCGCTCGAACTCCAGGATCTGGCGATCCCGTGCGCTCAGCGCATCCTGGTGGGCGTCCCGCGCGTGCCCGGCATCCATGTTCGCTCCCTCATCGGTCGACCCAGCGCCGTCATCGTACGGGGTGAATTCCATCGGTGTCATTCACCTCCCACGATCCGTCGCCGTCAGGTGTCGTCCGGGTCCTGCTTCTCGCGCTGCCGCTGGTCCAGTTTCTCCCGAACCGCCCGCCTGTGCCGCTCGCGACGCCGATCCCGGGTGCGGATCAGCAGCCAGGAGAAGGCGTATCCCAGGCCGTTGGTGGCCCAGTGCAGGCCCATGGGGGCGAGCACGCTGCCCGAGATCAGGCGCAGGAAGGCGAACACGACGCCCGCCACCGATGTGGTGAGCACGCTCAGGGCCACCGCCAGGATGTTCCCTTTGCGACCCGCTCCCACCACCGACCCGAGGGCCGGGTTCTGCTCGTGGGTGCCGATGCTGGGCAGGATGTGCCAGAGCCCGAAGATGACGGACGACAGCACGATCCCCCACACCAGGCCGAAGCGGCGGACCAGCATCGAGAGCAGCACGGCGCGGAAGGCGATCTCCTCGAGCAGGACCGTGCCGAACGGCACCTCCACCAGCGCCTGGAACACCATGCGGCCACCGCTGAGGTCGCTCATCCGCTCGTCATGGAACGCCGTCCGCGTCCGTCGGAAGACCGAGCCCACGAGGTAGACGGCCGTGACGAGGGCGATGCAGGCCCCGGCCCAGATGAGTCCCGGCAGCAGGTAGCCCCAGCCCAGACCCATGTCGGTCCACGTGTTGCCGTCGAGCAGGCCGATCGCAAGGAGCAGGACGGAGCCGCCGAAGGCCCAGAGCAGGTAATGGGTCTGGGGGGCGACCCGGTTGTTGACGATGTTCAGCACTACGAGCAGGCCGATCACCACCGCGACCGGCCACCAGGCCAGTCCGGTCTCCTGGGCCGGGTAGACGAGGTCGAACATCTCCTCGCCAGTGTAGGCGGGCAGGCGTCAGCACTGCCCGGCCGAGAACGAGCGGGCAGGCGTCAGCACTGCCCGGCCGAGAACGAGCGGGCAGG
>CAIZPS010000178.1 GCA_903934925.1 uncultured bacterium | reverse complement strand
CTTGATGGCCCCGGTGATCATCAGCATCTCCCGCATGCCCGGCCCGCCCTTGGGACCCTCGTAGCGGATGACGACGACATCTCCGGCCTGGATCGTGCCGTCCTCCAGCGCCGCCATCGCCGACTGCTCTCGCTCGAACACCCGCGCAATCCCCTCGAAGGACTCCACCGGAACTCCGGCGTTCTTCACCACGGCGCCCTCCGGGGCGAGCGAGCCGCCGAGGATGGTGATTCCGCCGGCCGACCCGATGGGCGCCCCGACCGCGTGGAGCACCCGGCCGTCGGGGCGTGGCGGCGACGACCGCGAGAGGTTCTCGGCCACCGTCATGCCGGTGACCGTGAGGCAGTCGCCATGCAGCAGCCCCGCATCCAGGAGCTCGCGCATGATGACGGGCACACCACCGACCCGATCCACGTCGAACATGAGGTGCTCACCGAAGGGCTTGACGTCGGCGAGCAGCGGCACTCTCGATCCGATGCGCTGGAAGTCGTCCAACGAGAGTTCGAAGCCGCACTCGTGGGCGATCGCCGGAAGGTGAAGAACCGCATTCGTGGAGCCCCCCATCGCCATGATGACGGCGATGGCGTTCTCGAGCGACTCCCGGGTGATGATGTCTCGCGTCGTGATCCCCCGCCGAACCAGGTCGACGACCGCAGCCCCGGCGGCCCGAGCCAGCGGCTCCCGCCGGGCATCGACGGCCGGGGGGGAGGTGGAGCCGGGGAGCGACATGCCCATCGCCTCGGCCGCACTGGCCATGGTGTTCGCGGTGTACATGCCACCGCATGTCCCGGCGCTCGGGCAGGCGGCCCGCTCGATGGCATCGAGGTCAGTCCCATCCATCAGGCCGCGCGCGCATGCCCCCACCGCCTCGAAGGCGGTCACGATGTTCACCTCGATCTCCGAGCCGTCCGACAGCGAGGCGCGGCCCGGGAGCAGGGATCCTGCGTAGACCAGCACGCTCGCGACATCGATCCGGCCGGCCGCCATGAGCATGGCGGGCAGTGACTTGTCGCAGCCGGCAAGCGTCACAACCCCATCCAGGCGCTCGGCCTGCATCACCGTCTCTACCGAATCGGCGATGACCTCACGACTCACGAGCGAGAAGTGCATGCCCTCATGGCCCATGGAGATGACATCGGACACGGTGATGGTGCCGAACTCCATCGGGAATCCACCCCCGGCGGTCACCCCGCGCGCCGCTGCCGCCGCGACGTCCCGGAGGGACATGTTGCAGGGCGTGATGGTGTTGTACGACGAGGCGATGCCGATCTGGGGCTTGTCGAAGTCGGCCTCATTCATGCCCAGCGCCCGCAGCATGGCCCGCGCCGGTGCCCGCTCGCGGCCCTGGGTCACCTGCCAACTGCGCGGCTGGGCCGAAGTCGGCGGCGTGACCGATGCTGGTCCGGGTTCCATCGCTCCAGCGTAGGATCTCGTCACCCTCAAGGCAGCGGAGGAAGCGTGCACCGCACCATCGTGTCCCCCGGCGACCTCGCCGGAATGCTCCATGACCCCAGCCTCGTCATCCTCGATGCGCGGTTCTCCCTCGATGACGAGGACTGGGGGCTGCGTGAGTACTCCGCAGCACACATTCCCGGGGCTCGCTACGCGAACTGCGCCACCGACCTGTCCGGACCAGTGATCGAGGGAGTCACCGGTCGCCGCCCCTTCCCGGACCCGGAGGCCTTCCGCCGGGTGCTGGGCGAGTGGGGCATCGGTCCGGACACGCAGGTGGTCGCCTACGACGCGCAGAACGGCCTGATGGCGGCCTCACGCGTCTGGCTGATGCTCCGCTGGATGGGTCACGAGGCGGTCGCCGTGCTCGACGGCGGGATTCAGGCGTGGCTCGCCGCCGGTCTGCCCGTCGACGACGCCGCTCCCGGGCCGAACACCCGTGCCTTCACCGGGACGGTCCGGTCGGACCTGCTGGCCGACATCTCGGAGGTCGATGCGGTTCGCCGGGACCCCGGCTTCTGCGTCCTTGATTCACGCTCGGCTGAGGGCTATCACGGCGGCGGCGTGTACTACGACCCGGTGCGCGGGCACATCGCCGGCGCCGGGCTCGCCGACCGCGCCGACACGCTCGCGGCGGATGGCCGCTTCCGTCCGGCTGGCGACCTTCGGGCGCACTTCACATCGATCATCGGCGATGTCGAGCCGGAGCAGGTCATCTTCTACTGCGGCTCCGGCATCACGGCGGCACAGAACGTCCTGGCCATGGAGATCGCCGGTCTCTCCGGTTCCCGCATGTACGTCGGCTCGTGGAGCGAGTGGATCACCGACGCGAGCCGCGAGGTCGAGCTGTGACGCGTCGCTTCGCCCTGATCGGGACGGGCTTCTTCGCGCAGAACCATCTCCACGCCTGGGCGGAGATGGACGATGTCGAACTCGTGGCCGTCTGCGACATCGACGCATCGCGCGCCGCTGCCGCTGCCGCGCAGTTCGGTGGACGCGCGTACACGGATGCCCGGGAGCTGTTCGCCGCCGAGTCCCTCGACTTCGTCGACATCGCGACCACTCCCCCGACGCATCGGATGATGGTCGAACTCGCTGCCGAGCACGGGGTGCCCCCCATCTGCCAGAAACCCCTGGCGTGGGAGATGGCCGATGCCCGAGCCATGGTCGAGGCGTGCGAACGCACCGGCATCCCCTTCATGGTCCACGAGAACTTCCGCTTCCAGCTGCCCATGCGACGCATCAAGGCACTCCTGGAGGACGGGGCGATCGGCCGACCCTTCTTCGGGCGGGTGTCCTTCCGTACCGCCCACGACGTGTACTCCGCCCAGCCATGGCTCGTCGACAGCGAGCGCATGATCATTGTCGACGTCGCCGTCCATCTGTTCGATCTCGCCATGTGCTTCATGGGCGAGCCCCAGAGCCTCGTGACCGAGGCGCTGCGCGTCAACTCCCGGATCGTCGGTGAGGATGTCGCGACCGTCCTGATGCGCATGGACGACGCCACCTGCATCGTGGACGCGAGCTACGAGACCCGTTCGGATCACAACACGTACCCGCAGACCTTCGTGACCCTTGAGGGCACGGAGGGTGCGATCACCCTCGGCCCCGACTACCGACTTCAGGTCATCAGCCGAGGACGGGTTCTGAACGAAACCCTCGAGATCCCCGACCACGGCTGGACGAGCGTGCCCTGGAATGCGATCCAGGACTCGGTGTACACCACGCAGAGGCACTGGCTCCACTGCCTCGACACCGGCGAAGAGCCGGAGACATCCGGGCGACGCACCCTGCGCCTGCTCGACGTCACACTGGGTGCCTACGCGTCCCTGGAGAGTGGGGACAGATACGTCGTCGGGAGCATGTCCTGACAGAACTCGCTGCCGGAGAGCTACGCCTGCGTTACAGCGCAGGCGAGCTTCGTGACATCCGGATCGGAGCCGAGGAGGTCGTGCGTCGCGTCTACCCGGTCTTCCAGGATCGGAACTGGACTGCCCGCCCCTGGCGGATCGAGGACGAGCGGCTCGACATCGGGCCGGACGCATTCGCGATCACGGTGTCGGGGACCGGGAGCTTCGACGCCTCGGGCTTCTCGTGGCAGGCCCGCATCGAGGGCCGACCCGATGGCACACTCACGTACTCATTCCGGGGTGAGGCGACGACCCCGTTCCTTCGCAATCGGCTCGGGCTGTGCGTGCTGCACCCCGTTCGCCGACTCTCCGGAAGCCCCGTGAAGGTCGAGCACGCCGACGGCTCGCTCGAGATCTCGGCGTTCCCCGAGGACATCACCCCGCATCAGCCCTTCCTCGAGCTTCGAGCGCTCGAGCACGAGGCACTGCCCGGCGTGCGCGTCAAGGTCGGCTTCGAGGGCGACGTGTTCGAATCAGAGGACCACCGGAACTGGACCGACGCGTCGTACAAGCACTACTGCACGCCCATCTCCCTGCCCTTCCCGGTCGAGGTGCAACCCGGTGAGCCGATCGAGCAGCAGGTGACCGTGCGAGTCCACGGATCCGCGTCGGCGTTCGAGGCCGGCCCACTGACGGTCGATATCGATCCCATCGAGGTTCCCCTGCCAGCCCTGGGGATCCAACTCGACCACGACGCACACCGGCTCAGCCCACACGAGTCAGCGCTGCTCCGGCAGCTGGGTCTTGCTCATGCCCGCATCGACCTCGGGCCGTCCGATGACTCCCAGCGACTCGCTGACGCACTCGAGGACGCGTCGGCTATCGGCACCCGCTTGGTGGTCGCACTCGTCGGCGCTGACCCTCAGCTCTTCGCCGCATTCCGCGAGCACCCGGGGATCGATCGGTGGCTCATCTTCGATCCCGACGCGAAGGTCACCGATCCTGTGCTCGTGCGCGATGCAGCCGACGTCCTTGGCCCGCGGGTCGGCGGCGGCACGAACCTGTACTTCACCGAGCTCAACCGGGGTCGACCGGACGCCACATCGTTCGTGGCGTTCTCCGCGAATCCGCAGGTTCACTTCGCTGATGACGAGAGTGTCATGCAGAACGCGTGGACACTGGGTCCGGTGGCGCGCGCCGCGCGCGCCCTCTACCCCGATGCGTTCCTCGAACTCTCACCGCTGACCCTGCGCCCGCGCTGGAATCCCAACGCGACGGCACCCGAAAGCGATGTGAGCAACACCGCACTCCCGAGCCGCGTGGACGCTCGCCAGGCCACCGGATTCACCGCAGCGTGGACAGTCCTCGCCCTTGCCTCGATCACCGCCGCGAACAGCCTTGATGCCGTGACACTGTTCGGCGCCACCGGATGGGAGGGGCTCATCGAGCGAGGGGAAGGCAGCCCCCAGCCGGAGGCGTTCCCGTCCTCGCCAGGCGAGCCCTTCCCGGTCTTCGACGTGCTGCACGCCCTCGCCGGCGCCGAGCGAGCGCTCGTCACGCGATCGTCGGATCCGGATCGCGTCGGCGCCCTCGCTCTGGCCGATGGGAGGGTGATCCTCGCCAATGCCACTCCGGTCGAGCAGCACCCGTTGGTCGACGGTCGCCGCATCGACCTCAGGCCCTACGGTGTCGTCACGATCACGAGGAGGAGCCCATGAGCACGTCCCTGTTCTCTCTCGAGGGGCGCACGGCACTGGTCACCGGAGGCGGTGGAGTCATCGGCACCGAACTCGCCCGGGGTCTCGCTGCAGCGGGGGCCACCGTCGGGGTCCAGGACCTCACCATGGATCGGGCCGAGGCCGTCGGGATGCCCCATGCCTTCGCGGTGGACGTCTCCGACCCAGCAGCCTGCGCCGCGCTCATCTCCGAGGCCGAGCACGCCATGGGGAGAGTCGACATCCTCGTGAACTGCGTGGGCATCAACAGGCGCAAGCCCATCGATGACGTCACACCCGAGGACTTCGACGCCATCGTGGCCGTCAACATGCGCGCGGTGTTCTTCCTGTGCCAGGCGGTCCACGCCGGCATGAGGGCGCATGGCGGTGGCTCGATCGTGAACGTCTCCTCCCTCAGCGCCAAGTACAGCTACCAGACGATCAGCGTGTATGCCGCCACCAAGGCCGCTGTCACGTCGATGACGCGATCCTTCGCGCAGGAGTGGGCGCGGGATTCCATCCGGGTGAACTGCATCGAGCCCTCTGTCGTGCGCACGGAGTTCACGAAGCCACTGTGGGGCGAGCCCCACCGTCAGCGATTCTTCGACGAGCTCACCCCGCTCGGTCGCCTCATGGAACCCGGTGAACTCGTCGGGGCCGTCCTCTACCTCGCTGGCGATGCCTCGAGCTACGTCACCGGCCAGGCCATCACGATCGAGGGCGGCATCCTCAGCGGAGCGAACTGGGACCAGTTCGCCTGACCCGGGCGGTCAGGCGGGGATGATGCGGGTGCGCTGCTCGCCCAGTCCGGTGATGGCCAGCCGGAGCTGATCACCCGCACCGATCCACCCCGGATTGGCCATGCCCATGGCCACTCCCGGCGGGGTGCCGGTGTCGATCACGTCTCCCGGCTCCAGAACCGCGTACTGGCTGAGGTGCCGGATGATCGTCGGGATGTCGAAGATCATGTCGGACAGCCGGCCGGTCTGGCGGCGCTCACCGTTCACGTCGAGGGTGAGCTCAAGGTCGCCCTGCACGGCCGGGTCATCCGGGGTCACCAGCCACGGACCCAGCGGATTGAAGGTCTCGGCTGTCTTGCCCTTCGTCCACTGCCCCCCTGAGGCCATCTGAAACGCACGCTCCGAGACGTCGTTGGCGATCGCGTAGCCGGCGATGGCCGCACGCGCCTCGTCATCGGTCTGGAGGTAGCGGCATTCACGGGAGATGACCACGGCCAGTTCGACCTCGTAGTCCATCTTCGTCGCGCCACGGGGCTGCACGACGTCGTCATAGGGGCCGACGACGCACCGCGACGACTTCGAGAAGACGATCGGCTCAGTGGGCACCTGCATCTTGGACTCAGCCGCATGGTCGATGTAGTTCAGGCCGATGCACCAGACATTCCAGGGTCGCGCCACCGGCGCACCGATGCGCTGGCCCGACGCCACCACGGGAAGGGAAGACGGCTCCAGCGCGCGAAGGGCTTCGATACCGCCGGAGGCTAGGAACGCACCATCGAAATCCACCGTGACCTCGCGAACGTCGCGAGCAGTGCCGTCGGCGTCGAGAAGACAGGGAATCTCCCTGCCCGGCTCGCCGATCCGTGCCAGCCGCATCAGTCGCAGACCGCGCCGCGGGAGGCCGAGCCGACCAGCTTGGCGTACTTGGCCAGGACACCCCGGGTGTAGCGGGGCGGCAGAGGGGCGAAAGCCGCCCGGCGCGCCTCCAGCTCAGCCTCGTCGACCAGCAGGTCCAG
>CAIZPS010000177.1 GCA_903934925.1 uncultured bacterium | reverse complement strand
TGAGCAGCAACGTCTGCGCTGCCACGCGTGCGATCCAGTCGAGGAAGGCATCGTGCACCTCGGAGTAGTCCCAGGTCTCGCGCAGCACGACCGCGTCGAACGCAGACCAGTCGACGGAGTCATCGGTCCACACCACCGGCACGGCCTCGACTCCCACGCGTGCGAGAGCAGGGATCAGCAGCTGATCATCCTCGTCGAGCAGCGGGAACTCACGACACGTGGCGAGGGCTACGAGGGGCTGGGCGACGATCGGCATGACGGCGACCGTAGCCGCTGAGCACTGCGCGCCGGACGTCAGGACTCGGTGATCGTCAGGGCGATGTCGCGGGTGGCGCCCTGCGGATCCGTGAGGGTCAGCGTCGCCTCGCCGGCAGCAAGGCACTTCCCACCCGGGTTGAAGATGGCACCGCCCTCCTCCTTGGCCTGCGTCACCTCGACGAGGGCGGGATCGCTGGAGTCCACGGTGGTGCCGGCCAGGATGTCCTCGGGAACGATGATGTCGAGGAAGTCGCCGACCTTGCAGGTGGCGGAGGTCTGGTCCTCGGTGATGATCACGGGGGGCAGCATCTCGGTCGAGCCGCCTGCCTCGGCAGACGCTGAGGCCTCACCGGCGGCGTCGCCTGAGTCGCTGGAGGAGGAGCACCCGGCGAGGACGGCCACGCCGAGGAGGGCGGTGGCACCGAGGGCGGCGGCAGTGCGCATGCGGGTCATGGATGCTCCTTGACTGGTGGTCGGGTCGATCGGTGCGGCTGGCCTCACGGAGGGCCTGTCCTGCGACGCAAGGGTAGACGGTGCGGTTCCGGCTAGACGTCAGCGGCGCCGTTGGAGGCGTCCAGCCGGCCGAGCATCTCCACGCGGCCCTCGTGCCGACCTCCGTCGAACGGGGTGGAGAGGAACACGCGGAGGGCGGCGATGGCGGTGTCGGGCTCGGTGAACCGCTCGCCGAAGCAGGCGACATTGGCATCGTTGTGGCGCCGGGTCATCTCGGCGTCCTGCTCGTCGCGGATCACTCCACCGCGCACGCCCGGGATCTTGTTGGCTGCCATGCAGATGCCCTGGCCACTGCCGCATACCGCCACGCCGAGCTCGACCTCGCCCGCGGCCACCGCACGACCGACCAGTGCGCCGAAGTGCGGGTAGTCGACGCGCTCCTCGGAGTAGGCGCCGAGGTCGAGCACGTCATGGCCCTGCTCGATGAGCCACGTGCGCAGCGTCTCCTTGAGCACGAACCCCGCGTGATCGGAGCCGATGGCGATCCTCATGAGTCCTCCTGCAGGGCTGCGAGGTCGCTCATGACCTCGGCCACCATCCTGCCGCGCCGCTCACGCAGCAGGGCGGCCGCATCGGGCCGCGGCTCGACGGGAGCGACGAGCGGCACCCGCACCGGATTCGTCACCCGACCGGCGCCGAGGAGCGCGGCGCCCACGACCGCGGCATCGGGAGCCTCCGCCACCGCGAGGGCAAGGCCCGTGGCGTCGGCCAGCAGCTGTCGGAAGGCGGGATCGTGCGTGCCTCCGCCGACGAGCGGAACGGGCGACCGCAGCGGCTCACCGGAGTCCTGCACGGCATCCACCCCGAGGGCGACAGCCTGCGCCACGCCCTCGAGCACACTGCGCAGCATCGACGCACGGTCGGTGGCGAGCGACAGGCCGTGCCACGAGCCGCGAAGCGACGGCGTCATGAAGGGCGTGCGCTCACCGGAGAGATACGGCACGAAGATCGGATCGTCGGCCTGCACTCCGGCCGCCAGAGCAGAGGCGGCCTCCTCGACGGATGCACCGAACCAGGAGAGCGCGGCGTTGAGCGTGAGCCCCGCACTCTGGACCGCACCGATGCGGTACCACCCCGCGCGTGCAGCACCGGCGACGCAGAAGGTGTGGGTGCGAAACGTGGCGTCGAGGAGCGGGGAGTCCATCAGCCGCACCGTCTGTGAACCGCTTCCGACGGCGGTGAATCCGTCGCCCGCCCCCAGGCCCAGGCCGACGACGACGCAGGCGGTGTCGGCTCCCCCGACAGCCGCGGGGATCTCACGATCGTGGATGCGGACGGTGCCAGCAGCGGACTCCGATGCCCGAACCTCTGGCAGCAGGGCGGGATCGACTCCGGCCCAGGCCACGGCCTCCGCCGACCACTGCCCCGCGGCCACATCGAACAGCAGGGTGCCGGACGCGTCGCTCGGCTCAGTGGCGATGTCTCCACCCAGCGCAACCCGCAGCCAGTCCTTCGGCTGCAGCACGGCGCGCGCGCGATCGAAGGCCTCCGGCTCGTGGGCACGCAGCCAAGCCAGCGACGTGGCGGCGAATCCGGCGACGGGCTGGGAGCCGAGTCGACTCATCAGCTCCGCCGGCAGGTCCCGGCCCATGCGCTCGACCTCCTGCGTCGATCGCGAGTCGGCCCACAGGATCGCCGGACGCAGCGGGCTGCCGTCCTCATCGACGAGCACGACGCCGTGCATCTGGCCGGAGAACCCGACTGACGACGGTGACGCACCGCTCGCGTCGAGCACCTGTCCGACGACATCACGGGTGGCCGCAAGCCACTCCCCCGGATCACTCTCGGCCCAGCCCGGGCGAGGGGCTTGGACGGCGTACGCGCGACTGGCCCTGCCGATGACGACGCAGTCGTCATCCAGCACGGCCGCCTTGACCGACCCGGTGCCGAGGTCGATGCCGAGCATCGTCATGGTTGAAGACTATTCGCCGGCTACCCGCGTGATCCGCGAGTCTGGCGTGCCTGCTCCATTCCGGCAGCGATGAACTCCCGCGCATGCGTCGCGAGGTCCATGCTGTCCGACCACAGGTTGCGCCACACCGCGAGCGTGGTGCTCAGCTGCGGGTCGACGACGGCCGAGGAGAACGACTCGAAGGTCATCGGGCCGGAGTAGTCAAGGTCGGCCAGCGCGCCGAACACCTCGTCGAAGTCGATGGTGCCCTGGCCGAGATAGCCACGGTTGGACTCCCCGATGTGCACGTAGCCCAGGCGGTCCGCGCAGAGCAGCAGCGGTGCACGGAACCCTCTCTCCTCGATGTTCATGTGGTAGACGTCGGCGTGCACGACGACGTTGGGCTCGTCGACGAGATCCATGTAGTCGAGGGTCTGCTGCACCGTGTTGAGCAGGTTGCTCTCGTATCGATTGACGAACTCCAGGCCGATGGTGATGTCGTCGCGGGCCGCCTCCTGGGCGAGCTCCTTGATCACCGACGCGCTGTTGCGGCGGGCGCGATCGGTCGTCGGCCCGGAGTACTTGGTCATCGCACTGAAGATCACCCCGCCGACGTAGGACGCCTGCAGGCCCCGGGCCACCGCGAGGGCGTCGAGCAGCGTGCGACGCCCGAGAGCGATGCGATCGGCATCCTCGGAGTTGATGTCGGAGTCCGGCGCGAGACCGAGGGAGATGGTCGCAGCGAGTCCGTGCTCACGGAGGCGTCGAGCCGTGTCCGAGACGTCGATGCGCGAGGGATCCAGGGCCGGGATCTCGATGATGTCGAAGCCCGCCCTCGCCGTCGACGCGATCGCCACTTCGGCCTCGTCGGGTGACCAGCCGCCCGTCCAGACCAGGGCGTGCACGCCCAAGGGATTGCTGCTGCTCATGGCGGCCCTCGATTCGCGCGATGTGCATCCGCAGGATGTGAGCCGGACGCTACCGGTGCCGTGAAGCAGTGCGGACGCCATACTGGCGACATGAGCGGTCGCGTCGTCGTCGTCGGAAGCCTCAACCAGGATCTCGTGGTCAATCTCGAGCGCATGCCACTGTCCGGGGAGACGGTGTTCGGCGACGACCTCGAGCGCCATGCCGGGGGCAAGGGCCTGAACCAGGCGGTTGCCGCCGCCCGCCTGGGGGCAGCCGTGTCGATGGTGGGCTCGATCAGCGCCGACAGCGCCGGAGACTTCCTCATGAAGGTCGTGAACGAGGAAGGCATCGACGCCACTCACATCGCCCGGGTGGACGGACTCTCGGGCACTGCCGTCATCGAGGTCGAGCGCTCCGGGGCCAACCGGATCGTCGTGATCCCCGGCGCCAATGCGAAGGTGAATGCCGATCAGGTGCGCGCGGCCCTGGAGGCCATCCCGGACATCGCGGTGGTGCTCACCCAGGGAGAGGTGCCGGCCGATGCCGTGCACGCCGCCATGGCGACCGGCCGCGCACGCGGGGCCCGCACCATCCTCAACCCCTCTCCCGTGCAGGACTACTCCGACGAGATCTACGACCTCGTCGACATCGCGGTGCCGAACGAGCACGAGATCGAGCTCATCACCGGCCGGCCGGCTCCCACCGCCGCGGAGGCCACCGCCGCCGCCCGCCGACTTGCCGAGCGCGGTGCCGGCACGGTCGTCGTCACGCGCGGCGCCAACGGCTCGGTGTGGTCGACACTCACCCGCAGCGGATCAGCGGGCTCCTTCACCGTGCGCGCCGTCGACACCGTCGCCGCAGGCGATGCGTTCTGCGGGGTGCTTGCCGCCGCCATCGCCGAGGGCCGGAGTCTGAGCGAGGCGCTGCGCTGGGGAAGCGCGGCGGGTGCGCTCGCCGCCACCCGTGCAGGTGCCGTGCCGTCGCTGCCGCGGCGTGACGAGGTCGAGGAGCTCGTCAACATCGACCACTGAGCCGGGCGAGCGCTAGGCGTCGATGCTTTCCGGCGGCAGGCCCAGCAGTTCCGCCGCCTCGCGGAACGCAGCTGCCGGATCCCGCACGTCGAGCAGGATGCTGCGCAGCCCGACCCTGAGTCCGCCGTCGACGTAGGTCGGGTTGTCGTCGATGAAGACGATGTCGGCGGCGGGCAGGCCCATCAGCTCGATCGCGACCTCGTACGGCTCCGGGGCCGGCTTGCGCGCCCCGAGTTCGGAGGAGTCGACGAGCACCGGGAACCACGGGAACCACGGCTGCGCCTCGACCCACTCTCGGCCCTGGAAGTCCATCAGCTCGTTGGTGAGGATGCCGACCCTGATTCCCGCAGCGCGACAGGCCTGCACGAGGGCCAGGCCCTCCGGCCGAACTCCGTCGATGCCCGGCTGCTGGAACATCGCGCGCATCAGGGTGGGATGACCGTCGAGCGGGGCGCCACGCTCCTGGGCGCGGGCCGCGAAGGTCAGCCAGTACTCGCGCTCGGTGATCTCACCGCGGTAGTGGCTCTCCCACAGCGCGTCCTCGCCGCCGAGCGGTCCCCGGCCCTGCACGGTGCCGGGCGGCAGGCCGCGCAGGCGCTCGTAGTCGTCGGCGATCTCCCACACCGACTTGAAGAACACGACGCCGACGTCGAGCAGGAGTCCGCGGGCGTGAGCCGATCCATCGGCGTTCGAGGCAGAGGAGTTCACTGCGCTATTCCAGCGGATCTACTGCGGCGCCGGGAGAGGAGTCGTGATGGTCGTCCCGTTCCGCGTGACGGTCACTCCGTTGGCATCGATGAGGACGGGCACGGCCTCCGCCGACGTGCGGGGCACGAACACGGTGACGAGGACCTCGGAGTTCTTGACGGGCGTCATGCCCACCTCCCGCGCGAGCACCGCGCCGGGCAGGCGCTCGCCCCACTCGCCGGTGAACCACCCGGCGTTGGATCCGCTCTTGGCCGTCTTGATGTCCCAGTTGCCCTGACCGGCCTTGTAGACGTCGAGGCGGGACTCCCCGGCAGCGAGGGTCAGCACGTCGTTCTCGTACGACAGCGCGCCGACGCCGGGCGGCAGCTGCCACCGCTGCGTCACCACGCGCGGCGCGGCGTTCTTGATCGCCTTGCGCTTGCCGGGCAGCTTTCGTGCATCCAGGTAGTCGGCGACGATCACCGCGTCGATGGACCGGACGTAGGTGGTGCAGCGCGTGACGGCGACAGTGCCCCACGTGCGGTCGAGCAGGCACGTGGTGTCGTTGCCGCCGGTCTTCCAGTCGGAGTTGGCGAAGACCTTGCGCACGTTGCCGGACTTCGTGCGCGTGACGTTGCTGACAGTGAGCGAGGAGTGCGCGGGCCGCGACTTCATGAAGTAGCGCAGCGAGCTGCCGTTCTCGTAGCGGTACGGGCCGGGGTCACCGATCCACTCGACCCCGCGCGAGTAGAGCGTCATGCCCGCGCCGTCGTCGTGCGTGTGGGCGGTGTCGGGGCGGGAGGACGAGAAGCGCAGGGAGTAATAGGTGTCGGGACCGCCCGGATGCGGGCGCCAGCCTGCACGGCCGAACACGTAGCCGCCGTCGAAGGTCGTGTAGACCGGCGTGGGCGGTGCTCCGGCCGCACCGCCGGACCGGATCCAGTCGGCACGCCAGTCGCCGACGCCGAAGGAGGTGCGCAGCTCGCTGTTGACGGAGTCGCCGAGCGAGGTCAGCTTGAAGTCCGGACGGAAGGCCTGGGCGACGAACTGGTACAGCAGGCCGCGCAGCCCCACCACGGTGTCGGTGGGAATGCCGCACGTCGCGCCCGCGCGCTCGGCGTCGGTGAGCAGGGCCTCCATGTACTTGGCGTAGCCGGGCGAGCCCTCGACGTCGCTGCCGTCGGGCTGCACCAGGCCGCGGGCGAGGGCCTCGATGTTCTGCCACGAGCGGGTGATGCCCGGGGCGTCCTGCACCCAGCAGTAGGCGGCGAGCGCCCCCGTCTGGCGGATGAGATCGGTGTTGTTGGTGCCCGTCGCAACGGTGCGGTTACCGCGGAAGCTGCGGATCATCGTCTGTGAGTCGCGCAGGGCCGCGTCGATGATCTTCTGGTCGTTGAGCGTCTGCGCCGCGCAGACGAGGGTCTGGGTGCGCAGGCCGCCGTAGATCGATCCGTCGATCCAGTAGCTGCGTCCGGACTTGTGGTCGTCGATCCAGTAGTAGAGGAGATCGCGGAAGCGCTGCACCATGGCCGGGTTCTGCGCGGCCACCCCCTGATACAGCAGCGGCAGCGCCCAGTCGAGGGAGTGCACATGCCGGTCGCCGGAGGTGTCGGTGCCGCTCTGCGGCTTCCAGTTGGGGCGCTCGGCGAGCTTGTACGTCCCGCCGTTGCCCATGTCGACGGTGCCGGCGAGCAGGGCCCGGGCCTTGTCGCGCTGGGCCTTGGGCTTCATCGCCGGGAAGAGCGCGGTGCACCACGAGCCGAGGGCGGTGGGCATCACGAGCGGGGCGGGGGCCGCGGGCACGGGGGCGGGCGCAGCCGCCGGGTCGGCGGGTGCGGGTGTGGCCGTCGGCGCGGGCGTCTCCTCGGCGGCGGCCGGGATCACCGGGATCGCGGGCACTGCGAGGACGGCCAGCAGCGCCGCGCCCAACGCGGCATGTCTGGCGGCTCCGCGCGCGCCTCGTCTCATTCGCAACATCCGTCCCATGATCACCCGGGACCCCCGGCTCGGCCAAATCCCCCCTGAGCCCGGCGTGGCTCAGGCCGAACTCGAGCCGAGGTCAGCCCGAATCAGGCCTGCGGCTGCTCCCCGATCCGGGTCAGCCGCTGCTCGGCCGCCTGCTGCGAGGGGGAGGACGGGCCGAGCGCGAGGGCCAGCCCTCCGAGGAGGGCCGAGACGGCCGGTCGCACGACTCTCTGCGGGATGGTCGGCAGGTTCAGCAGGCGTCGGTGCTCCGGCGGCAGGGTCGACACCGCACCGGCGAACAGCAGCGCGTACGCGGGGCGTCCGGCCAGCGGCAGCGGCGGGTTGCGGATGAACTCGACGGTGTCGAGTGCGTCGGCACCGCCGCGAAGGTCCGGGCCGAAGTCGGCGATCTGCTGC
>CAIZPS010000176.1 GCA_903934925.1 uncultured bacterium | reverse complement strand
GCTGCCGAGGCGCTCGACGACGACCTCCTTGCCGCCGTCAGCGGCGGCGGCTCGTACGCGGGTCAGCCGATCAGGTGCAACATCACGTCCAACGGGACCTCGTGGAGGTGCACGAGGTGCCCGGTACAGGGCCCGGTGCCGTCCCGAACATGCAGTGCACCACGCCCAGCGGCCCTGCGGACAACTAGCCGTTCCTGCGAGTCGTCAGGACTGCGCTCAGCCCTTTGCCCGCCGCGGATTGACGACCCCGCCCTCGCGAGGGGGCTGGAAGCCGGCCTCCCGCACGCGTCTTTCGCGAATGCGCCAGACATCGGCGATCCGTTCCCAGCGGTCGTGGTACTCGCCCCACAGGATCATGTCGGGCTTGTCCCGGTCGCGATACCGATGCCACGCCTGGACATAGCTGACGGCATCAGCGGTGTCGTGACCCGTGAAGGTGATCGTGATGTTGCCGATGAGATGCTGCGTTGCCTCGAAGGGCTGAAGGACCCGCTCCATCCACTCGACCACTCCGTCTACTCCGCGGAGGTCGCCGCTGTGCGGTGAGGCGAAGACGCAGTCGTCGGCGAAGACCAGCCGATGGTTCTGCGGCTCAAGCCAGTCGGTGGCCCGGGCATAGGTGTACATCTGCTGCTCGATCGCCGCGCGATCCTCGAGTCGGTCCATGGGGGTCAGCTCCTCGCCGCATCCAGCAGGGGCGCCAGGCGATCGGGCACCTGCACCCAGTCCTGCGAGCCGGTGATCGATGGGTCGAAGTTCGCATCGACCGAGACGGCGTCGACACCGGCGGCAGCCGCAGCCGCCACCTGCTCGCACAGCTCGTCAACGCTCAGGGGCTTGAGATTGGCGACGATCACCGGAGGGTCGGTGAACAGGTTCCAGCACATCTTCAGTGGCACGAGGTCGGCCGGGCGCATCGCAGCGAGCGCACCCATGGTGTCGAGGTGCTGCTCGAGCGTGCCCGACGCCGGATTCCACCAGTCGAACTTCTCCGCGGTGCGGCGCAGCCCCGCCTCCGAGCGCATGCCCGCCATCAGCGGCGGGTGCGGACGCTGCAGGGGCTTGGGGTCGACGTCCGAGGCCGGGATGCTGAAGAACTCCCCGTCGAAGCGCACCGGGTCCGCGGCCCAGCACGCCTTCAGCGCATCGATGAGCTCGTCGGCTCGACGACCACGAGTTCGCGGATCGACGTCGTACTGCTCGTGCTCCTCATCGGACCATCCGACGCTGAACCCGAAGATCGTGCGTCCTCCCGAGAGCACATCGAGTGTCGAGATGCGCTGTGCAAGGTCGACGGGCCGGTGGTAGCCGGCCACCAGGATGCTCGTGCCGAGCAAGATCTCCGACGTCCACCCGGCCACGACCGCAAGCAGCTCCAGCGGCTGCAGGACGGAGCGGTAGGCATCGGGAACGGCGAGGCCCGGTCGTGCGGAGTACCCGGACACCACCTCGTGCGGGTAGAACAGGTGCTGCTGCACGAACAGATGACCGAAGCCCAGCTCCTCCGCGCGCTCGGCGAAGCCGCGCACGGCGGACGCATCCGCGTACGGCCCCAACTGGGGCAGGGCAAGTCCCACGCGCATGAGGCCTCCTCAGCCGCCGATGGTGCGCTCGGAGTCCCAGTAGGGACGGCGCAGTGCCTTCTTGTCGACCTTCTGCATCTCGTTGCGCGGTAGCTCGTCGATGAACTCGTACCGTCTCGGGATCTTGTACGCCGAGATCAGGTCGCGGCAGAAGGCCTCGAGTTCGGTCGGCTCCGGGGGCTGCGACGGATCAGTCGGCACGACGAGGGCCAGCAACTGCTCGTGCAGGTCCGGGTGCGGGATTCCGATGACCGCCACGTCCGCCACGCCCGGATGCTGACGGAGAGCGTTCTCGCTCTCGGACGGGTAGAGGTTCACGCCGCCCGACACCACCATGTCGGACATCCGGTCGGTGATGAAGATGAAGCCGTCCTCGTCGACATGCCCCATGTCGCCCAACGTGAACGTGCCGGATCGAACGTAGGCCTTGGCCGTCTTCTCCGGGTCATGGTGATACGTGGGGCCGTAGCCCTCCGGCGCCTCGAAGGCCAGGATGCCCGTCTCCCCGGCAGAGAGGTCGTTGCCGTCCTCGTCGACGACGACGACCCGGAACGGCTCGACCGCCCTTCCCACCGAACCGGGATGCTCCAGCCACTCACTCGAGGAGATGCGACACAGCGTGCCCGACTCCGAGCCGCCGTAGGACTCGGTGAAGACGGGGCCGAACCACTCGATCATCGCCCGCTTGACGTCCGGCGGACAGGCCGAACCCGTGTGCGCGATCAGCCGAACACTGCTGACGTCGATCGTCGCGCGAACCTCCGGGTCGACGGCGAGCAGGCGCTGGAAGTGCGTCGGGACCATCACGGAGGAGGTCACCGCGTACTGCTGGATGAGCCGCAGCACCTCCGCCGGATCGAACCGACCCACGACGATCACGGGGCGTCCGAGCAGCAGGTGTCGTACCGCCGTGAGCGGACCGTTGTGCTGCAGCGGTCCGACGACGATATGCGGACCTTCCGGGAACTGGGCTCGCGCCCGGAGGCGGTCGAGGTACTCGAGGTGATCGGCCACCGGGCCGAGCACCCACCGGGTGGCGGTACCGCGGGCGCGGCCCGTCGTGCCCGACGTGTAGACCATGCCCGGTCGGGCGGGGCGGACGGGGAAGTCCGCGGGAGCGCTCGCCCCCGCGACCCAGTCCGACCACTCGATGATCCCGGGCGCGCGCGAGTCGGAGGTCGCGCCGGAGTGCAGGACGACGCTGCCGACGAGTCCGGCCTCGAGAGCGGCCACGGCCGTCGGAGCACTCCCCGGGCCGGCGATGAGCCCGACCATGCCGGAGTCCTGGATCTGGTCGGTGAGCTCCAGCAGCGTGAGCTGACGCGACACCGCAACCGTGCCGACACCGGCCAGCAGGCCAGCCGCGTGGGCCATCAGGGTGGGGGCAGCGTTGTCGCCCATCACGCCCCAGCGCTGATCGGGGTCGGGTGCGCGCTCCAGCATTCGGGCCGCGACCGCGTGGAGTTGCGGAACCGCCTGTGCCCACGTGAGCTCGCCTGTGGCGTCCACGAGCGCGATCCCGTCAGGGTCGATGGCGAGCACGTCGGCGAGCGGGCCGAGCGGCAGGTCGGGCACGTGGGATCCTTACGTTCGATCGTCGCCAGGGCCGTGTTCGCAGCGATGGCCCCGGTGGCGGGAGGATAGCGCGGTTACTAAAGTGCGAGTCAAGAAACAGCCGGACGCCGGTGTGTGATGGGAGTCATGATGGAGTTCGCCCCCAGCCCTCGGGTCCAGGAGCTGTCCGCACAGATGTGGGACTTCCTCAACGAGCGGATCCTGCCGTCGGAAGCGGTGTACGACGCCTACCGGGAGCAGGTCGGACCGGACGATCACACGCTGCCTCCCGTGGTGGAGGAGCTCAAGGCTGAGGCGCGAGCCATGGGCCTGTGGAATCTCTTCCTGCCTTCGATCAGCGGCCTGACGAACGTGGAGTACGCGCAGCTGGCGGAGATCTCCGGCTGGAGCGTCGACATCTACCCCGAGGCGATCAACTGCCAGGCCCCGGACACCGGGAACATGGAGACGATCCACCTGTTCGGCACCGACGCGCAGAAGCAGCAGTGGCTCGAGCCGCTGCTCGACGGCACGATGCGCTCGGGGTTCGCCATGACCGAGCCGTACGTCGCGTCGAGCGACGCGACGAACATCGAGTGCTCCATCGTGCGAGACGGCGACGAGTACGTCATCAACGGCACGAAGTGGTGGACCTCAGGGGCGAACGATCCGCGCTGCCGCATCCTGATCGTGATGGGCAAGACCGACCCCACCGGCCCGACGCACCGGCAGCAGTCGATGGTGCTTGTGCCGATCGACACCCCAGGCGTGGAGATCGTGCGCTCGCTCCCGGTGTTCGGCCGACAGGACCAGCACGGGCATGCGTGGGTGGAGTTGCGCGATGTCCGCGTGCCCGTGACGAACCGGCTGGCCGAGGAGGGCGACGGGTTCATGATCGCCCAGGCACGGCTGGGCCCGGGCCGCATCCACCACTGCATGCGCTCGATCGGAGCGGCCGAGCGGGCCCTCCAGATGATGGTCGAGCGGGCCAAGAGCAGAGTGGCGTTCGGCGGGCCGCTGGCCGATCAGGCCAATGTCATGGACTGGATCGCCGAATCCCGGATCGAGATCGAGCAGGCGCGACTGCTCACCCTGAAGGCGGCCTGGATGATCGACCAGGGCAACGCCAAGTACGCCAAGACGGAGATCGCCGCAATCAAGGTGATCGCCCCCCGCATGGCCTGCAACGTGATCGACCGCGCCATCCAGGTGCATGGCGGGCTGGGCATCTGCGACGACGTTCCCCTCACACGCATGTACGGGTGGCAGCGGGCCCTGAAGATCTTCGACGGACCCGACCAGGTGCACCTGCGCTCGATCGCCAAGTGGGAGCTCAAGCGGGATCGGCAGGTCCGACTTCCCTCATGATGGGGACGAGAATGTCCGCGAGGACGGCCTCGACCTTCGCCACGGGCAGTCGGCTGAGTGAGCCCTCGAGCCAGGCCGTCTGCGACACCGGCAGCAGTGCGCTCAGGAAGTGGAAGCCCAGCAGGCGCACCGCGTACTGCTCTCGCGCCTTGCGTGAGCTTCGCGGCGGGCGTTCGTCCTCCGGCAGGTAGTCGAAGGCGCGCTGAGCGTGCCGCTCCTGCCAGTCCTGGTACATCCGACGCGATGCTGGCGTGGCTCCGTTCAGATGCAGGGTCAGGAAGCGAGCCTCGACCGGATGGGTGCGCCACCACGCCCATCCGGCGTAGATCACCTCGCGCAGGACAGCCTCGTCGAGGGTGTCGGCCGTGGCGCGAACGGAGTCGACCATGGCCGAGAAGCCCATCAGGCAGGACTCGAAGGCCTGATCGAAGAGCTCCTCCTTGCCGCCGAAGTGGTAGTAGACGGCCGTGGGAGCCACCCCGCACTCGTGGGCGATGTCCTCGACGGTGGCCTCGGCATACGTCAGGCGCGAGAAGACATGGGTCGCAGCCATCACGATCTCCGTGCGACGGGACGGCCGATGGGCGGGACGACCAGCAGAGCCCGCCTCGTCAGGGGTGTCGGTCACTCCGCCTCGTCTCGTCGCTGGATCCGGGCACCCTGCCGCGCGACCGGATCCCCGCATGATCCCCCACGCGCCTCGTGCCCCTATGGGAGGATCGCCCGATCATGCCAAAGACCCGAGCGACGCGTCCGGCCAACCGGCCGTCCCGGCGTCACGAGATCCTCGAAGCTGCCGTGGATCTGCTCGCCGCACAGCCTCCGGACGAGATCGCGGTGTCGGACATCGCGGCCCAGTGCGGCATGACGCCCGCCGCCTTCTACTACCACTTCGCCAGCAAGGACGAGATCCTCGATGAGATCGTCGGCTCCTTCGCCGAGCGCTGGACGACGGTGGTGCAGGACGCCATCGCGGAGGTTCACTCCCCAGACGATCTGGCCGCATGCGTCGACTCCGTGCTCACCTGGGTCGAGGAGAACGACCGCCCGGCTCGGGTCTACTTCGTCACGTCCGTGGGAGCGACGAGCTCCTGCGAGGCGATGCGCCGCCGAACGCGCAACGACCTCGCCCGACGGGCCTCGCGGATGTTCCGGGAGGTCTCCCCTGGCCAGGACCGCATCCGCGTGGCGATCGCCGGCCTCGGGCTGATCACCCTGCTGGAGATCGTGTCGCGCAGTCGGCTCGAGCTGGACCCCAGCTATCGCACCCTCGGCCCGGCGCACTTCCGCACGACAGCCGCCCACCTGGCCCGGGCCCTCATCCACTGATCCGAGGGGCATGTTTCGGCCGCTAATTGGCATAAATCGGGCATTCTGCCCTCTCGCGCCGTGCAAAACATTGATATCCTAATATCCGTCTTCCCATCGATATTTCGTCTATCCACCACCATCGGACGTGCCGCACGTCCGAGCTGCGGCGAGGAGCAACCGTGAGCCAGGGATCGTCCCCACGACACCCCGTCCGCTTCGTCACCGCGGCCAGCCTGTTCGACGGCCACGACGCCTCCATCAACATCATGCGGCGCATCCTGCAGTCGCAGGGATGCGAGGTGATCCACCTCGGCCACGACCGCAGCGTCGAGCAGGTCGTGCGCGCGGCGCTGCAGGAGGATGTCCAGGGAATCGCGGTCTCGTCGTACCAGGGCGGACACGTCGAGTACTTCAGCTACCTGCGCGAGATCCTCGATGCTCGCGGAGCCAGCCACATCCGGATCTACGGCGGTGGCGGTGGCGTCATCGTGCCCGCGGAGATCGCCCTGCTGGCCGAGCGAGGTGTGCGCATCTTCTCGCCCGAGGATGGCCAGCGACTCGGACTGGTCGGCATGATCGCTTCGATGGTCGACGAGTGCGACGTCCAACTCGACGATGCACCCGGTGCCGATGCCGTTCTGGCCGGCGACGATGCCTCTCTCGCCCGCGCCATCACCCTGCTCGAGGAAGGACGCGCACCCGAGAGCCTTCGTGCCCAGCTCCTCGCTGCCGCGGCCACCAGCGGCACTCCCGTGCTCGGGATCACCGGAACCGGTGGATCCGGGAAGTCCTCCCTGACCGATGAGCTGTTGCGGCGCTTCCGCGCAGACCAGGAGGGCAAGCTGCGGATCGCCGTCATCGCGGTGGATCCCACGCGACGCAAGGGCGGCGGCGCACTTCTCGGCGACCGGATCCGCATGAACGCCGTCGACCTCGGCGGGGTCTACTTCAGGTCCCTGGCCACCCGACGTGCCGGATCGGAGATCCCCGACCACCTCGCCGACGTCATCGCCGCCTGCAAGGCGACGCACGACCTCGTCATCGTCGAGACGCCAGGCATCGGCCAGGGTGACGCCGGCATCGTGCCGTTCTGCGATGTGTCGCTGTATGTCATGACGCCGGAGTTCGGTGCTGCGTCGCAGTTGGAGAAGATCGACATGCTCGACTTCGCCGACGTAGTGGCCATCAACAAGTTCGAGCGTCGAGGCGCCGAGGATGCGCGCCGTGACGTCGCCCGCCAGCTGATGCGCAATCGCGAGGCCTTCGGATCCTCGTGGGAGGACATGCCCGTCTACGGCACCTCGGCCGCAAGGTTCGCCGACGATGGCGTGACTGCCCTCTACCTCGAGCTGCGCGGCCTGCTGGTCGACAAGGGCCTGGAGGCGACCTCGGGCCTGATCGAGCCGATCGACACCCGTCAGCCCACGGGGCTCACCACGATCGTCCCGCCCGCACGCAGCCGGTACCTCTCCGACATCGCCGAGGCAGTACGCGACTACCGCCGGCATACAGACCAGCAGGCGGGCGTCGCCAGGCGCGCCCAGCACCTGCGCACAGCTGCAGCAATGCTCGCTGTCGAAGGGGCGAACGCCACCGACGTGGAGGTGCTCCTTGCCGCGCAGGAGGCCGCACTCGATCCCAGTGTCGCCGCTCTGCTGGACGAGTGGCCGCGCGTGCGCGAGGAGTACGCCGCAGACGAACTCGTGGTGCGCATCCGCGACAACGAGTTGCGCACCCAGCTCTGGCGCACGACCCTCTCAGGGTCCCGCGTCTCGCGCGTAGCCCTGCCGCGCACCGAGGATGCGGGCGAACTCGTGCGCTACTTGCGCGAGGAGAACCTTCCCGGCCGCTTCCCCTACACCGCCGGAGTCTTTCCGTTCAAGCGCGAGGGCGAGGCACCCGCCCGCATGTTCGCCGGCGAAGGCGACCCCTTCCGGACCAATCGGCGCTTCCACCTGCTCGCCCAGGGCCAGCCCGCCACCCGCCTGTCCACTGCCTTCGACTCCGTCACGCTGTACGGACGCGACCCGCACATCCAGCCTGACATCTACGGCAAGGTCGGCACGTCAGGCGTCTCGATTGCAACGCTCGACGACATGAAGGCCCTGTATGCCGGCTTCGACCTGTGCGATCCCACGACGTCCGTCTCGATGACCATCAACGGGCCCGCCCCGGCCATCCTTGCAATGTTCATGAACACGGCCATCGACCAGCGACTCGACGCCTTTCGGGAGCAAGAGGGTCGGGAGCCCACCGCTGAGGAGGCCGCCGACATCCGCGCCTGGGTTCTCGCGAACGTCCGCGGCACCGTCCAGGCGGACATCCTCAAGGAGGACCAGGGGCAGAACACCTGCATCTTCTCGACGGAGTTCGCCCTGCGCTGCATGGGCGACGTGCAGCAGTACTTCATCGACAACAACGTCCGCAACTTCTACTCCGTCTCCATCTCCGGCTACCACATCGCCGAGGCCGGGGCGAATCCCATCTCGCAGCTGGCCTTCACCCTCGCGAACGGCTTCACCTACGTCGAGGCCTACCTCGCACGGGGTATGGGTGTCGATGACTTCGCGCCGAACTTCTCCTTCTTCTTCTCGAACGGGATCGATGCCGAGTACACGGTGCTGGGTCGCGTAGCGCGTCGAATCTGGGCCATCGCCATGAAGGAGCGCTACGGGGCGAACGACCGCAGCCAGAAGCTCAAGTACCACATCCAGACGTCAGGTCGCTCGCTCCATGCGCAGGAGATGGACTTCAACGACATCCGCACGACCCTGCAGGCACTGTGCGCGATCTACGACAACTGCAACTCCCTGCATACGAACGCCTACGACGAAGCCGTCACGACGCCGAGCGCGCAGTCGGTCCGACGCGCCCTCGCGATTCAGATGATCATCGACCAGGAGTGGGGGCTGTCCAAGAACGAGAACCCGCTGCAGGGGTCGTACATCGTCGACGAGCTGACCGAACTCGTCGAGGAGGCCGTGCTTCTGGAGTTCGACCGCATCTCCGATCGCGGCGGGGTCCTCGGGGCGATGGAGACCGGCTACCAGCGGGGCCGTATCCAAGACGAGTCGATGCTGTACGAGCACCGCAAGCATGACGGATCCCTGCCGATCATCGGCGTCAACACCTTCCTCAACCCCGATCCCGTCGACGCCGTGCAGGAGCTCGAGCTGGCTCGCGCCACGGAGGAGGAGAAGGAGTCTCAGGTGGCACGCCTGGCCCTCTTCCAGGAGGCCCACCGGGACGAAGCCGAGGCCGCGCTCGCCAGACTCAAGGACGTCTCATCATCGGGAGGCAACACATTTGCCTCCCTCATGGAGGCCGTCCGAGTATGCTCGCTGGGTCAGATCACCTCAGCCTTCTTCGAGGTCGGCGGCCAGTACCGGCGCAACGTCTGACTCGAGAGCCAACCGTGATGGGAGCGTGCAGTGACGATCGGCCGGACGCTCGAGAGCGATCCCATCGAGGAGGCCCGACGTCAGTGGATCGCCCACGGGTGGGACAACGCTGCGGAGGGCATGGCTGCCGTGACGTCCATCGTCCGGGCCCAGCAGATCGTGCTGCAGCGGATCGACACCGTGCTCAGGCCCCTCGACCTCACCTTCGCCCGCTACGAGATCCTCACCCTGCTCTCCTTCACCCGCACCGGATCGCTGCCCATGACGAAGATGGGCGCTCTGCTGCAGGTGCACCCGACCAGCGTGACGAGCGCCGTCGACCGCCTCGAGAGCCAGGGCTTCGTCGAGCGGGTTCCTCATCCCACCGACCGTCGGGCCGTGCTGGCCTCGATCACGGAGGCGGGCCGGGCTCGTGCCCTCGCCGCCACCACCGCCCTGAACGGCCAGGTCTTCGAGCAGCTCGGCATCACCGAGCACCAGATCAACCAACTGCGCACGGTGCTGCGGGCCCTGCGCGCCAACGCCGGCGACTTCTAGCCGGCGCGTCCTCGCGCGCGTCAGGAGCGCGCGCTCGTCACCGATCGGAAGAGATCACGGCATGAATCGCATGGGTGTTGTGGGCTGTGGCGTCATGGGCGCCGGCATCGCGGAGATCGGCGCCAAGGGCGGGTGCGACGTGATCGTCGTGGACGCGTTCCCCGATGCCCTCGAGCGGGCCAGGGACCGCATGGCGGCATCGCTGGCCAAGGCTGAGGAGAAGGGCAAGCTGACTGAGCCCGCCGAGACGATCCTGAACCGGATCCGCTGGACCACCGACCTGACCGCACTGGCCGACCGTGAGTTCGTCACCGAGGCCATCCGTGAGCTCCTTGACGACAAGGTCGCCCTGATCCACGAGCTCGACTCCATCCTGGCACCCGAGGCGATCATCGCGACCAACACCTCGTCCATCCCCGTGGCGCAGATCGCTGCCGCCAGCGCACACCCCGGTCGCGTCCTCGGTACTCACTACTTCAACCCCGTGCCGGTGATGCCGCTGGTGGAGGTCGTCGCTGCCATCCAGACGGATCCCGATGTCGCCGACCGCACCCATCGGTTCTGCGCCGACGTTCTGGGCAAGAAGGTGATCCGGGCAAAGGATCGCTCGGGCTTCGTCGTCAACGCACTCCTGGTGCCCTACCTGCTCGACGCCATCCGCTCGCTCGAGAACGGCGTCGCCACGAGAGAGGACATCGACGAGGGCATGGTCGGCGGGTGCGGGATGCCCATGGGGCCGCTGGTCCTGTGCGACATGATCGGACTCGACACGATGCTGCTCGTCGCCGAGAGCCTGTATGCCGAGCACCTGGAGCTGCGGTTCGCGCCGCCGGCACTGCTCAAGCGCCACGTCGAGGCGGGGATGTACGGGCGCAAGTCCGGTCGCGGCTTCTACGACTACGCCTGAGCCAGCCTCACAGGAGCCCCAGGTCACCGTAGGCGTGCGGGGCGAACACGGCCTCCACCTGCTCGTCGGTGACATCGCCGAGAGTTGCGGGCTGCCACCGCGGCTGCCTGTCCTTGTCGATGATCAGCGCCCGCACGCCCTCCATGCCGTCATGGCCGTGCATGAGTGCACAGGAGATACCGAACTCCATCTCCAGGGCGTGCTCGACGGACTCAAGTCGCTGAGCCCGACGGATCGCCGCAAGAGCCACGTGCACGGCCAGCGGCGACTTCGTGCGGATCAGGTCGGCAGTCTGCCGAGCCTCCGCTACGGGACTCGCCTCCAGGGCGATGAGGATGGCACCGACGGAATCGGAGCGGAAGCACTCGTCGATCCACCACTGCTGCTGCGCCAGCGGCGACTCCTGTATCGGGCCGCAGAGCTCTCGAAGAAGTGCGTCGAGTGACTCGTCCTGGATCCGGCGCTCGAAGGCCGCCAGATTCGCCACGGGAATCATGAGGTCAGCCAGGCCAAGGTGGATGGCGTCCCCCGGGCCGAACGAGCTCCCCGTCATCGCCAGGTACGCACCCAGTTCACCCGGCGCCTGCGCCAGGAGCCAGGTTGCCCCGACATCCGGGCAGATCCCGATCGTCACCTCAGGCATGGCCAGCACTGACCGCTCCGTCACCAGCCGCACACTGCCGTGAGCACTGATGCCGACGCCCCCGCCCATGACGATGCCGTCCATGATCGCGAGGTAGGGCTTGGTGAACTGGTGGATTCGGGCGTTCATCACGTACTCGGCCCGGAAGAACGCCACGGTCGAGTCGTCGCGTGCCACGGCACCGGCGTGCATCAGGCGGACGTCACCCCCGGCGCACAGCCCGTGATCGCCCGCGCCGCGGATGAGCACCGCGCGGACGTCGTCACGGGCACCCCATTCTGCAAGATGCTCCGTCACGGCGCGCACCATCTCAGCGGTGAGGGCATTGCGCGCCCTCGGCCGGTTCAGCGTGATGTAGCCGATGCCCGAGGTGACGTGGAAGAGTACGTCGTCGTTCATCGGGACAGGCCGCTCATCGCGAGAGGTAGCCGCCATCGACGGCGAGGGCATGCCCGATCGTGAAGCCTGCGGCCCCCGAGCACAGCCACAGGGCAGCGGCGGCGATCTCATCGACGGTGCCGAAGCGGCCGATCAGGGACAGCCGCTCGGCGACCTCCTGCGGATCGCGGCCGCGCTTGGCCATGGCACCGCGGAGCATGGGGGTGTCGATGGATCCCGGGCAGATCGCGTTGATGCGGATGCCGCGGGGTGCGTAGTCGACCGCAGCCGACTTCGTCACGCCCAGCACGCCGAACTTGCTGGCGGTGTAGGCCGACTGGTGCGCCTGCGGACGGTAGGAGTTCGTCGAGGCGATGTTGACGATCGCAGATCCCTCGCGATCAGTGGCGAGCATGGCGTTGATCTCGTGCTTCATGCACAGGAACACGCTCTTGAGGTTGACATTGATCATGCGGTCCCAGTCGCTCTCCGCGAGATCCGCGAGGTAGTCGACCTCGAACTCGATCGCAGCCGCGTTGACCGCGAAGTCGAGGCCCCCGAATGACGACACCGCGAGATCGACCATCGCGCGAACATCGGCATCCTGGGAGACGTCCGCATGGATGTACTGGGCCTCACCACCGGCCTGCCTGATGAGGGAGACGGTCTCCTCGCCGCCGGCATCCGCGACGTCACTGACGACGACGCGGCTGCCGGCGGCGGAGAAGGCCAGCGCAATGGCCCGCCCCATCCCTCCTGCTCCTCCGGTGACGACCGCCGAGCGGCCTTCGAACCATTGATCCAGGTTGCCGAGATGGGACAACGCCCTGCCTTTCGTGTGCTGGTGGTCTTGCAGGTTCGGAGCGAGCAGTCGACCTAGTAGGGCGACGCGCCGCCGTCGATGTTGATCGTGGTGCCGGTGATGCCCGCGCCGAGGTCAGAGGCGAGCAGGACGCACGCAGCAGCGACCTCCTCGACGGTGTTCGGACGCTGGATGCAGGTCACCGAGAACATGACTGCCGCCAGGGCATCGAGATCCGGCAGGCCCATGGCCTCGACGGTGGCCGGGCCGGTCTCGTAGAACATGTCCGTGGGCACGAAGCCCGGGCACACGGCGTTGGCCGTGATGCCCTGAGTGCCGACCTCCTTGGCCAGCGCCTTCATGAGGCCGATGATCGCGTGCTTGTTGGCGATGTAGCCGGGAACCGCCATCGTCGAGATCTTGCCGTACATCGAGCTCATGCCGATGATGCGGCCGAACTGCTGCGGAACCATGTAGGTCAGGGCGCGACGGGCCATCCAGAAGGTCTGGTTCAGGTTGAAGTCGAGCTCGTACTGCCACTCCTCATCGCTCATGAAGGCAACGGGCGCGGTGTTCGCGACGCCGCCGGCGTTCGGCACGATGATGTCGACCCGGCCGAACTTCTCGACGGTACCGTCGACGAGCGCCTCGATGTCGGCCTGCTTCGACGCATTCGCCGCGATGAAGTGCAGACGGTCCCCTCCGCCCATCTCCTCGATGGCCTTCTGCCCCTTCTCGGGGTTGCGTCCGCTGAGGACGACACTGGCGCCCTCGGCATGGAAGGCCTCGGCGATGCCGCGGCCGATGCTGCGGGTGCTCGCCGTGATGACTGCGACCCTGCCGTCCAACTGGCCCATCTGGTGCTCCTTCTCCTGAGTTCCTCGGACTTCTCGCCGAGTGGTCCTGCCGAGGCTAGTAGGACTTCCTCGAATCCGCCCGGGAATGACCGATCCGTCACCCCGAACGCTCCGGGCGGGGGCCTAACTCCCCGTGAACCTCGCCGCCCGCTTCTCCTGGAAGGCGGCCACTCCCTCGACGAAGTCCGCTGACTCCAGCAGCGGCCCCTGGCCAGCCCGCTCGGCCGCGAGGATCTCCGGCAACGCGGCGACCGTCGCGGCATTGATGATCTGCTTCGTCGCGGCCAGGGCCAGCGGGGCGCCCGCCGCGATGCGGGCCACGAGCGTCTCGACGTGGGCGTCGAAGTCCGCGTCCGGGACGACGTCGGCGATCAGTCCCCAATCGGCAGCCTGAACTGCGGTGACCTTGTCGGCGAGGAGCGCCATTCGTGCGGCCCGCGCGCGACCCACTGCCGCAGGGACGAGCAGAGACGCGCCACCGTCGGGCATGAGGCCGATCTTGGCGAAGGCGAGCATGAAGGAGGCGGACTCCTTGGCGACCGTGACATCCGCCGCCAGCGCGAAGGAGCAGCCCACCCCTGCCGCAACCCCGTTGACGGCGGCGACGACCACGACCGGTGAGGACGTGACGGCCAGCGTGAAGCGATTCGCGGCGTCGAGGGTGCTCAGCCCGGGGGCAGCGCCGTCGGGCCCGACATCGGCCCCAGCGCTGAAAGCACGGCCCTCACCCGTCAGGACGATCACCCGCGTGCCGTCGGAGGCCGCGGCCTCGACCGCATCCGAGGCCGCCTCGATCATCTCCGCGGTCAGGGCGTTGAGCCGATCGGGCTTGTCGAAAGTGATGCGCAGCACCGCGCCCTCGCGCTGCACCCGCAGTCCTGACTCACCCATCAGCGTCCTCCCCGGCGATTCCCTCGGGCGCACTATACCGATAGATTCTTTACATGGAGTTCAGTATGACCCACGACGTGATCGTGCTCGGCAGCGGCGCGGCCGGACTCACCGCGGCCCTGGCCGCGGCCCAGACCGGCGTCGACGTCGGCCTGTACGAGAAGTCCGGCGTCATCGGTGGGTCCAGTGCGATCTCCGGCGGAGTGCCGTGGATTCCGCTCAACCACCACCAGGACGCAGCCGGTGTCTGCGACTCACGCGAGGAGGCCCTCGCCTACCTCGCCTCGCTGTCCCTCGACCGCATGGACCCGGCCATGGCCGAGACCTTCGTGGATCACGCGCGCGAGACCATCGTCTGGCTCGAGGGCACCACGGAGGCGAGCTTCACCCTCCTGCCCCGCTACCCGGACTACCACCCGGAGAACCCGGGCGGGAAGCCGGACGGCGGGCGCTCGCTCGACCCGGGACTGTTCAGCTACGAGCGTCTGGGCGCATGGCAGGACAAAGTGGCGCGGAGCAAGCGCAGCGCGCACCTGAAGATCACCGACACCACTCTCGGTGGAGGCACCGGCCAGCTGTCGGATGAAGAGCTGCAGCGGCGCATCGACGCCGATCTGCGCGGCTGCGGCAACGCCCTCGTCGGGCCCATCATCAAGGCCCTGCTCGACCTGGGCGTCGAGCCGGTCGTGAATGCCCAGGCCACCGACCTCGTCGTAGAAGACGGACGCGTGACCGGAGTCCGGCTGCTGGTCGACGGAGGCGAGCAGGTGGTCGGCGCCCGTCGGGGCGTGATCCTCGCGACCGGCGGATTC
>CAIZPS010000175.1 GCA_903934925.1 uncultured bacterium | reverse complement strand
GAAACCGTCGGCGTAGGCCAGTCCGAGATCGAGATCGCGGGGGTGTCTGACACCACTGTCGTCCTGCTCGCGCCGGGCATGGGTGACGGCATTCAGGCGGCGAAGGCGGGAATCCTCGAGGTCGCCGACATCCTCGTCGTCAACAAGGCCGATCGCGAGGGTGCAGACCAGACGGTCCGTGACCTGCGCGCGATGCTGGCGCTGGGTGCGCGCACTGATGCGGCGTGGGTGCCTCCGGTGGTCTCGACAGTTGCTGTCGAGGGCGCGGGGATCGTCGACGTCCTCGCTGCGGTGGACCAGCACGGCACGTGGCTCGCGGATTCAGGCGAGGGGGAGCGACGCCTGCTGCGCCGCACCAGTGACGAGATCACCGCGATGGCGCTTTCCCTGGCCAGGAGTCGCATGGCGTCGGCCTCCCTCGAGGCGCTGGTGCAGAAGGTGCTTGCCGGGGAACTTGCCCCGCACGAGGCAGCGTTACGGCTTCTCGACGAGGTGTGAGGCCCACGTTCAGCGGCGCTGCCAGGCTCCGGGTTCGGCGAGCAGTTGGGTGACGTCGGGTGGCAGTGACCCGCTGGCCACGTCGGCGAGGGTGACGCCCTCCAGCACGTGGCGCATGGCCGCACGAACCGCGACCCATACGTCGCGCAGGTGCTCCGAGGCACCCGAGTAGTCGAGGTCCTCGGGGCGCTGGCCGCGGACTGCGGCGAGGGGGCCATCCAGGGCTCGCACGACGTCGGCAATGGTGATGGACGAGGGGCCTCGGTCGAGTCGATAGCCACCTTCGGCCCCGCGCTGGCTCGCCACGATGCCGGCCTGCCTCAGCTGCCGCAGGATCCCCTCGAGGAACTTCATCGGAATGCCCTGGGAGGAGGCGATGGCCTCGCCCTTCACGAGTCGGCTCGGGTCCGCGGCGTAGGACTGCGTCAGGAACATGAGGGCGCGCATCCCGTAGTCGGCCTTCGCGGAGACGTGCACCGGCCCATTCTGGGGCCTTCCCGCGCCGAAGGCAGGTCGACCCGCCACGCGGGCCGGTGACGATGCGTGCGCCACAATGAGGACATGGCCGCTTCTATCAATGCCCGGGGGGCCGTGGACCTCGGGGCCCTCGCCGCACAGAAGAGCAACCAGCAGAAGGCTGCCGCCGCCCTCGCCACGGCACCGCCCGGTGTCGTCGTGGACGTCACGGTCGAGACATTCCAGGACCGCGTGATCGACCAGTCGATGACCGTGCCGGTGGTCCTCGACCTCTGGGCGGAGTGGTGCGGCCCCTGCAAGCAGCTGTCGCCCATCCTGGAGAAGCTGGCCGCCGAGGGTGCCGGTAGCTGGGTGCTGGCCAAGGTCGACGTCGACGCCGAGCAGCAGATCGCGGCAGCCTTCCAGGTGCAGTCGATCCCCTCCGTGTTCGCGGTCATCAAGGGCCAGCCCATCCCGCTGTTCCAGGGAGCGCTTCCGGAGGGCCAGATCCGCCAGTTCCTCGAGGAGCTGCTGAGAGTGGCCGCGGAGCAGGGTGTCGCGGGAACGATCGTCGGCGGAGAACCCGCGCCAGCACCAGAGGAGGCGCCTCCCGGTGATCCCCGGTTCGAGGCGGCCTACACCGCCATCGAGCAGGGAGACTGGACGGCCGCTCGCGCGGCGTACGAGGCGGTGCTCGCCGTCGCGCCGAACGATCCGGACGCCCTGGCCGGACGCGCGATCGTCGACCTGTATCAGCGTGCTGAGCATCGGGACGGATCTACCTCGCCGGCTCCTCTGGACCTCGCCGACGACGCCGCTCTGCGCGGCGCTTGGGAGGAGGCGTTCGCGTTGGCTATCCAAGGAGTGCGTGATGCCTCAGGCGACGAGCGCGAGGCCGCCCGGGCGCGAGTTCTGGACTACTTCCTGATCGCAGGGGACGATCCGGCCGTGCCCCGGGCACGCACGTCGCTGGCAAGCGCGTTGTTCTGATCCCTTGCCGTCGCTCATGCGCTGAGGCGCATGACGGGAGCTCGATCAGGCGTCCCGTCGCAAGAACACGGTCGACAGCGGTGGCAGCGTCACGACGGCGGAGGCTGGTTGACCGTGCGACGGGATGTTCTCGGCAGCGACCTCGCCGAGGTTTCCCATGCCGGAGCCTCCGTAGGCAGACGCATCGGTGTTGAGCACCTCGGTCCAGGTGCCTGACCGGGGCAGCCCGATGCGATATCCCGTGCGCGGAACGGGGGACAGGTTCGACAGTACGGCCACGCAGCCGCCTGCATCGTCGTGCCGAAGCCAGGAGAAGGTGTTCGCCCCGGCGTCGTTGGCATCGATCCACTCGAAACCCGAGGGTTCGTCGTCCCGCTCCCACAAGGCCGGTGTCGCGCGATAGAGGGAGTTGAGGTCCGTGACGACGGCGAGCACTCCGGAGTGCTCCGGGTATTGGAGCAGCCACCAGTCCAGGCTCCGGTCGCTCGACCATTCGCCGGACTGCGCGAACTCCGACCCCATGAACAGCAGCTTCTTGCCCGGGTGCCCCCACATGAATCCGAGGTAGGCGCGCAGGTTGGCAAGTTCCTGCCAGCGATCTCCGGGCATGCGAGCTATGAGTGATCCCTTGCCGTGCACGACTTCGTCATGGGAGATCGGCAGGATGAAGTGCTCGCTGTAGGCGTAGACCATCGAGAACGTCATCTCGTTGTGGTGGTACTGCCGGTGGATGGGCTCGTGCGTGATGTATCCCAGGGAGTCGTGCATCCAGCCCATGTTCCACTTGTAGGCGAAGCCGAGGCCGCCCACGTAGGTGGGGCGTGTGACCCCGGGCCAGGCGGTCGACTCCTCGGCGATGGTGAGCACTCCGGACACGCGCTTGTAGACGGTGGCATTCATCTCCTGCAGGAAGGCCACGGCATCGAGGTTCTCGCGACCACCGAGCTCGTTCGGATACCACTCGCCTTCCTCGCGCGAGTAGTCCAGGTAGAGCATCGACGCCATCGCATCCACTCGAAGTCCGTCGACGTGGAACTCCTCCAACCAGTACACGGCATTGGCCACGAGGAAGTTGCGCACCTCGGCACGCCCGAAGTCGAAGACGTACGTTCCCCAGTCCGGGTGCTCGCCGCGTCGTGGGTCGGCATGCTCGTACAGCGGCGTGCCGTCGAAGCGGGCGAGGGCCCACTCATCCTTCGGGAAGTGGGCGGGAACCCAGTCCACGATGACACCGATACCGGCCCGGTGGAGGCGGTCGATGAGGTAGCGGAGGTCGTCGGGCGAGCCGAAGCGGGAAGTGGGGGCGAAGTACGACGTCACCTGATAGCCCCATGAGGGTCCGTAGGGGTGCTCGGCCACCGGCAGGAACTCCACGTGCGTGAAGCCCGTCGAGAGGACGTACTCGGTGAGTTCATGGGCCAGCTGCCGGTAGTTCAGCCCTTCTCGCCACGAGCCGAGGTGAACCTCGTAGATCGACAGGGGGCGCTTGTGCTGGTGCATGCGGGCACGCTGCTCGAGCCACTCCTCGTCCGACCACTCGTACCGCGGTGTATGCACGATCGAGCCCGTCGCTGGTGGCACCTCGGTGGCGAAGGCCAGGGGATCGGCTTTGTCCTGCCAGATGCCGTCCCTGCCCAGAATCGCGAACTTGTAGACGGTGCCGTCGCCAAGCCCGGGCACGAACAGCTCCCAGACCCCGGATGACCCGAGGGATCGCAGTGGGTGCCCGGTTCCGTCCCACTGGTTGAAGTCTCCGATGACCCGCACGCCCTGGGCATTGGGGGCCCATACGGCGAAGGACACGCCGGGCACGGGGCCGCGCGCGGACGCGCACTCGCGAGTGTGGGCACCGAGCACCTGCCAGAGCTGCTCGTGACGTCCCTCGGAGATGAGATGGAGGTCCATCTCGCCGAGCGTGGGCAGGTATCGGTAGGGGTCGTCGCCGGGGAGAGTCGCGCCCGGGTAGGTGATCTCCAGGGAGTAGTCAGGAACCTGTGTGGCAGACAGGGCGGTGACCCAGACCCCTCGGTGCTCGTGCGTCATCGGAAGGCGGGACCCTTGGCTCACGAGGTGCACGGCCTCCGCACCCGGTCGCAGCACCCGAATCGTGACGACCGAGGCCTGCAGGTGCGGCCCGAGGATGCTGTGGGGGTCGTGATGCCAGCCATCGACGAGTCGATCGAGATCGAGGACCGAGACGGGTGACGGTGTGCCAGCGTTGGTGCTCATGGCCACTGCCCTTCTAGGCCCGTCGGGCATGGATGATGTGGGCCACCTGCTCCATGGGGGACAAGCGGACGTAGGTGCGTCGTGACCACGACCACCGCGTGTCCGTGACGAGGTCATGGGCGATGAAGCGCTCCCCGAGTCCTAGCACCTCGGTGTCCCACCAGATCGTGGACTCCTGCTCGCGTGCAGGATCGAGGGTGATTGCGACAAGCATGATGTCGTCGCCGTCGCGCTTGGAGTAAGCGAGGACCTGTGGATTCTCGCTGTGGTGGAAGCGCAGTGACCGAAGATCCTGCAGTGCCGGATGCGTGCGACGCCAGTCGTTGAGCCGGGTCAGGTACGGAGCAAGGGTCCGCCCCTGCCTGCTGGCGAGGTCCCAGTCGCGCGGGCGGTATTGGTACTTCTCCGAGTCCAGGTATTCCTCGCTCCCGGGGCGCACGGCCACGTGCTCGTACAACTCGAACCCGCTGTAGACCCCGTAGGTGGGGGACAACGTGGCTGCCAGCGTTGCGCGGATCGCAAATCCCGCGTCACCGGAGTGCTGGAGGAATTCGGGAAGGATGTCAGGCGTGTTGACGAAGAAGTTGGGTCGCATGAACGCCGACGAAGGCCCGGCGAGCTCGTTGGCGTACGACCGGATCTCGTCGGAAGAGTTCCGCCAGGTGAAGTAGGTGTAGCTCTGCTGGTACCCCACCTGAGCGAGGGCCTTCATCATCGGGGGGCGCGTGAACGCCTCCGCGAGGAACAGGACGTCGGGATCGGTCTGGAAGATGCTGCTGAGCAGCCTGTCCCACACCCACAACGGCTTCGTGTGCGGGTTGTCGACCCGGAAGATGCGCACGCCGTGCGACATCCAGAAGCGCACGATCCGCTCGATCTCCTTGTAGAGGCCCTCGGGATCGTTGTCGAAGTTGAGGGGGTAGATGTCCTGGTACTTCTTCGGCGGGTTCTCCGCGAATGCGATCGTGCCGTCGGCTCGCGTCGTGAACCACTCCGGATGCGCGGCAACCCACGGGTGGTCGGGCGCAGCCTGAAGGGCGAGGTCGAGTGCGATCTCCATGCCGAGCCCCGCCGCCCGGGCGACGAAGGCGGTGAAGTCCTCGAAGGTGCCGAGGTCGGGATGTATGGCGTCATGGCCTCCGGCGGCGGAGCCGACCGCCCAGGGGGAGCCGGGGTCGTCGGGTCCGGGCGTGAGGGTGTTGTTTGGACCCTTGCGGTTGACGGTGCCGATCGGATGGACCGGCGGCAGGTACACCACGTCGAAGCCCATCTCGGCGATGGCGGGCAGGCGCTCGGCCGCGGTGGCGAAGGTGCCCGACTGCGACGGATCGAGGCGGGCGCCCTCGCTTCGTGGGAAGAACTCGTACCAGGAGCCGACCAGTGCTCGGCGCCGCTGCACGCGCAGGGGCCACGGGCCGCTGGTCGTGACGGCAACCCGGATCGGATGGGCGCGCAGGATCTCGGTGACGGCGGGGTCGGTTGCGGCGGCCAGCCTCACGGGTACCGGCAGGGCGGTCGACAGCAGCGTGTGCGCCGCAGCGCGCAGCCGCTCCTGCTCGTCCCGGCTCACGGCGGCACCCGCGGCCGCCTCGACCAGGAGCAGGCTGCCTTCGGCGAGCTCCACCTCGACATCGACTCCGGCGGGCACCTTGATCGTGGCTCGATGCAGCCAGGTGTCCCAGGGGCTGTCCCAGGCCTCGAGGGAGAAACTCCAGTCGCCGAGGGCGTCTGGCCTGATGGTCGCCGTCCATCGGTCGAGCCCGATCCCCTCAGGAGTCATGCGCATCGAGTCTGCGAGGGTGCCGTCCGGCCGGTGCAGCCGAAGGGTCATGCCGAGGCTGTCGTGGCCTTCGCGAAAGGCGGTGGCGCTGACGGGCACGGCCTCCCCGACGGCCGCTGCGGCCGGTCGGCGTCCGCTGAGGCTGGTCGGCTGGACGTCGGTGATGGCGAATCGGCCGACCAGTTCGTCCGGCACGGTGCTGCCCCCGTTCGGGGCAGTCGGGGCGCCGGGGGAGATCGATGCGGTCGACTTCGCCCGCGGAGCTTTCCTGCTGGCGGAAGACGCAGCCTCGTCGCGGGTGCGAGCCATGGTCCGAAGCGTAGCCAGCGGGGCTTGGGAGCGTGTGACAGGTGCGACAGGTGCGACGTGTGCGACGCCTGATCAATTTCTTGCATGATTCTGCAAGAACACGTCAGAACGAGGTGCGGGTCAGCGTTCCGGGGCGCATGCAAGCGCTAACGTGTGCGGCGTGAGAGCCATCCGACGCTTCACCGTCCGCACCGTGCTGCCCGCGAGCCTTTCGGCCCTCGAGGACCTCGCCCTCAACCTGCGCTGGTCGTGGCACCCGCCCACCCGCGATCTCTTCGCCGCGATTGACCCTGACCTGTGGCAGGCCTGCAGCGAGGACCCGGTCCGGCTCCTGGGAGAGGTGTCCGCCGAGCGGCTGGCCGACCTCGCCGGCGATCCGGGCTTCGTGGACTGGGCCGGGCGAACTCTCGCCGACCTCCACGCCTACCTGGAGTCGCCCCGGTGGTTCCAGACCCTGGGAACGCAGGCCCCAGCGGGCATCGCCTACTTCTCACCGGAGTACGGCATCACCTCCGCCCTGCCGCAGTACTCCGGTGGGCTCGGCATCCTGGCCGGGGATCACCTGAAGACAGCCAGCGACCTCGGTGTTCCCATCATCGCTCTGGGCCTGTTCTACCGGGCGGGCTACTTCCGGCAGACGCTCTCCCGCGACGCTTGGCAGCAGGAGCACTACCCCGTCTCCGACCCGGACGGCAGTCCGGTCTCACTGCTGCGCGAGCCGGACGGCTCCCCGGCCAAGGTCACGGTGGGCCTGCCCGGCTCCCGCGTCCTCGTCGCCCGCATCTGGGTGGCGCAGGTCGGGCGCGTGCCGCTGCTCATGCTCGATTCCGATGTCGAGGAGAACGCCGCTGCCGAGCGCGACGTCACCGATCGCCTGTACGGCGGAGGTGGCGAGCATCGACTGCAGCAGGAGATGCTCCTGGGCATCGGTGGCATCCGGGCGCTCCGTGCGTACTGTCGAATCACGGGTCGACCCACACCGGAGGTGTTCCACACCAACGAGGGCCATGCTGGGTTCCTCGGCCTCGAGCGGATTCGCGAGCTCGTCGCCCAGCATCGGGGCATGACCTTCGACGAGGCCCTCGAGATCTCGCGGGCCAGCACGGTGTTCACGACGCACACTCCCGTGCCGGCGGGCATCGACCGGTTCCCCATCGACCTGATCACGCAGTACTTCGGCGGCGAGAACGCCTCCGACGGAGTGCCGGTCGAGAAGGTTCTGGGCCTCGGAGCAGAGGACTACGAGGGCGGGGATCCGGGCGTCTTCAACATGGCCGTCATGGGACTTCGACTCGGTCAGCGCGCGAACGGCGTGAGCCTGCTCCACGGGGCGGTGTCGCGGGGGATGTTCGCCGGCCTGTGGCCGGGATTCGACGCGGCCGACGTGCCGATCACGTCAATCACCAACGGCGTTCACGCCCCCACGTGGACCGCGCGCGAGGTCGTCGAACTCGCCGGTGGCATGTCGATCGACGATTCGGACGGGTGGGCGGTGATTGCCGACACTCCCGATCACGAGTTGTGGCGCGTGAAGCGGGCCCTGCGCGAGGACCTCGTGTTCATGACGCGACGGCGCCTACGGGCGTCATGGCTGCACCGAGGCGCCGCGGAGGCCGAACTGGGCTGGATCGACTCCGTGCTCGATCCAGACATCCTCACTATCGGCTTCGCGCGCCGGGTGCCGTCGTACAAGCGCCTGACGCTCATGCTCCGCGATCCTGACCGGCTCCGTGCTCTGCTGACTGACCCGCACCAGCCCGTGCAGCTGGTGATCGCCGGCAAGTCCCATCCGGCCGACGACGGAGGCAAGCGGCTGATCCAGCAGCTCGTGCAGTTCTCCGATGCCGAGGACGTCCGCCATCGGATCGTGTTCCTGCCCGACTACGACATGTCCATGGCCACGACGCTGTACCCGGGGTGCGACGTGTGGCTCAACAATCCGATCCGCCCGCTCGAGGCCAGCGGCACCTCGGGCATGAAGGCGGCGCTGAACGGGGCGCTGAACCTCTCGATCCTCGACGGCTGGTGGGACGAGTGGTTCGACGGCGAGAACGGATGGGCGATCCCCACGGCGGAGGGCATCGACGATCCGGATCGTCGTGACGACCTCGAGGCCGAGACGCTGTACGCACTGATCGGCAACTCGGTCGCGCCGGCCTTCTACCGACGCGACGACGCCGGGCTTCCCCCGCGCTGGCTCGCCATGATGAAGCACACCCTGCGCACCCTGGGCCCGAAGGTCCTCGCGAGCCGGATGCTTCGCGAGTACGTCACCCGGCTCTACACCCCGGCTGCCGTGGCGGCACGCGCGATCGAGGCCGACGACTGCGCGCTTGCACGTGACCTCAGTGCCTGGAAGCTCCGTGTCGTGGAGGCCTGGCCTGGCCTTCGAGTCGACCATGTGGAAGCCGACGGAGTGGGCGATGCCGTCATGCTGGGATCCCACGTCGCCATCCGTGCCTACGTGTCGCTCGGCTCCCTTCAGCCGTCCGACGTAACGGTTCAGGCCGTCGCCGGTCGTGTCGACGCCGACGACCGCCTGGTCGATCCCGATCCCGTCCGGATGACCCCGGTGGAGCAGTTCGATGGATCACGCTGGCTGTACCAGTGCGACCTCGCCCTCGACCGCAACGGGCCCTTCGGCTACACGGTGCGGATCCTGCCCGACCACATGGGACTTGCATCACCTCATGAACTCGGTCTGCAGGTGCTCCCCGCCGCTGGGGACACGAGCCCGAAGTCGTGACCTTTCGGCCTGCTCAGCCAGGCCGCAGTGCGTGCAGCACGAGGAGGCTGCGGCCGCACACCTGCACACTCGAGCCGTTCTCGAGGATGGCGTCGGATTCGCGTGACTGCCCTGTCGCGGTGTCGATGACCGTCCGGTACTCGCGGCCGAAGGGCGCCCCAGGCAGAACGAAGGAGATGTCCTCCTCGCCTGAGTGGAGGACGACGAGGAAGGCCTCGTCGCGCATGTGCTGTCCGTCCTCGTCAAGGCCGTGGCTCTCGCCGGCGAGGTACATGCCCAGTGTGTGCGTCGCCGGGTCATGCCACTGGGCGTCGGTGATCTCGTGCCCTGTGGGATCGAGCCAGGCGAGATCCTTGGGTCCGCCGGGATGCACGGGCGATCCCTCGAGGAAGTACCGCTGCCGGAAGGCACTGTGGAGGCGTCTTAGGCCCAGGACGTCGCTGGTGAAGACCTTGAGGTCCGATTGCCAGGTGTCCCAGTGCCAGTCGTACCAGGAGATCTCGTTGTCCTGGCAGTACGCATTGTTGTTTCCGCGCTGGGTGCGCCCGAATTCGTCGCCGCCGGCGAGCATGGGCACGCCGTTCGACAGCAGGAGAGTGGACAGCATGTTCCGCATCTGACGTTGCCGCAGGGCCAGCACCGTCGCATCGTCCGTCTCGCCCTCGACGCCGCAGTTCCACGAGCGGTTGTTGTCGGTGCCGTCACGGTTGTCCTCGAGGTTGTCCTCGTTGTGCTTGCTGTCGTAGGAGACCAGATCGCGAAGGGTGAATCCGTCATGGGCCGTGACGAAGTTGATGGAGGCGAAGGGGCGGCGCCCCTCGGCTCCATAGAGGTCGGCCGATCCCGATAGCCGCCATCCGAGTTCGCTCAGTGCGTTGGCGCCACGCCAGAAGTCACGCACAGTGTCGCGGTATCGGTCGTTCCACTCCGTCCACAGGGGAGGGAACTCTCCCACCTGATACCCCCCGGGGCCGATATCCCAGGGCTCCGCGATCAGCTTGACGCGACGGAGGATGGGATCCTGCTGGATCGTCGTCATGAAGTTGCCGAGCATGTTGACGTCGTGGAAGGACCTCGCAAGGGCCGAGGCGAGATCGAACCGGAATCCGTCGACGTGCATCTCCGTGACCCAGTAGCGGAGCGAGTCCATGACCAGCTGCAGGACGTGCGGCTTGGAGACGTCGAGCGTGTTGCCACAGCCGGTGTAGTCCGCGTAGAAGCGGCCTCCGTCACGCAGGTGGTAGTAGTCATCGTTGTCGATGCCGCGGAATGACAGCGTCGGACCAGTCTGGTCGCCCTCGGCGGTGTGGTTGTAGACGACGTCGATGATCACCTCGAGTCCTGCCGCATGCAGCGCCTTGACCATGCGCTTGAAGTCCGTCACCTGCCCTCCTCGGGTGCCGAGGGAGCTGTAGGCGCCATGCGGAGCGAAGTAGCCGATCGAGTTGTAGCCCCAGTAGTTCGTCAGGCCGGTCTCGATGAGGTGTACCTCGTCGACGAAGTGGTGGACGGGCAGAAGCTCGACGGTCGTCACGCCGAGGGTCGTCAGGTGCTCGATCACGTGCGGGTGTGCCAGGCCCGCGTACGTGCCGCGCTCGTGCTCGGGAATGGAGGCGTGCTGCATCGTGATGCCGCGCACGTGCGTCTCGTAGATCACGGTGTCGTCCCAGGCGACGCCGGGAGCGCGGTCGTCGCCCCAGTCGAACGATCCGTCGACGACGACACTCCGAGGCACGAATGGTGCGGAGTCGGCGGCATCCATGCGAAGGTCGTCGTCACCTGTGTGACCGAAGACGGACGGGTCCAGGGTGAACCGGCCGTCGATGGCCCGGGCGTAGGGGTCGAGCAGGAGCTTGTTGGGGTTCCAGCGGTGGCCCACTTCTGGCACCCACGGTCCCTCGACCCGGAACCCGTAACGGGTACCGACCGGCAGATCGGTGACGTGGGCGTGGAAGACGTTGAAGATGCGCTCAGGCATGGGAATGCGCTCCTCGCGACCCTCCTCGTCGAACAGGCACAGGGTTGCGCTGGTGGCCCCCTGGGCCCACAGGGCGACGTTGGCGCCTCCGCGGCCGTCAGGAGTCACGCCGAGCGGATCCCATCCCGAGGAGGCGTGCCGCATCACTCGCGACACGCTACATGTCGTGGGCGGGGTCACGTCGTCGCTAGAGTCGCCGACGGCGCTGGCGGGTGCAGAGCGTGCGCGTCTCATCGATCGAAAGGGAGTCCCATGGCTGAGTTCGTGTCGCTCGAGGTGACCGACAGGGTCGCGACGCTGACGTTGCAGAGGCCGCCCATGAATGCCCTAAACCGGCAGATGCAAGGGGAGATCCGTGATGCGGCTGTCGAGGTGTCGTCGCGTCGTGACGTGGGAGCCGTGATCGTCTACGGCGGTCCGAAGGTGTTCGCAGCGGGGGCGGACGTCAAGGAGATGAGCGGCATGTCCTACCAGGACATGCTCCGAGAGTCGACTGACCTGCAGGACTCCTTCACCTCCATGGCACGTATCCCGCAGCCGACGATCGCCGCGATCACCGGATACGCACTCGGCGGGGGCTGCGAGCTTGCCCTGTGCTGCGACCTGCGCATCGCGGCCGAGGACGCGAGGCTCGGGCAGCCGGAGACGCTCCTCGGAATCATCCCGGGTGCGGGGGGCACCCAGCGGCTCCCTCGGCTCATCGGTGCCTCCCGCGCGAAGGACCTGATCCTCACCGGACGCCAGGTCGACGCGGCTGAGGCACTGGCGATCGGCTTGGTGAATTCGGTGGTGGCTGCCGACGAGGTGTACGCCACAGCCCGGCAGCTCGCGGAGAAGCTCGCGCGGGGTCCGGCCCTCGCCCTGAGGGCAGCGAAGGAGGCGGTCGACCACGGCATGGACGTGGACCTTGGTACGGGACTCGACATCGAGCGAGTGCGGTTCGCCAGCCTCTTCGCCACCCACGACCAGGCCGAGGGCATGGCCGCCTTCGTGGAGAAGCGCCCGGCGGCCTTCAGAGGCGACTGACACCCCGAGTCGCGCAGGGCCTCTCGTGAGGCGAAGGAGCCTGCCCAGCCCGCGAGTGCGATGCCCGATCACCGTCTACCATGGGTGATCGTGGAGGAGCGGGCGTATTTCGATCACGCTGCTACGACCTCCATGGTTCCTGCGGCGCGTGAGGCGTGGCTTCGCCAGTCGGCGCTGCTGGGCAATCCCTCCTCGCTGCATGCGTCTGGGCGCCGACGTCGCCAGGTGGTGGAGGAGTCACGTGAGTCGATCGCCGCGCTACTGGGCACGCGCCCGAGCGCTGTGGTGTTCACGGCCGGGGGCACCGAGGCTGACAACCTCGCCATCAAGGGCCTGTTCTGGGGCGCCCGCCGGGTGCGTGGGGCGTCACGAATCGCGGTGTCGACCATCGAGCACCATGCGGTCCTGGATCCGGTGCTCTGGCTGGAGCGCGAGCAGCAGGCGAAGGTGGAATGGCTCGACGTCGACGCGGTCGGTCGCATCGACGAGGATCGCCTCGCCTGGGTTCTGAATGGGTCCGACGACCTCGCCCTCTGCTCGGTGATGTGGGCCAACAACGAGATCGGGACGGTTCAGCCGGTCGACCGCATCGCGAGCCTGTGTCGAGACGCTGGGGTGCCGTTCCACACCGATGGCGTTCAGGTCCTCGGACACGTACCCATCGACCTTGACCGTCTCGGTGCGACCGCGGTGACCTTCAGCAGTCACAAGATCGGAGGCCCCTTCGGTGCGGGCGCCCTGATCCTCGATCCGCAGGCGCTGGTGGATCCCGTTCTGCACGGTGGCGGCCAGGAGCGGGAGGTCCGGTCGGGGACTCTCGACGCCCCCGCGATCGCCGGGTTCGCAGCTGCCGTCGAGCATGCGGTCGGCGGCCAGCGCGAGCGAGCCGAAGCGCTTGTGGCCCTGCGCGAGAGCCTCATCCGCGGACTTGTCTCCGCCGTCCCGGGAGTCATCATCAATGGCGATCGCGGCACGGGCCATGAGGACAGACTCCCGGGGAATGTCCATGCCTCCTTCCCCGGGTGCGAGGGGGATCTGCTCCTGATGCTGCTCGATGCAGCAGGGATTGACTGCTCGACGGGCTCTGCCTGCACTGCTGGCATCCCCGAGCCCAGTCACGTACTGCTCGCTCTCGGTCGTGACGAGACGGCGGCACGCTCGTCGCTGCGGTTCAGCATGAGCGAGGCCACGACGCAGCAGGAGGTCGATCGTCTGCTCGCCGCCGTTCCGCTCGCCGTCGACCGTGCATCGCGCGCTGGCGCTGTCGGCATTCGGGTGGACTGACGTGAAAGTCATCGCGGCCATGTCGGGCGGCGTCGACTCGTCGGTCGTCGCCGCCCGGCTTGTCGATGCCGGGCATGAGGTCATCGGCGTGCACCTGGCACTGGCGAAAGCCCCGAGCGTGTCTGGGCGCACCCGGGGGTGCTGCACGCTCGACGATGCGCGGGACGCACGGCGCGTTGCCGACGTCCTCGGCATCCCGTTCTACGTGTGGGACCTGTCCGAGCGGTTCCGCGACGACGTCGTCGCGGACTTTGTAGAGGAGTACCGCCGGGGGCGCACCCCCAATCCCTGCGTGCGATGCAACGAGCGGATCAAGTTCGCTGCTGTCCTCGACCGAGCGCTGGCCCTCGACTTCGATGCCGTGGCTACCGGGCACTACGCGCAGGTGATCTCCGGAACCCAAGGGCCGGAACTCCACCGCGGCATCGACCCGGACAAGGACCAGTCATACGTGCTGGGAGTTCTCACCCGCGACCAGTTGGAGCGCACGGTTCTGCCCCTCGGTGCTGACCGCAAGGAAGACATCCGGCGCGAGGCTGACGCGCGCGGACTTCTCGTTGCGCGCAAGCCGGACAGTCACGACATCTGCTTCATCCCTGACGGCGATACGGCCGCATTCGTTCGTGAGCATGTGGGAACCGCACCCGGTGACATCGTCGATGCCGAGACCGGAGAGGTGCTGGGGACGCACGAGGGTGCCCATGCGTTCACGATCGGGCAGCGTCGCGGGCTGGGCCTGACTGTGCCCACACCATCGGGAGCTCCGCGATACGTCGTCGACGTCAACATCAACACGTCCACTGTCCGTGTGGGCCGACCCGAGCTCCTCGACGTCGACTCGATAGAGGGCGTGCATCTCACGTGGACCGGTGAGCCTCTGTCGCAACGACCGTGCGCGCTGCATGTGCAGGTGCGAGCACACTCCGCGCCCGTGGTGGCCAGCGCGCGCGTGGAGGCGGATCGACTCCTCGTTGACCTCGAGCAGCCGATCCGTGGTCTCGCAGCGGGTCAGACCATCGTGTTGTACGACGGCTCGCGGGTGGTGGGCTCGGCCACTGTCGACAGTGCGCGTCGCATGGTGCCCGCGTGACCTCGTCCCCCGGATTTGCCAGCTGGCGGCCGGCTGCCGCCACCGGAATCGGCTCGATGCCGGGCGTCGACGTCCGTGAGGACGCCCGGATCATCGCGGGGGAGCTGCCCGACCTCCTGCACGTGCCGGAACTGCCCGCGCGCGGTCCCGGGGCCGACATGATCGGTCGCACGGCGTCGCTGCTCTGCGCGGTGGATCCAGGCTTCGGACTCGAGACCACGCCCGGCGGCTGGCGCATCGCGGGACATCGCGGTCGGCTCATGCGTCGGGGCGAGTCCTTCATGGGCGAGGACCTCGATGCACTCCAGGAGGAGTCCTCCACCTACAGCGGGCCCCTGAAGGCGCAGGTGGTCGGCCCCTGGACGATGGCCGCGGCGATCGAGCTGCGCTCTGGCGAACGAATGCTGCGCGACGCCGGTTCTGTCGACGATCTCGCGCACGCACTGGCGGAGGCCATCGACCTGCACGTCGCAGATCTGCGGCGGCGCATTCCGACGGCCTCGGCAGTGCTGCTTCAGGTTGATGAACCGGCCCTTCCTGCTGTCCTCGATGGTCGGATCGGCACCGCCAGTGGGCTCTCCCGCTACGCGGCCGTGGATCCGCAGCGCGTCGGCCGTCTGCTGGGCGTGGTCATGGCCGGGGCGCGACGCGCGGGAGCCCGGCCGGGTGTGCACTGCTGCGCAGCGCAAGCGCCGGTCGGCCTGATGCGCGCCGCCGACGCGGATTTCGTCAGCGTGGACATCACGGCAGTCGACTCCGGGCTCGATCAGCAGATCGGCCTGCTGCTCGAGTCGGGCGGCGGGCTGATCGCTGGCACTGTCCCCTCCGTCGGGCTTGCCGACGCAGAAGGGGCTGCCGTGTCGGATTCCCGGGCCAGTGCCCCTCTTCGTGACCTCCTGCACCGGCTGGGCCTTGAGGACGATCGTCACCTGGCCGGCATCGCGGTCTCCCCGACGTGCGGGCTCGCGGCGGCCAGTCCGGCGTGGGCGCGGCAGGCCCTTGCTGCATGCTCCAGGGTTGGTCGCGTACTGAGGCAGGACGAGACGAGGGAGGCGATCGATGTCGACGGACGTTGAGCGCGAGAGGTGGGCCGAGCTGGTCGACCTCGTCAATTCTGCACGCGCGGAGTACTACCAGAAGGACGCTCCTCGACTGTCCGACGCCGAATACGACGCCTTGTACGCCGAGCTGGTTGAGCTCGAGCGCCGGCACCCGGAGCTCGCTGGTGGGGAGTCGCCCACGCAGACGGTCGGTGGAGCGCGGTCGGAGATGTTCGAGCCCGTCGAGCACTTGCAGAGGATGTACTCCCTCGACAACGCGTTCGACCCGACGGAGCTGGACGCTTGGTTCGAGCGGGTGCGCGCGGGCCTGGGCGAGTTCCCTCCCATGCTGTGCGAGCTGAAGATCGATGGCCTGGCGGTCGATGCCGTGTACCGGGACGGCGCTCTGGTAACGCTCGCCACCCGTGGCGACGGCAGGGTGGGTGAAGACGTCACGTACAACGCGCGGTTCATCCCGGGCGTGCCACAGCGCCTGAAGGGTGATGACGTCCCAGCCCTGCTCGAGGTGCGCGGTGAGATCTACTTCACCGTCGCCGACTTCGAACGCATCAACTCCGAGCAGCTTGATATCGGCCTGCCGGCATTCGCCAATCCGCGCAACACCGCAGCCGGGTCTCTGCGTCAGCGGATCGATCGTCGCGAGGAGGACCTCGCGGCGGCCCGCGCCGACGCGCGCGGCGGAGCCCGCGCTGAAGGGCGCATCACGAGACTCGAGGCGGAACTGGCCCGTGCGGTCTCCCGACTGGCGAATCTCCGGTTGACGGTCCACGGGGTGGGGGCCGTGGAGGGAGCGCTGGTCTCCACTCAGAGTGGCGCCTACGAGCTCATGGGCCGCCTCGGTCTCCCGATCAGCGATCGTGCGCGCGCGCATTCGACGCCGGACGACGTGCGCGCCTTCATCGATCACTACGGCGAGCACCGGCACGACGTCGAGCACGAGATCGACGGTGTGGTGGTCAAGGTCGACGACCTCGAGCGTCAGCGTGCCCTGGGCGAGACATCCCGGGCGCCACGGTGGGCGATCGCCTACAAGTACCCGCCTGAGGTGGTGCGTACACGGCTGCTCGACATCGCGGTCAATGTCGGGCGCACCGGTCGTGTCACGCCGTTCGCGGTGATGGAGCCTGTGAAGGTCGCGGGGTCCACCGTCGCGATGGCGACCCTGCACAACGCCCATGAGGTGGTGCGCAAGGGAGTGCTGATCGGTGACGTCGTCTTCCTGCGCAAGGCGGGAGACGTCATTCCCGAGGTGCTCGGGCCCGTCCTCGACGAGCGTGACGGCACCGAGCGCGCCTTCGTGATGCCCACAGCATGCCCGGAGTGCGGCACCGGCCTGCGCCCGGAGAAGGAGGGCGACAAGGACCTTCGGTGTCCGAACTCGCGATCCTGCCCGGCCCAGGTGCGCGAGCGGGTCTTTCACGTCGCCAGTCGAGCGGCCCTCGACATCGAAGGGCTCGGTGCGAAGGCCGCCGTCGCACTGCTGGAGGGTGGTGTGATCGAAGACGAGGGGGACCTGTTCCTGCTCACGCCGGAACTGCTGTCGTCATGCGAGTTCTTCACGCGCGAACCCGCTCGGGGCGAGGAAGGGCGCCAGTTGACGGAGAACGCGAGGACGATGCTGGCGAACCTGGAGGCGGCGAAGGACCGACCTCTCTGGCGAGTGCTCGTGGCGTTGTCCATTCGCCATGTCGGTGGGCCGACGGCGATGGACCTCGCTCGCGCCTTCGGTTCGATGGACGCGATCGCCGCTGCATCGATCGACGAGCTCGCGGCAGTTGACGGCATCGGCGGGACGATCGCGGAGGCCGTGCACGACTGGTTCGCTGAGGACTGGCACCGTGACGTGGTCGACAAGTGGCGTATGGGCGACGTGCGGATGGCCGATGAGGCGGCGGATGCCGCTGATCTGCCACTCGCCGGTGCGACCATCGTCATCACTGGTTCCCTCGAGGGGTTCACCCGCGACTCCGCTGCTGCGGAGGTCACTGATCGAGGGGGCAAAGTGGCATCCTCGGTGTCGAAGAAGACCACCCTGGTCGTCGCGGGGGAGAACGCGGGTTCGAAACTCGACAAGGCGCGTGACCTCGGTGTCCCGGTGGTCGGCCTGGCCGGATTCGTCGCCCTGCTGTCCGGTGGCGTGGACGCTGCACTGTCCCACGTGCGGGAAGGCGCATGAATCCGTCCCCATAGGATTCTCCCCATGGCATCCATCACGCGCGAGGAGGTCGAGCATCTGGCTCGGCTCGCCCGCCTCCAGTTGAGCGACGCAGAGATCGACCATTACGCCGGTCAACTTGATGTCATCCTGCAGTCCGTCGCTCGCGTGTCGGAGGTGGCGGAGGCCGACATTCCACCCACCTCCCATCCCATTCCGATGGTGAACGTCTTCCGTGATGATGTGGTGCGCCCGGGTCTGGATCGCGAGGCCGTCGCTGCAGGAGCTCCGGCCTGGGAGGACGACCGCTTCCGCGTGCCTCGGATCCTGGACGAGGAGTAGGACATGGCGGTCATGGAGCACGACCTCGTTCGGCAGGACGCGGCAACTCTGGCGCGAGCGATGGGCGACGGCGAGGTGTCGAGCGAGGAGGTCACGCGGGCGCACCTCGACCGCATCACAGCCGTCGACGACCGCGTGCACGCATTCCTCCACGTGATGCCCGAGCGTGCCATTGCCGCTGCACGCGACGTCGACCGAAGGCGAGCCGCCGGCGAGCCACTGGGTCCGCTGGCCGGTGTTCCGCTGGCGCTCAAGGACGTCCTGACCATGGAGGGCGAGCCCACCACCTGCGGCTCGCGCATCCTGGAGGGCTGGCGGCCGCCGTACGACTCGACCGTTGTGGAGCGCCTGCGCTCAGCCGACGTGATCATCCTCGGCAAGACGAATATGGACGAGTTCGCCATGGGGTCATCGACCGAGCACTCGGCATACGGACCGACCCGCAATCCCTGGGATCTCGACCGCATTCCCGGTGGTTCGGGAGGTGGCTCCGCTGCTGCGCTCGCGGCGTTCGAGGCGCCGTTGGCCATCGGCACCGACACTGGTGGCTCGATCCGGCAGCCCGCCGCCGTCACCGGGACGGTCGGCGTCAAGCCGACCTACGGTGGGGTGTCGCGCTACGGCCTCGTCGCACTGGCGTCGTCGCTCGACCAGGCTGGTCCCTGTGCACGCACCGTTCTTGATACCGCCCTGCTTCATGCGGCCATCGCCGGTCACGATGCGCGTGACTCCACGTCGATCTCCGCACCGGTTCCCGATGTCGTGGCTGCGGCGCGCGCAGCCGACGTCCGCGGCATGCGCATCGGCCTCGTCCGTGAGTTGAGCGGTGAGGGCTACCAGGCTGGAGTGTCGCAGCGCTTCGACGAGGCCGTCGGCATCCTGACCGACCTGGGCGCCGAGGTGGTCGAGGTCTCGTGCCCGCACTTCGAGTACGCCCTCGCTGCCTACTACCTGATTCTGCCGTCGGAGGCGTCGAGCAACCTAGCCCGGTTCGACGGCATGCGCTACGGGCTTCGCGCAGGCGACGACGATGCGCGCTCCGTGGAGGAGGTCATGGCACTGACCCGCGAGGCCGGTTTCGGGGCTGAGGTCAAGCGACGCATCATGATCGGCACCTACGCGCTGTCGAGTGGCTACTACGACGCCTACTACGGCTCTGCGCAGAAGGTGCGCACCCTCATCACTCGGGACTTCGAGGCGGCCTTTGACAAGGTCGACGTCCTGGTCTCGCCCACAGCGCCGACCACAGCGTTTCGGATCGGGGAGAAGGTGGATGACCCGCTCGCGATGTACCTGAACGACATCGCGACGATCCCGGTCAATCTGGCGGGGAATGCGGCAATGTCCTTGCCCATCGGACTGGCCCCCGAGGACGGTCTGCCCGTCGGGCTGCAGATCATGGCCCCGCCTCTCGCCGACGACCGGCTCTACCGCGCCGGCGGCGCGCTCGAGGCGGCGCTCGTTGACCGCTGGGGGCACCTGCTCATCGAGGAGGCTCCGTCCCTGTGACCACGACCCACGACACCATTCCCTTCCACGAGGCGATCGCCGCGTTCGATCCTGTCCTCGGCCTCGAGACGCATGTCGAACTGGGCACCGCCTCGAAGATGTTCTGCTCCTGTCCGACGGCCTTCGGCGCCGACGCAAACACGCAGGTGTGCCCGGTGTGCCTGGGGCTTCCCGGCTCCATGCCGGTCGTGAACCGCACGGCCGTGGAGTCGACGATCCGCATGGGTCTTGCGCTCAACTGCCAGACCGCTGAGTGGTGTCGATTCGCGCGCAAGAACTACTTCTACCCGGACATGCCGAAGGACTACCAGGTCAGCCAGTACGACGAGCCCCTCTGCTTCAACGGCTGGCTCGACGTCACGGTCGAGACAGAGGATGGCCCGCGCGATTTCCGGGTTGAGATCGAGCGGGTCCACATGGAGGAGGACACCGGCAAGCTGACCCACGCCGGTGGTGCGACCGGACGCATCCACGGTGCGGACTATTCGCTGGTCGACTACAACCGCGCAGGTATCCCGCTGATCGAGATCGTCACCAAGCCCATTGCCGGCGCGGGCGCGCTCGCTCCGCTGGTCGCCCGGGCCTACGTGACGCAGTTGCGCGACCTCATGCGGGCCCTCGGCGTCTCTGATGTGCGCATGGAGGAGGGGTCGCTTCGCTGCGACGTCAACGTGTCTCTGGCCCGACCCGGTGAGCCGTGGGGCACCCGCAGTGAGACGAAGAACGTGAACTCGCTGAGATCGGTGGAGCGGGCCGTGCACTCTGAGATCGAGCGTCAGGCCGCCGTACTCCTCTCCGGTGGTCGGGTCATCCAGGAGACGCGTCACTTCCATGAGGACACCGGCCGTTCGACCTCTGGTCGGTCCAAGGAGCAGGCCGAGGACTACCGCTACTTCCCCGAGCCCGACCTCGTGCCGGTTGCTCCCTCTCGCGAGTGGGTCGAGGAGTTGCGCGGCACGCTGCCCGAGCCACCGTCGGTGAAGCGTGCGCGTCTGCGCGCCGAGTGGGGCATCTCCGATCACGACTTCCAGACCATCGTGAATGCCGGCGCCCTGGCACTCGTCGAGGACACGGTCGCCGCGGGCGTGGATCAGGCGTCGGCACGCAAGTGGTGGACGGGCGAGCTCACGCGCATCGCCAACGACCGGGGCGTCGAGCTGGAGTCGCTCGGTGTCACTCCTGCCCAGATTCTCCGAGTCGAGGAGCTCGTCGCGACCGGAGCCCTCAACGACAAGCTCGCCCGGCAGGTGTTCGACGGCATCATCGCGGGTGAGGGCGGAGTCGATGAGGTCGTCGCCGCTCGGGGACTCGCGGTCGTCAGCGATGACTCCGCGCTGCTGGCGGCCATCGATGCGGCTCTCGAGGAGCAGCCGGACGTCGCCGAGAAGATTCGGGGCGGCAAGGTGCAGGCAGCTGGGGCGATCGTCGGCTCGGTGATGAAGGCCACCCGCGGCCAGGCCGATGCGGCGAAGGTGCGCGCGCTCCTGCTGGAGCGCCTGGGCGTGCAGGAGTAGTGGTGCGGGGGGCGCTGCTCCCGGACGACGTCCGTCCGCTCTATCCGCCCATTCCGGTCGTCTCTCGCCCGGAGGACGTCGTCTTCTACGTACCCCGATACATGGGTGCGCAGGAGGACCTCGCGCTCATGGCGCACATGCCGAACCTGGAGGTCGTGCAACTGCTCACCGCCGGGTACGACGCCGCACTGGCCTTCCTGCCCGCGGGCGTGACCCTCTGCAATGCGGGGGGCGTCCACGACGCCAGCACTGCTGAGTTGGCTGTGGGGCTGATCCTCGCCTCGCTCCGGGGGCTGGACTCTTTCGCTCGTGCGATGCCGGGTGGCGGATGGCTCTACGGCAGGCGCGAGGCGCTCGCCGACAAGCGCGTGCTCATCGTGGGCGCGGGAGGCGTCGGACGTGCACTGAGATCCCGCCTGGCGGCGTTCGAAGTCGACGTCACGATGGTTGGGCGCTCGTCGCGCCCTGGCGTCCATGCGGCTGCTGATCTTCCCGACCTCCTCCGCGGTGCGGACATCGTTGTGCTGGCCGTCCCCCTCGACGAATCGACCCGGGGCCTGGTCGGCACGGGCTTCCTGGCCCGCATGCGCGACAGGGCCCTGCTCGTCAACGTGGCCCGAGGGCCGGTCGTCGATACCGATGCCCTCGTGGCCGCTGTCTCCTCAGGACGCATCCGCGCAGCGCTCGACGTCACCGATCCCGAGCCGTTGCCTCCCGGGCATCCGCTGTGGTCCCTTCCGGATGTGCTCATCAGCCCGCACGTCGGGGGCAACACGTCCGCCTTCCTGCCGCGCGCCCGACGGCTCGTCGACGAGCAGTTGAGGCGCTTCGCGGGCGGGCGCCCGCTCGAGCACATCGTGGCCGGCTGAACCTCGGGGTGCGGCCAGTGAGGGGGGCCGGCGAGGTTAGGCTCCCTTCCATGACCTCCATGAAGCCGCGCAGTGTCGATGTCACCGAGGGCCTGGAGCGGGCCGCAGCGCGAGGCATGCTCCGTGCCGTTGGCATGACTGACGAGGACTTCCCCAAGCCCCAGATCGGCATCGCGTCGAGCTGGAACGAGATCACGCCCTGCAATCTCTCCCTGGAGCGCCTGGCGGTCGCGGCCAAGGAGGGTGTCCACGCAGGCGGCGGCTTCCCTATGCAGTTCGGCACCATCTCCGTCTCCGACGGCATCTCCATGGGTCATGAGGGCATGCACTTCTCGCTCGTGTCGCGAGAGATCATCGCCGACTCCGTTGAGGCCGTGATGGAGGCCGAGCGCCTGGACGGCATGGTCACCTTCGCCGGATGCGACAAGTCGCTGCCCGGCATGCTCATGGCGGCGGCCCGGCTCGATCTCGCCTCGGTGTTCGTCTACGCCGGGTCGATCCTGCCCGGCCACGTGAAGCTGTCCGACGGCACCGAGAAGGACGTCACGATCATCGACGCCTTCGAGGCGGTGGGCGCCTGCGCACGCGGCCTGATGTCCCGGGAGGATGTCGACGCCATCGAGCGTGCCATCTGCCCAGGTGAGGGTGCCTGCGGTGGCATGTACACCGCGAACACCATGGCATCGGCTGCCGAGGCCATGGGCATGTCCCTGCCGGGATCGGCTGCACCGCCCGCGGTCGATCGTCGACGTGACGGAATCGCGCGCAAGTCAGGGGAGGCTGTCGTCGAGCTGATCCGACAGGGGATCACCACCCGCGACATCATCACCCGCCAGTCCCTCGAGAACGCGATCGCCGTACTGATGGCGTTCGGCGGCTCGACGAATGCGGTCCTCCACCTGCTTGCCATCGCCCATGAGGCGCACGTCGACCTGCATATCGAGGACTTCCATCGCATCGGCTCGAAGGTTCCACTCCTCGCCGACGTGAAGCCGTTCGGTCGCTATGTGATGAGCGACGTCGACCGGGTGGGAGGGGTGCCGGTCATCATGCGGGCCCTCCTCGACGCCGGGCTGCTCCACGGCGACTGCCTCACCGTGACCGGCCGGACGATGGCGGAGAACCTCGCGGCGATCGAGCCCCCGGATCCGGACGGCGTCATCCTCAAGGCCTCGAGGGATGCCATCGCACCCACGGGAGGCATCACGATCCTCAGTGGCTCGCTGTGCCCGGAGGGTGCGGTGGTGAAGAACGCCGGAGTTCCGGTGGAGTCCTTCGAGGGTCGCGCGCGCGTGTTCGAGCGAGAGCAGTCGGCGATGGCGGCGCTGGAGGACGGCACGATCCAGGCCGGAGATGTCGTCGTCATCCGCTACGAGGGTCCCAAGGGCGGGCCGGGCATGCGGGAGATGCTGATGATCACCGGGGCCATCAAG
>CAIZPS010000174.1 GCA_903934925.1 uncultured bacterium | reverse complement strand
CGTCTGGGGCGCCCGCACCCTGTCCAGCGACGCCGAGTGGCGCTACGTGAACGTGCGCCGCTACTTCAACTACCTGGAGGAGTCGATCCTGCAGGGCACCCAGTGGGCAGTGTTCGAGCCGAACGACGCCAACCTGTGGGGTCGCATCCGCCGCACGATCTCGGCCTTCCTCGTCAACGAGTGGCGGTCCGGTGCGCTCTTCGGCTCCAGCCCGCAGGAGGCGTTCTTCGTCAAGTGCGACGGCGAGAACAACACCGCCGAGTCGATCGACCTCGGCATGGTGATCGTCGAGATCGGCGTCGCGCCGGTCAAGCCCGCGGAGTTCGTCATCTTCCGCCTGTCGCAGTTCTCCGGCGGCACGTCCATCGCCGAGTAGACCCGTCAATCAACCGACATCCGTAAAGGGGAAAGATCATGGCACTTGTCGACGGTGAGGCGCTAACTGCCTACTCGTTCGAGTTCTCGATTGACGGACAGACCATTCCGAACGTGATCGAGGTCAACAACATCGCGCAGGAGACCGCGACCATCGAGCTGAAGTCGATGTCGCCCTCCGGCCAGTACGTCATCCAGCAGATGCTCGGCCCACGCCAGTCAGGGCAGCTTCAGGTCACCGTCCTCGCCACCGGCGACGACGGCATCACCAAGTGGTTCCTCGACGGGCTTCGGGGCGACTTCAAGGGTGCGCGCAAGACCGGCAAGCTCGTCTACAAGGACACCTATGGCGCGCCGGTGCGGACCATCGAGTTCACCGGCCTCATGGTGACCAACGTGTCGTACGGCGCGCTGAAGGCCGGCGAGGCGACGGGCATCAACATCACGATCAGCATGGCGTTCACGGAGATGACGACCGGCTGATCGGCCACTGAAGGGACCACCAGCACATGAGCGTGTCGGACGCAGGCTCGCTGCAGACGACGTTCGACTTCGTCCTGCCGCGCGGGTACGTCGATCCCGATGGGGTCACGCACCGCGAGGGCACGATGCGGCTCGCCACGGCACGCGATGAGTTGATGCCCCTGCTCGACCCGAAGGTGCGGCAGCACGAGGCCTTCATGAGCCTCGTGCTGCTCGCCCGGGTGGTCACCCGACTCGGCACCCTGCAGGTGATCGACGACCAGGTGATGGGCGGCCTCTGGGCCACCGACCTGTCGTTCCTGCAGGACCTCTACCGGCGCATCAACACCGAGGGCACGACGGTGGCCGAGGTCTCCTGCACCAGCTGCGGGGAGACCATGCTGGTCGACGTCGGAGGTGGTGCGCCGGGGGAATAGCGACGGTCGGGACCGATCGCCTCTGGGAGGAGATCGGGTTCCTGGCCTACTACCTCCACTGGCCCATGGACGACCTCATGGACCTTCCGCATGACGTGCGACGCCGCATGACATCCATGGTTTCGAACTTCAACCGCATCGGATCGGAGGGTGCTCGATGAGCGACACCTCCGACACAGCCGCCTCCACGCCGTACCGCGGTGACTTCATGCTGCTTCCGCCGATGCAGCCGACTTTCGGCACTCCGGCGATGATCCAGCAGTCCTCGCGCGACTACCTCGTGACCCGGCGCCCCACAGCGGTGGCCGACACCGAGTTGACGCATGCCGTGGACATGCAGGTCGCCGGACGCGTGAAGCGCCGCGCCAAGCGTCGGCTGCGCTCCTCGGGCCCCGAACTCGAGCACCTGATCCGCGCAGACGAGGACGCCGACGAGCTGCTCGACGAGCCGGCACCCACACCGGCGCCGGTGACCCCCCGGCCCCGCAGGATCTCCGCGAAGCCGCGCGCAACCCAGCGCCCTTCTCCTCCCACGTCGACCCTTCCCTCACCGGACGCCGTTCGACGTCGGGTCTCCAGCCCGGCGTCCGCCTCCGGGCTTCGTCCCGTGGCTGCATCAGGGTCCCCGGACTTCGAGCCGCCCACGGCCCCGCAGATGCCACCGTCCACCTTCCCGGGAGTGGACAGCACCACGGTCGTGCGGCGGCGTGGCGGTGGACCCGCCGTCGTGCCGGGCCAGGTGCTGGCCCGCTCCACCCCTGACGCGGAGCCTGACGCGGAGCCCGACGCACCTTCGGCCCAGGCGGCATCTGCGCCCGTCGCCGCGCCACCGACCCAGCGCCCGGCCGACCCTCCCGACAGCCGGCCCGCGCCTGCGGCGCCGCCCTCGGAGTCCAACCGCATGGATCCGCCGTCGCTGCCGCCCGCACCGACCCCTCCGTCGGCTTCGGCCGTGGAACACGCTTCTGCGCCGGACTATCCGGAACTGGTTCCCCTTCGAGCCCCGTCGTCGAGTTCTCCGCCGTCCAGCACACCGTCCTCCACCGCGGCTCCCATCGTCCGGCGGCGCTCGCGTGGCCATGTCTCGCTGCCGCCGGAACTTGACGACGACGACTTGGGGAGCGACCTACCCTCGGCCGAGCTGACCCCACCGCTGCCGTCAACGCCCGCCAGCACCTCGCTGCCGGCTTCACCTAGCAGCCCGTCGTCGTCTGCCGGAGAGAGCGCCCCGCGCGTGACACCCGAGGCGCCTCCTGCATCCCTCGTCGAACTCGTTCACCAGATCGAGACCGCGACGGCGTCTTCGTCGACGTCTTCGCCTTCACCTTCGCCATCACCGCCTTCGTCGTCGCCTTCGTCGTCGCCTTCGTCTTCGTCGTCGCCTTCGTCTTCGTCGTCGTCACCGTCGTCGTCATCACCGCCTTCGTCATCACCGCCTTCGTCATCACTGCCTTCGTCGTCGTCCCCACCGTCGGCGACGTCCTCACCGTCGTCGTCGCCGTCGCTTTCTGCATCAGCCACACCCGCGCGACCACTGATCGGTGTGGCTCCGTCGGTCACAGCAGGTACAGAGTCCGGAGATGTCGCTGGCCCAGACGTCCCGACCATGTCGCTGGCCGAGGTGGAATCGCTGGTGCACCGCGAGACAGGTGCAGGTCTCGGACCATCGCCCTCTGCCTCGTCCACCTCTTCTCCGTCATCCGCTTCGTCTCCGTCATCCGCTT
>CAIZPS010000173.1 GCA_903934925.1 uncultured bacterium | reverse complement strand
GTCGCCCACACAACTCACCACTCGACGAGCAGGAGACTGGGGGGACGAGCCAGCCTGTAAGCCGGATTCTGTGACCAGCGAACTGGCCGGTGATCATCCATCTGCGACTGCCGTTGCCGGCAGCCTGGTGCGGTCTACCCGCAGGCATCGAGCGGGCCGCTCACCTGCGCAGGCTGGTTGCCCAGCCCTTCTGACCTTGCTCCGGGTGGGGTTTACCGAGCCGCCGCAGTCACCTGCAGCGCTGGTGGTCTCTTACACCACCGTTTCACCCTTACCGTGATTGCTCACGGCGGTCTGTTCTCTGTGGCACTTTCCCGCGGGTCACCCCGGGTGGGCGTTACCCACCACCCTGCCCTGTGGAGTCCGGACTTTCCTCGACCCGGATCACCGAAGCGATCCGAGCCGCGATCACCCGGCTGGCTCGTCCGCCGTCAGGGTACCCCGTCGCGGCCCCTTCGTCGCTAGCCTGACGGCCATGCTGATCCTGCTGCCTCCGAGCGAAGGGAAGTCCGCCCCCGAGTCCGGGCCCCGGCTGCGTTCCGCCGCGCTGTCCTTTCCGGCGCTCGCCTCAACGCGCAGGACGGTGCTCGAAGCGCTGATCACGCTGTGCCGCGGCGACGTCGACACGGCCGCAGCCGTGCTCGGACTCGGGCCCACACAGCAAGGCGAGGTCGGGGTCGACGCCCGGCTGCGCTCGGAGCCGTGCGCGCCTGCGATTGAGATCTACACCGGGGTTCTCTACGAGGCTCTTGATGCGACGACGCTGCCACCTGCCGGGCGCCGTCGACTCCGGGAGTCGGTGGCCATCGCCTCCGGGCTGTGGGGACTCGTGCGCCCGGACGACCTCATCCCCGCGTACCGACTGAGTGGTGACGTGAACCTGCCGGGAATCGGTCCCCTTCACACGGTCTGGCGCGGGCCGATCTCGTCGATTCTCGAGAACACGCCCGGCCTCATCGTCGACATGCGCTCGGGGGTCTACACCAACCTCGGACCCGTGCCGGACGAGGCACTCGGCCGGGCCGTGACTGTGCGGGTGCTCAACGAGCGCCAGGGCAAGCGAACGGTCGTCAGCCACAACAACAAGGCGACCAAAGGGCGTCTCGTGCGGTCGCTCGTCACCATGACCAGGCGACCCAAGGACGTCACCGGACTTCTCGACGCGCTCGAGGGCGAGGGCTACGAGGTCGAGTTGAACCCCGGCCGACGCCAGGAACCGCCAATTCTCGACGTCATCCTGCGCTGACCGGCGTCATACGCCGTGCGGCGTGCCGACCTCGCGCAGGTGTGCCGCCTCGGCGAAGCTGAACATCGATGAGTTGCCGTCGGGGAACCACGCGAGGGAACTGAGGGAGCAGGGCGGCAGCTCCATGCGATACAGACTCGCCAGCGGCGCCCCCACTGCGTGCGCCACCATGATCTTGATTGGTGTGACGTGCGCGACGACGAGCACTCGCTCTCCCGGGAAGCGGGCCACAACCTCCTGCCGCGCCTCCAGAACCCTCGCCTGGCACGCCTCGAATGTCTCCCCACCCGGTGGTGCCACGGAGGTTGAGGCCAGCCAATCCTCCAGTTCGCGCGGCCACCGCTCGCGCACCTCGGCGAAGGTATGGCCGTCCCACTCCCCGAACCCACACTCGGCGAAACCGTCGATGACGTCCACGTCGAGCCCCAGAGAGTCGGCCGCGATCCCGGCCGTCTGGCGCGTGCGCAGGAGTGGGGAGCTCACGATGCGTTGGATGTCCGCCCGGACGACCAGCTCGGCAGCGAGGGCCTGCGCCTGCGCAATGCCCAGCGGCGCCAGGGGGGCGTCGAAACCGCCAAGTCCGCTGAACCTCTTCTCCAGGCTGAGCTCGGTGGCACCGTGACGGGCCATGACCGTGTACGTGGGCGGCCCGAGATCGGCCCAGCCGATCATGACGCGCGGCGCCTTCGCCGCGGCATCCTCGACGATCGCACGACTCTGCTCAACCTCGATGCCGCCGACGACGTCCTCGGCAAGGACATCCTCGAGGGGCAGGCCGTCCAGGCGACGGATCGGCCGGGTGTCACCCGCGAGCGCGGCGTCGATCATCTGATTGACGAGGGCATCGGCCCGGGTGTTCTGCTCGCGCGGCACCCAGGTGTAGGTGACGCGACCGGGAGGGAAGGCATCGCGAGCGCGTCGCGCAAGAGTGCGCATGTCCGGATGCTTGATCTGCCAGCGGCCGCTCATCTGCTCGACGATGAGCTTGGAGTCGAGGCGCATCTCGACGGTGGCTTCCGCGTCGATGGTGTGCGCATGCTCGAGCCCGGCGATGGCCCCTCGGTACTCGGCGACGTTATTGCTCACCTCGCCGAGGTACTCGGCGAGCTCCGCGAGAATCGCTCCACTTACGGCGTCGCGCACGACCGCACCGTAGGCGGCAGGCCCCGGGTTTCCGCGGGAGCCGCCGTCGGCCTCGACGATGAGCGATCGCGCCATTGCGGACTAGAGCCCGGATTCGGCGGTGCGCACGAGGATGCGTCGGCACTCCTCGCACCGGATCACAGAGTCCGAGGGCGCAGCACGCAGGGCCTCGATCTCCGTGGGCGGCAGGGCGAGCCGGCAGCCTTGGCAGGAGCCGCGGTGCAACGGAGCAGCGCCCACTCCCCCGTGATCGGCGCGAACCTTGTCGTACAGGCTCAGCAGATCGGCAGGAATCTCCGTCGCGATGCGTGCACGCAGCGCAACGACCTCGGCTCGCTCGTCTGAGATCTCGGCAAGCTGTCCGGCGACACGGGCGGCGATGTCATCACGCTCGACCTTCATGGCATCACGCTCCGCCGCAAGCTGCCCGACGGCCGCGCGTGCACCTTCGACCCGCTCCATGATCTCCAGCTCGACGTCCTCGAGATCGGACTGCCTGCGGACGAGGTTCTCCAGCTCCGACGAGATCGCCTGCAGCTGCTTGGGGTCGCCTACCGACCCGGAGTCGAGGAGCTCCTGGTCTCTGCGGCGACGCTCGCGTACCTGCTCGACATCACGATCGGCCTGCTCCTGCTCGACCTCGAGATCGCTGAGGATGGTCTCTGCGGCGACGACCTGATCACGCACCCGCGCGAGCCGGCCCTCCAGATCGGCCAGCACGGCTGAATCGGGCAGGTGCCCGGCCCGATGGTCGAGCTGGGTCAGCCGAGTGTCCTGCTCCTGAACATCGAGCAGGCGGAGCTGGGCGGCGGGGTCGGCGTTCAGGACTGGCTCCCTCGGTGCATGGTCCACGGATCAGTGACGACCGCGGAGACGTGGACCTCCACCGTAGTGCCGCCTGCGCGACAGTCGGCAGCGAGCGCTTCAGCGGCCACCGGCAGCCACGGCCACTCACTCGCCCAGTGGGCCACGTCGATGAGCGCGCAACCACCATCGACGAGGTGGTCCTGGGCGCGGTGGTGGCGCAGGTCCGCGGTGATGTAGGCGTCGGCCACGTCGGAGGCTTCAGCCAAGAAGGCATCACCCGAGCCTCCGCAGACCGCCACCGTCTCAACAAGGCGCTCCGGATCACCCGAGGCGCGGATCCCTTGCGCCGTCGACGGCAGTCGCTGCGCGACACGGTCGATGAGGGCGCCGAGAGTGAGGGTCTCGTCGAGCCGCCCGATGCGCCCGGTTCCTACCGCTGGATCGCCGGCGTCAGGCACCAGAGGCACGGTGTCGACGATGCCGAGAAGGTCGGCAAGAGCGTCGGAGACTCCCGGTCGAGCGTGGTCGGCATTGGTGTGCGCGCAGGCCAGGGCGATGCCGTGCGAGATGAGGGTGTGCAGCACCGAGCCCTTGTGGTCGACCGCGGCTACCGAGTGAACGCCGCGCAACAGCAGGGGATGATGCGTGACGATCATGTCGGCCTGCAGCATTAGCGCCTCGTCGACGACGGCCATGACAGGGTCCACAGCGAACAGGATCCGGTTCACCGTGGCCCGTGGATCGCCGGCAACAAGGCCGACGGAGTCCCACTCCGCTGCCAGCGCCGGCGGATAGCGTCGATCGAGGAGGTCGACGACCTGGGCGACGGTGGCGGGCATGGCGACAGGCTACCCAGCACCGACAGACCCCGGACGTGATCGGTAGCCTCCGTCCGGGCCCATAGCTCAGTTGGCTAGAGCGCCTCCCTTACAAGGAGGATGTCGGCGGTTCGAGTCCGTCTGGGCCCACGTACGCACCTTCCGACACCGGCAGGTCGCGCAGGGGTCGTCGCTGCAGCCCTACCCGCAGGGCATTTGCGATGGCGAGTACATCGATGATCTCCTGGCTGAGTGCCCCGGCCACGGGAGGCAGCAGCCCCACCACCGCCAGCACCATGCCGATGACACTGAGCACGATCCCCCCGATCGCGGTCTGCAGGGCGATCCGTCTCATGCGCCGGCCGATGTGGAGCAGCTCGTCGAGTCTCTCGAGAGACGAGTCGAGCACGACCGCCGAGGCCGCCTCCGCGGTGATGTCGCTTCCCTGGCCGAAGGCAACGCCCACCGTGGCCGCCGTCATCGCCGGAGCATCGTTGACACCGTCACCGAAGAAGGCCGTGGGCGCGATCGCCGTCTCCTCGCGCACCAGCCGCAGTTTCTCCTCAGGAGAGACGGCGCCATGCATCTCGTCCATACCGACCAGCGAACCGAGGTAATTCACCTCGCTCTCGCGATCCCCCGACAGCATGATTGTGCGCGTCACCCGATGCCGGCCCCCGAGGTGATGCACGAAGCCGAGTGCACCCGCGCGGGGGATGTCGCGGAACCGGATCAGCGCCGCCGGCTGATCGTCGATGACGACCACGCACTCCAGGCCTGTCTGTGCCTCCGGCAGCGCCGTGCTGACCTGCTTGCGACCGACGACGGCAACGCGCTGGCCATCCACCTCACCCCGGAGCCCCTGTCCCGGATGCTCGGCCATGTGTGCGACGGCCAGTACAGGCAGGTCGGCAGCAGCCTCAAGGACGGCCGAAGAAAGCGGATGCCGACTGAACCTCTCGAGCGCTGCCGTCAGCGCGAGCACCCGACTGCGATCCAGACCAACCGGTGCGGAGGGCACCAGCTCCACGTCCGTCACTGTGGGGCGGCCGTACGTGAGGGTGCCCGTCTTGTCGAAGATCATCGTGCGCACCGTGGGGATCCGCTCGAGGGCCGATGGATCCTTGACGATGATGCCGTTGCGCGCGGCGAGCGAGATCGCGCCGACGATTGCCACCGGGACGCCGATGAGCAGCGGGCACGGGGTCGCGATGACGAGGACGGACAGGAACCGGTTCGGATCCCCGCTGACAGCCCAGCCCAAGCCGGCTACAGCGAGCGCGATCACCGTGTAGACACCGCCGAGTCGATCGGCCAGCCGGCGCATGGGCGGTCGCTCCGCCTCGGCCTTCTCGAGGATGCCTACGATGCGCGCGTACCTGCTGTCACGAGCCTCGTGCTGCGCTCGGATCACCAGCAGCTCCGTCGCGTTGACGGCGCCCGACAGCACGCTCGACCCAGGACCCTTGGCGATCACGTAGGGCTCGCCGGTGAGGTACGACTCGTCCATGCTGCCGTGACCCTCGGTCACCACTCCGTCCACCGGGCACAGTTCGTGAGGAAGGAGTACGAGCACGTCGTCGACCCGAACCTCGCCCACGGGAACGTCCCGCAGGCCACCTTCGGGCAGCCGGAGGTGCGCGAGGGTCGGGTTGCGTTTCGCGAGAGCCTCGAGCACGCGGGCCGCGCGCGCCGTCGCCGTCTGCTCCAGTGCCTCTCCACCGGAGAGCATTAGTGCGATGACGGAGGCGACGAACCACTCCCCCATGACTGCGCCCACGACGAGGGCGAGCAGGCCGAGCACGTCAGCGCCGAAGGTACGCCGCCAGGCATCGCGTGCAACACGCGCGAGCAGCGGGACTCCAACGACGACGCTGGCGGCGATGAGCGGTACGTCCCGCCACGGGATCGGCACACCCGCGAGGGCCAGCACGCCCCAGATCGCCATCGCCGCGAGAGTGCCCACGGCCAGCACCCCGGACCTCGTGCGCAGCATCGAGGCGAGGAATCCGCGAAGCCCGCTGCCCGTCACCCTTCCAGTGTCAACGCCGAGGCACCTTCACGACGGGTCGAGAGCAGGCCCGGAGCCCCCAGCTTCAGTCGAGAGCGGCGAGGGCCTGCAGGTAGTCGTCGGCACTGCGCGCCTCCCCTGGACCGTTGATGACGATCCAGCGGATCACACCTTCCTTGTCGATGACGAAGGATCCGCGCGTGGCGAAGCCCTTGTCGTCGAGGAACACCCCGTAGGCGGTCGAGACCGTCCCATGCGGCCAGTAATCGCTGAGGAGGTGGTGCGTGAGGTTCTCCTGCGTGGCGAACACCTTCAGTGACGGGACGCTGTCGCACGAGATGCTCAGGGTGACGGTGTCGTCATTGTCGAAGTCCGGCTGGCGGTCGCGGATGGTGCACAGCTCTCCCGTGCAGATTCCGGTGAAGGCGAAGGGATAGAACATCACCACCACGTTCTTGCGGCCGCGGAAGTCGGAGAGCGTCACCTGCTCGCCGTACTGGTTGCTCAAGGTGAAGTCCGGGGCGATGTCGCCCACCTTCAGTGCTGCTCCGGCCACGTCTGCGCTCCCACGTTCATGATCTCCGGGCCCTCGCCCGGCATCGCGAAACTAGCGCTTGGCTCGCGGCGCCACGAGGCGGGTCCCCTGCCACCCGGGGGCCGCGCTGATCGTGCTCGTCTGCTGCAGCCCCGCCGTGGGCGCGGCGTCCGCGATGTCCTCCGGCTCGACGTGACCCTCACGACCCGGCTTGGGAGTCAGTAGCCAGACCACACCGTGGTCGGCCAGGGGGCCGATCGCGTCGACGAGCGCGTCGACGAGGTCACCGTCATCGTCACGCCACCACAGCAGGACCACGTCGACCACATCGTCGAAGTCCTCGTCGACCATTTCGTCGCCGATGATGCCCTCGACGGCCAGCCTCAGGCCCTCGTCGACGTCGGTGTCGTACCCGACTTCCTGGACGGTGCTCCCGGGCTCCAGCCCGAGCCGACCGGCCCGTGCCCGGGCCTCGTCGTCCGCTGCGGCGGTCACGTCACTCCCTGTCTTCCGGGCCGAGGCCTGTGCTCGACCGATGCGAACCTGCTGATCTGGCGCTCCGGGGCCGGCTCGCCCCGTTTCAGGGGGTAGTCCACCGGAGTGCGAGCCCGTGCGCAAGCCTCCCGGCCGCATTGGGACGACTTTGTTGCCCGTCGCCGAGGGCCGACTCGGGGAAGCCCGGCCTGAGGCCATGCGCAAGGATGGGACCACAGCCGCACGCCCGTCGCCGGGACCGGTGATCCCGGATCCGGCTCAGAGTCGAAGGATTGCCGTGACCACCGGACGCGACCGAGACCCGCTGCTCGCCAGCGGACTTCCCACCCAGTACGTGGACGTCGACCCCGATGAGACGTCGGAGTGGATCGAGTCCTTCGACAACGTCGTTGACCACTCGGGCAACTACCGCGCGCGCTACCTCATGCTGTCGCTCCTGCGCCGAGCCAACGAGCGCAATGTCGGAGTGCCCAGCCTCCGCAGCACCGACTACATCAACACGATCCCTCCGGAGCGCGAGCCGTCGTTCCCCGGTGACGAGAAGATCGAGAAGCAGATTCGTCGGATGATCCGCTGGAACGCCGCGATCATGGTCCACCGCGCGCAGCGGCCAGGGATCTCGGTCGGCGGCCACATCTCCAGCTACGCATCCTCCGCGACCCTGTACGAGGTGGGTTTCAACCACTTCTTCAAGGGCCCGGACCATCCCGACGGCGCCGACCAAGTGTTCTTCCAAGGACACGCCTCCCCCGGTGTGTACGCCCGGGCCTTTCTCGAGGGTCGGCTCACCGAGCATCAGATGGACGGCTTCCGCCAGGAGGTCTCCCATGCAGGCGGCGGCCTGCCGTCCTACCCGCACCCCCGACTGATGCCCTGGTTCTGGCAGTTCCCCACCGTGTCGATGGGCCTGGGTCCACTGAATGCCATCTACCAGGCGCGGTTCAACAAGTACCTGCAGCATCGCGGTATCAAGGACACCTCGGGCCAGCGCGTGTGGGCCTTCCTCGGCGACGGCGAGACAGACGAGGTCGACGCGGTGGGTGCTCTCACCCTCGCCTCGCGTGAGGAGCTCGACAACCTGACCTTCGTCGTGAACTGCAACCTCCAGCGCCTCGACGGCCCCGTCCGCGGCAACGGCAAGATCATCCAGGAATTGGAGAGCCTCTTCCGCGGAGCAGGGTGGAACGTCATCAAGGTCGTGTGGGGCCGCAAGTGGGATCAGCTGCTGGCCGCCGATCGCGATGGGGCGCTCGTCAACATCATGAACAACACCCCTGATGGCGACTTCCAGACCTACAAGAGCGAGGACGGTGCCTTCGTCCGAGAGCACTTCTTCGGCCGCGATCCGCGCACGGCCAAGCTCGTCGAAGCGTGGACCGACGAGGAGATCTGGAACCTCCAGCGAGGCGGGCACGACTACCGCAAGATGTACGCGGCGTACGAGGCCGCGACTCGCGTCAAGGGCCAGCCCACCGTCATCCTCGCCAAGACGATCAAGGGCTGGACTCTCGGGTCGCACTTCGAGGCGCGCAACTCCACGCACCAGATGAAGAAGCTCACCCTCGAGGACCTCAAGTCCTTCCGCGACACCCTGCAGCTGCCAATCTCCGATGCCCAGCTCGAGGAGAACCCGTACCTGCCGCCGTACTACAACCCGGGCCCCGACGATGACGCCCTGCAGTACATGCAGCACGTGCGACGCAACCTTGGCGGCTCGTACCCCGCACGACGCAGCATCGCTGCTGCACTGAAGCAGCCCGCGGACAGCGAGTACGAGGTCGTCAATCGCGGCTCGGGCAAGCAGGAGATCGCCACGACCATGGCGTTCGTCCGACTGCTCAAGGACCTCATGAAGGATCCTGAGATCGGGCCACGATTCGTGCCGATCATCCCGGACGAGGCGCGCACCTTCGGTATGGACTCCCTCTTCCCGACGGCGAAGATCTACTCCCCGCACGGACAGCAGTACCTCTCCGTCGATCGCGAGCTCATGCTCAGCTACAAGGAGTCCAAGCAGGGCCAGATCCTCCACGAGGGCATCAACGAGGCCGGCTCGGTGGCATCGTTCACGGCCGTCGGATCGTCGTACTCCACGCACGGAGAGTCGATGATCCCGATCTACATCTTCTACTCGATGTTCGGCTTCCAGCGCACGGGCGACGGATTCTGGGCGGCGATGGACCAGATGGCACGCGGCTTCGTCATCGGCGCAACGGCCGGACGCACGACCCTCAACGGCGAGGGACTGCAGCACGAGGACGGCCACTCGCACCTGCTGGCCGCCACCAACCCTGCGGTCGTGTCCTACGACCCCGCCTTCGCCTACGAGATCGGGCACATCTTCAAGGACGGCCTGCGCCGAATGTACGGCGAGGATCCGGAGAACGTCTTCTACTACCTCACGCTGTACAACGAGCCCTACGTCCAGCCGGCGGAGCCAGAGGACGTCGACGTCGACGGCATCCTCCGCGGCATGCACCTGGTCTCCCCCGCGCCCGCGGATGCGACGGGTCCGCGCGTGCAACTGCTGGCCAGCGGAGTGGGCGTGAACTGGGCACTGAAGGCCCAATCACTGCTCCGGGACGACTGGGGAGTGCACGCTGATGTCTGGTCGGTGACATCCTGGAACGAACTGCGCCGAGACGGGCTCGAGGTCGATCGGCACAACCTGCTGCATCCGGAAGCCGCGCCACGAGTGGCGTACGTGACTCAGCGACTGACCGGTCGACCCGGTCCTGTCATTGCGGTCTCGGACTACATGCGCGCGGTGCAGGATCAGATCCGCGACTGGGTCCCCGGCGACTTCGTCTCGCTCGGCACGGACGGCTGGGGGATGTCCGATACCCGCGGGGCCCTGCGTCGGCACTTCCTCGTCGACGCCGAGTCGATCACCGTGCAGGCACTCAGCAGGCTGGCGCGCGCCGGAGAGTTCGATCGAGCCAAGCTCGTCGAGGCAATCGACCGCTACGACCTGCTGGACCCGGCCGCAGCCGAGGCCGGCAACACGGAGGGAAGTGGCTGATGGCGACACGCGATCCGAGGCGGTTCCTCGCCTACCTCGAGGCGGAGCGCAACGCTGCACTGCTCTACCGCGCCCTTGCCGAGCACGTCAGGGGCGACCGTCGCGAGGCGATGCTCGAGCTGGCCACTATCGAGGAGGAGCACGCCGAGCACTGGGTCGCGAAGCTGCAGGAGGCAGGGGTGGCCATTCCCCCCGCCCCGACGACCCTCGACCCCACCGATGCCGCCCTCGTTGCGCGCGCCCGCGGCGCCGGGTTCGCCGACGTCCTCACTCAATTGGAGGAGGCCGAGGGAGCCGGCGCAGGCATGTATGACGACGAGCCGGATGCGCCGACGTCCATGGCCGACGACGAGCGCGAGCACCGAGCCGTGTTCCAGAAGATGCGCCTGGAGGAGCAGGCGGCACCTGCAACGTCCGCCGCGCTCGCGCCAGTCGCTCCCCGATCCCCCATCGGCGCCGAGCACTGGCATCGCACCGACAAGTCGGGGTCCATGCGTGCGGCCGTCTTCGGCGTCAGCGACGGCCTGGTGTCCAACACCGCCCTGGTCATGGGTTTCGCCGGCGCGGCCCCCAGCAATGCCACCATCCTGTTCGCCGGTATCGCCGGCCTGCTCGCCGGCGCCTTCAGCATGGCGGCCGGGGAATACGTCAGCGTCGCGAGCCAGCGCGATCTGTTCCGGCGGGAGATCGAGATGGAGGCCGCCGAACTCCGCGAGAAGCCACTGGAGGAGCAGAAGGAACTGGAGTTGATCTACCGGGCCAAGGGGCTCGATCGTGAGAGCGCGGCCGCCGTGGCCAAGCAGATCATGAGCAACCCCAAGACCGCTCTGGACACCCTCGCCCGCGAAGAACTCGGCCTCGACCCGGATGAGCTCGGCTCCCCCGTCAAGGCTGCGCTGGCCAGCTTCATCGCCTTCGCGATCGGCGCATCGGTTGTGGTGATTCCCTACCTGTTCTTCCTTGGCACGGACGCCTCCACCATCGTGCCGACGGTGCTGGCGATCTCGGTCGCCCTCATCGCCATGGTGATCGTCGGCGCCTTCGTGGGCCGAATGTCCGGCCGCGGCATGGTGTTCTCCGCCCTGCGCCAGGTGGCCTGGGGGGCGGGAGCGGCGCTGGTCACCTTCGTGATCGGCCGCATCGTGGGCATCCAGGTCGGCTAGCCGGGACATGCGTCCCGACATCACGCCGCTGACCCGGGCCACGGGCGAGCTCACGACCCTGGCCACAAAGCGCATGGAGGAGTCCCTCCCGTGGTTTCGCACTCTGGGTCCGGACGAGCGATCGTGGGTCTCGCTCGTGGCGCGGGCCGGGATCACCGCCTTCCTGGACTGGTACGAGTCACCGCTGGCTCCGCCGGAGCTGACCGCGGACGTCTTCGGCGCCGCACCTCGCACGCTCGCCCGCGTGATCTCGCTCGAGCAGACCGTCGACCTCGTGCGCACGACGGTGGGGGTCGTGGAGTCGGCGATCGACGATCTCGTCGCCGAACCGGATCGACTGCCGGTGCAGATGGCGGTACTGCAGTACTCCCGTGAGATCGCCTTCTCCGCCGCCGAGGTCTACGCCCGAGCGGCCGAGGCGCGTGGCGCCTGGGATGCCCGCCTGGAGGCGCTCGTCGTCGACGCGCTGATGCGCGACGAGGTCGACGACTCCGTGCTCGGCCGTCTCGCCGCACTGGGCTGGTCAGCGACCTCGACCCTGCTCGTGCTCGCGGGCTCCGCGCCGGTCGGCGATCCGGGCACTTCACTGGACGTGCTCCGCCGGACGGCGGAGCATCACGGACTGTCCCTCCTCAGCGGCATCCAGGGCGCCACCCTCCTGGCCGTCATCGGAGCCGGACCGGACCCGCTGCGCTCCGCTCGCCTGCTGACCCCGCACTTCGGTCCCGGGCCGGTCGTGGTGAGCGCTCCCGCCGACGGTCTCACTCAGGTCCCTGCTGCGGCGCGCTCAGCCATGGGCGGACTGACCGCGGCCTGGGGCTGGCCGGACGCCCCTCGACCAGTCGCGGCCGACGACCTGCTCCCAGAGCGGGCCCTGGCCGGCGATCCCGAGGCCACGGCGGCCCTCATCGACACCGTCCACGACACCCTGCTGGCGGACGCGGCCCTCTACGACACCGCCTGCGCCTACCTCGAGCGCACGCCCTCCCTGGAGGCCACCGCCCGCGCCCTGTTCATCCACCCCAACACCGTGCGATACCGCCTGCGACGCATCGCGGAGACAACGGGGTTCAGTCCCACCAGCCCCCGAGGGGCGTACTCGCTGCGGATCGGGCTCACCCTGGGCCGGCTGCGGGCCGAGCCCCTGCCCTGAGAGACCACTCCGCCGAGCGTTGTTGTAGGTTTCCTACAACAACGCTCGGGTGACATTGGCCGAGCCGACAGCGCCTCCACCCCCACCTTCACGGAAGGCTACGACCGTGCTCGTCGTCGTCGCGCCCGGTCAGGGCTCCCAAACACCCGGCTTCCTCACCCCCTGGCTGGACGTCCCGGGGGTGCGCGACCGGCTGGAATGGCTCTCGGCCGTCAGCGGCCTCGACCTCGTCGAGCACGGCACCGTGTCCGATGCTGACGTCATCCGCGACACCGCGATCGCCCAGCCCCTCATCGTCGGAGCCGGACTCGTCACCCTCCTGAGCCTGTTCCCCCACCCTGCCAATGCCTTCTCCCGGATCGGCGCAGGTGCCGGCCACTCCGTGGGAGAGATCACCGCCGCGGTCGGGTCCGGGGTGCTGACGGCCGAGCAGGCGATGGTGTTCGTGCGCGAGCGCGGCCGGGGTATGGCTGCGGCGGCTGCAGTGACGCCGACCGGCATGAGCGCGGTTCTCGGTGGCGACCCCGACACCGTCGTGGCCAAGGCCACCCAGCACGGCCTGACTCCGGCCAACATGAACGGAGCAGGGCAGATCGTCGTCGCCGGGACCGTGGCCCAACTCGAGGCATTCGCGGCCGACCCGCCCGAGGGAGCCCGCGTCCGGGCGCTGGAGGTGGCCGGTGCCTTCCACACCGAGCACATGGCCTGCGCCGTCAGCACCCTCGCCGGCTATGCCAAGGCCATCACCACCCACGATCCCCGAATCCCGCTGATCTCCAACGCCGACGGCCGCATCGTCCATGACGGGCGCGAGGTCCTGGCCCGACTCGTGACCCAGGTGAGCAACCCGGTGCGCTGGGACCTGTGCATGGCCACCATGAGCGACATCGGCGTCACGGCTGTCATCGAGATCCCCCCGGCAGGAACGCTCACCGGTCTCGTCAAGCGCGCCCTCCCCGGAGTCGAGACCCTCGCCCTCAAGACCCCTGACGACCTTCCTGCCGCCTGGCGCATGATCAACGATCACGGCAGGCCTGCGGGATTGGACGTGCATCCCACGTGGCGCATGGTGGTTGCGCCCATCAAGGGCTCCTTCAACCGCGCGACCCATGCCGACGTGGGCAGCGACCTGGCCGTGGGCGCAGTCATCGGGTCGGTGCAGACGCTGCGCGAGACCATCCCGGTCACCGCCCCGCATGGCGGCACGATCGTGGAGTGGCTCGTGGAGGACGGCGATCCGGTCGGCCCGGGCCAGCCGCTCATCCGACTTCATCCGCTGGCGCAGGAAGCGCACGCATGACCGTCGCCATTCGGCCCTCGATGGGGGCTGCCCACGGACGCATACTGGCCGTGGCTGGCTACCGCCCAGCGCGGATCGTCACCAACGCCGAGATGTGCGAGCGCATCGACTCCTCGGACGAGTGGATCCGCGAGCGGTCCGGCATCATCGAACGGCGCTACGCCGCTCCCGACGAGAGCGTCGCCGACATGGCCGTGATCGCCGCAGCTGATGCACTGCAGCGTGCAGGGATCGACCCGACCCGCGTCGGGATGGTGCTCATGGCCACCGTGACCCATCCATACCAGACCCCCTCGGCCGCTGCGGACGTCGCGCACCGGATCGGTGCGACGTCGGCTGCCGCCATGGACATCTCCGCAGCGTGCGCCGGCTTCTGCTACGGAATCGAGCTGGGGAACAGCCTGATCCGCACGGGCAGCGCCGAGTACGTCGTCGTGGTCGGCGTGGAGAAGCTCTCCGACTGGGTTGACCCCCACGACCGAAGCACCGCGTTCCTCTTCGCCGACGGAGCCGGCGCCGTAGTGCTGGGACCTTCAGACGAGCCGGCCATCGGTCCCGTCGCCTGGGGCTCGGACGGCGGCCAACTCGACGCAATAACCATGACCCAGTCGCTGATCGAGTACAAGAACGACGGGGGCGAGATCTTCCCCGCCTTGCAGATGCAGGGCCAGCAGGTGTTTCGCTGGGCCGTGGGAGAAGTGGCGAAGGTCGCACTGCAGGCGCTCGAGGCGGCGGGCGTCGACGCCGACGACCTCGATGCCTTCATCCCCCACCAGGCGAACATGCGCATCACCGACGCCATGGTTCGAGCTCTCAAGCTCCCCGACCACGTGCCCGTAGCACGTGACATCGCCTACACAGGCAACACCTCCGCGGCTTCCATTCCCCTCGCCATGCAGAGCATGCTCGACACCGGGGAGATCCCCCATGGCGGCACCGCGCTGCTCATCGGCTTCGGTGCCGGGCTGGTCTACGCCGCTCAGGTCGTGACGCTGCCCTGACCGACCCGTACTCTGCTGCCCGAGTGGACACTTCCCGACCCCACCACCGACCGCACCATCCGCCCCACCACCGCAACCGAGAGGAACGCAAGATGAGCCAGGAGATTCTCGACGGCCTCGCCGTCATCGTCAACGAGGTCGCCGGAGTCCCCGTCGAGGACGTCCAGTCGGACAAGTCCTTCGTCGACGACCTCGACATCGACTCCCTGTCCATGGTCGAGGTCGTCATGGCAGCCGAAGACAAGTGGGGCGTGAAGATCCCCGACAGCGAAGTCAAGAACCTCAAGACCGTCGGCGACGCCGTCGCCTACATCGCGGCCAACCAGTAGCCGCTCGCGCGGCTACGCCGCGCACCATCGGCACCGACCGGTGACCGGGGAGAGGTCCCTGGTCACCGGTCAGAGCCGCAGTACCGACAAGAAGGAGCACGCACTCATGACGCGTGAAGTCGTGGTGACCGGCCTGGGCATGACAACGCCCGTCGGCGGCGATGTCGAATCCAGCTGGCAGGCCCTGCTGGCAGGCAACTCCGGCATCAGGCTCATCGACGCACCCTGGGTAGCCGACCAGCCGGCGAAGATTGCCGGGATCATGGCCGTCGATCCGGCCGAGGTCCTCGACCGGGTCGAGGCACGACGCCTGGACCGTGGCCAACAGGCAGCCCTCGTGGCTGCGCGTGAGGCGTGGGCCCAGGCCGGCAGTCCGCAGGTCGACCCCGAGCGCCTCGGCGCCGTCATCTCCACGGGCATGGGCGGGCTCGTCTCACTGATGGATGCCTACGACACATTGTTGGATCGCGGCCCATCACGAATCTCGCCGCACATGGTCACGCAGATCATGCCCAACGGTCCCGCCGCGATCGTCGGTCTGGAGGTCGGTGCGCGCGCTGGCGTGCACGGCCAGGTGAGTGCCTGCGCCTCGGGCGCGGAGGCAGTGTCCTACGCCGCCCGCATGATCCAGACCGGTCGCGCCGACGTGGTCATCTGCGGGGGCACCGAAGCCGTCATCCACCCGATCACCATGGCCGGCTTCGCCGCCATGCGCGCCCTGTCAACGCGCAATGACGATCCCACTTCAGCTTCGCGGCCGTACGACCTCGGTCGAGACGGCTTCGTCATGGGCGAAGGATCCGGCGTGCTCGTGCTGGAGGCCGCCGAGTTCGCAGCCGCGCGAGGCGCCACGGTGCTCGCCGTGTACGGCGGTGCCGGGCTGACTTCGGACGGCCATCACATCGCGCAGCCTGACCCCGAGGGCCTGGGCGCGGCACGCGCCATGCGTTTCGCCATCGACGACGCCGGGCTCTCGATCGATGACATCGTGCACATCAACGCCCACGCGACTTCCACACCGCAGGGCGATATCGCCGAGTCCGTTGCCATTCGGGCAGCCTTGGGGTCCCACACCGACGACGTCATCGTCACAGGGACCAAGTCGATGACCGGCCACCTGCTCGGCGGCGCCGGCGCCATCGAGTCGGTCTTCACGATTCTCGCCCTTCGCGACCGCCTCGTGCCGCCGACTGCCAATCTCGTCGACCAGGACCCCGAGATCACCCTCGACGTCGCGGCGGGGTCACCGCGCGAGCTGCCGTCCGGCGACATCGCCGCCCTCAACAACTCGTTCGGATTCGGCGGCCATGACGTCGCCCTCGTCTTCAGGAGTGCATGACATGACGCAGGCGACCAGCGACACAGAGCTCGACCCACGACACCCGCTGGTCCGCCTGGGCAACTTCTTCGACGACGGCGAGTTCACGCCCATCACTCCCCTTGACGATCGCGGTGTCATCGCCGCAGTAGGCCGCGCGAACGGCACCCACGTGGTGGCGTTCTGCACCGACCCCACGGTGCAGGGCGGCGCGATGGGCTTCGAGGGGTGCCGGGCCATCATCACGGCCTACGACCGTGCCTTCGCGGATTCCTCGCCCGTCATCGGCCTATGGCACTCCGGCGGAGCGCGCCTGCGCGAGGGCGTCGCCAGCCTCGACGGCGTCGGCCGGGTCTTCGCCGCGCAGACCCGAATCTCGGGCAAGGTGCCCCAGATCTCCGTGGTGCTCGGACCCGCCGCCGGTGGAGCCGCCTACGGCCCGGCGCTGACCGACATCGTCATCCTCGGACCTGCCGGTCGCATCTTCGTCACCGGACCCGAAGTCGTGCGCTCGGTCACCGGCGAGGACGTCGACATGGACCGCCTGGGCGGTCCCGAGCCGCATGGCCGCCGCAGCGGAGTCGTCCACATCACGACCGACTCCGAGCAGGAGGCACTGGAGCAGGCGCGCACGCTGGCGACGCTGCTGGGCTACCAGGGATCCCTCGACCTGGGATCGATCCACGACGTCGACCTGGGAGCCAGCCTCCCGGACTCGTCCCGACGCGCGTACGACGTCCATCCCATGGTGGAGCAGTTCTGCGATGCCGGAACGTTCGTCGAGCTGCATGCGAAGTGGGCGCCGAACATGGTCGTCGGCCTCGGCCGCCTCGGCGGTCGCACGGTCGGCATCGTCGCGAACAATCCGCTGCGCCTCGGCGGCTGCCTGGACTCCAACAGTGCAGAGAAGGCGGCCCGCTTCGTGCGGATGTGCGATGCGTTCGCCGTGCCACTCGTCGTCCTCGTTGACGTCCCCGGCTACCTGCCTGGCGTGGGCCAGGAGTGGGAGGGCGTCGTCCGGCGCGGTGCGAAACTGCTGCACGCCTTCGCCGAGTGCGTCGTGCCTCGAGTCACCGTTGTCACACGCAAGGCCTACGGCGGCGCTTACGTCGCCATGAACTCCGCCTCGCTGGGGGCGACCAAGGTCTTCGCCTGGCCCGATGCCGAGGTGGCCGTCATGGGCGCCGTGGCCGCGATCCGCATCCTGCACCGTCGTCGACTCGCCGAGGTTCCCGAGGATGCCCGCGCGCAGGTCGAACTCGAACTTGCCGCTGAGCACGAGGTCATCTCCGGTGGGATCGCCAGAGCCGTGGACATGGGTGTCGTCGACGCGGTCGTGGATCCGGCGGTCACCCGGTCGACCGTGGCGCGCGTGCTCTGGGACACCCCCGGTGTGCGGGGCCAGCACGGCAACATCCCCCTGTAGCGTCCCGTTTGTCCCGCTTAGCGGGAGAAACCGGGCCGGACAGGCCCATTCAGGGCCACACAGCCCCGTTTGTCCCGCTTAGCGGGAGAAACCGGGCCAGACAGGCCGATTCAGGGCCACACAGCCCCGTTTGTCCCGCTAAGCGGGAGAAACGGGAGCTGGGTCAGACGACCTGGTGGAGGATTCGAACGGTGGAGCCCTCGTGGGCGCAGCGGAAGGGCTCTAGCTCCTCGTCCCACGGAGTGCCGATCAGGCGGGCGATCTCGTCCGTCAGCGACTCCCCCGTCATCGCCACCTGGGCGAGCGCCGTGCGCAGCCGGTCCTCCGGAACCATGACGTCACCATGCGCCCCGATGCTGGCGCGAAACAGGCCAAGCGCCGGCGTGAAGGAGAATCGCTCACCCTCGCGGCCCGGACTGGGATCCTCCGTGACCTCGTGACGCAGTTGCCGGAAGGCATGCAGCGCACTGGCGATCCGAGCGCCGGTGCCGAGGGGGCCGCCCCAGATCAACTCGGCCCGAACTGACCCGGGTTCCACGGGCTGAGCAGCCCAATCGACGTCAACCCGCGAGCCGAACACACGGGCGAGCGCCCACTCCAGGTGCGGGCTCACCGCACGAGGGCATGAGTGGATGAAGATGACACCCCGCGCTGGTCCCATGCTGGGGCCAGCATCGGACGCACCTCGCGCGTTCACCACGATCGTCATGTCCGCCTCCTTCGAGAGTCGCCTTCCCCAGCGTTCTCGAACAGGCACCACTGACGGTGAGTATGACGAGGATAACCTCATCAGGGGCCTGAGATGCAACGACACCACGCCGTGTGTCGGCTCAAGTGCCGACGGGTCTACCCGGCCGCCAGGAGCATCTGGATCCCTGTCACTCCCAGATAGAGGCAGATGAGCAGGGCCATGGCAGCGATGAGCTGGAACTGGTGGTCCATGGTGAACCGGTAGATGCGCTGGAATGCTCGATCCGCACGATGCCCCAGAACCAGCCGCGCCACGAGTGGAGCGAGCACCGGAGACAATGCCAGGGCAAAGAGCAGGACGAGCAGCGCCATCTGGACGACAGCGTTCACATCGGACACCGCGATGTCATGCAGGGCCGGGGCAAGGACCACGAAGGACGAGACGTCCTTGATGCTCAGCGCGAAAGCAACCCAGAAGAACACCCAGGTCGACGCCCGCGCGACGTACCCCTGAACGTCATGCTCCGTCCGCTGCTGCAGCCCCGGGTGCGGCAGGAGCAGCACGATCCCCACCCCCAGGAGGACGACGGCAGCCACGAGTCGGAGGGCGATGGCGACGGTAGTCGGGGCTCCGGCCGACGTGGGCAGTTGAGCGAACCCGAAGTACAGCAGACCCCCGACGAGGATGAAGGCAGACGACCCGCCGACGGCCACCGCCGCCGCTCGGCGGCGCCATGGGTCGCCCGAGCAGACGAGAATCTGCAGCGCCAGCAGCGAGGGAGTGAAGGCGGCCGCAATACCCAGCAGGATCGTCTGGCCGACCAGCCCGAGGATCCCCACGGCGCAATCCAATCAGGCGCTCGCCCGTGGGTGCATCGTCCTAGCCCAGAGCGTCGATGACCTCGTCGATCATCTCCTCGGTCGTGGCCGGGTGCAGGAAGACCAATCGACCCACGACCTCTCCTCGCCAGCGACTGGACGTGACGAACGCGCGCTGCCGCTGCAGCAGGTCCTGCGACCAGTGCGCATAGTCAGCCTCACCCCATCCCCGTCTGCGAAAGAGCACGATCGAGAGGTCGGGCTCGCGGACGAGCATGCAGTCTGACCGCTCGGACAGTCTGCGAGCGGCATAGCGGGCCAGGTCGATACCGCGGTCAACAGCGTCCCGGTAGGCATTGATGCCGTTGACCGCGAGCGAGAACCACAGAGGCAGGCCTCGCGCCCGTCGGGTGAGGTGGTGGGCGAGGTCGCTGGGATTGATGTCGCCGTCGTGAATGACATCGAGATAGGACGCATCCTGCGTGTGCACCGCAGCTGCGAGACGTGGATCCCTGTAGAGGAGTGCCGCCGCGTCGAAAGGCGAGAACCACCACTTGTGCGGGTCCATGACGATGGAGTCCGCCCGATCAATTCCCGCGAAGCGCGGTCGGACTCGTGCGGAGAGGATGCCGGCACCGCCGTAGGCACCGTCGACGTGCAGCCACCAACCGTGCTCGCGAGCCACCTCACCGATAGAGACGATGTCATCGACGATGCCTGCGTTCGTCGTCCCCGCTGTCGCCACCACCGCGCAGATGTCCGAGGGATCGGGGTCTGAGGCCAGCGCATGTCGGACGGACTGACCGGTCAGCACGCCGTCAGTGGCCCGCGTGTCGACGACCAGTGCGGTCATCATCGTGATGTTGAGGCTGTTCGCGATGGACGAGTGCGCCTGGTCGCTAACGACCACACGCAGGGGCAGATCCGGCAATTGCGCTTCACGACGCCGACGTCGCATGGTGTCGCGTGCCACGACGAGTGCCGAGAGATTTGCAGCAGAGCCTCCCGAGACGAAGACGCCGCCCGACTCGGGCGGAAGGCCTGCGAGATCGGACAGGATCCGAAGGGCCTGGTTCTCCGCCATGACCGCCCCCGCGGCCTCGAACCAGGAGATGCCCTGCAGCGAGGCCGCGGACACGACCATGTCGAAGAGCAGGGAGGCCTTGGTCGGAGCAGACGGGACGAAACTGAACATTCGCGGGCTGTCTGCCGACAGCACGGTGGGTGCGAGATCGTTCTCGTAGATCGCGAGGACCTCGCGAAAGTCGCGTCCGTTCTCGCAGATGAGCCCGTCGAGGGAGGCGGCAAGACGGTCCCGATCTGCCAGCCCATCGAGGGGCTCCTCAGGCTCCAGCAGACGGTGGGAGACGAAGGCGAGAATCTCCTCCACCATCACTGGGTCCGCATGATGCATGCGAGCTGCATCCGAGGCGTCGAGGATCACGAGAAGACCTCCAGCACGCCGGCACCAGCCGGTGGACGCGCCGTCAGCCGTTCTGCCAGCAGGCGTCCCCCGGATGCTAGCGAGCCCGAGCGCGCCGGACCAAGTCCAGCGTGCGTGCGGCGACCAGCAGCCAGACGAGCAGCAGAGTCACGGTCGCGAGCACTCCGGCGATGAGAACCGGACCGGATTCCATCACCGAACCCACGCCGATGATCGACAACGTCATGGCCGCGATCGGGAAGACGAAGCCCCACCATCCGGGATGGAACGGGATGCCTCCAGCCCGCCTCAGGCGAGCGACCTCGACACCCGCGAAGAGGGTCCACCAAAGGCCCAGGCCGATGCCCATTGCGGCAACGATGACCCCGGCGGTCGTGGACGAGAAGCCCGAAAGTCCAAGTTCCTGGCCGGCCTGCAACAGGCGCAGCAGGGCGAACCCCAGGATGCCGGCTGGCGCAAGGGGAATCCACAGCGACGGCGCCATCTGTGCCATCTGCCGCGGGCGCAGGGCCAGGCGGGCGATGACGAGAGTGAACACGGCCAGGAACAGCACGGCACCGATCCCGTAGAAGGCGAAGGCGACGACCATCAGCCACGGCGCCTGATCCGGATAGCGCAGCATGACCGGGACGATGGCCAGCGGGACGAGCAGGTTCATCACCGGCGGAATCAGCCACCCACCGTTCACGGAGGCGAGGTCATGAGTGCCCGAGGCGATCGCATTGGCCCAGGCGATGCCCACGGTCAGAGCCAGGATCACCCCGATCGAAGCGATGACGATGTCGATCCAGACCGCGACAGACGTGGGGACGAGAACCGGCCCTACACGCGCCCAGGCGACGGCCAGGACGAGCAGGCCCGCGGGAAGGGTCGCGAGCATCGCGCCGTGGCCGGGATCCCCGAGTTCGACCACAAGCTCCGATCGTCGACTGAGCCGACGGGCGTAGCGGGGCGCCAGCGCGACGGCCAGGATGCTCGCCAGGAGCAGGAGCACCACCGCTGCCCACTCCAGCCACGGAATGCCCCAGACCTCTGACTGCACGAACAAGACGATGGAGGTCGCCGCGGTGCCCATGACGGCTCCGAACCAGGCCGGATGCTCGTGGACTGATCTCATGAGTGCTCTCCCTCGACCATTCACATACCCCCTGGGGTATCCTAGACCTTCGGGGGAAGACGGCGCCTGCGGGGGCGCTGGCCGGGGGTCTTCGACGGGCGGGAAGAATGCCGGATGTGCCTTCCACCCGGCGGATTCTCGCGACCAGCGGCGGCTTCGTCGGCACGGGCCTGTAGGGCGTGGTGCGGCCCGGCGGCATCATGCGCCGTGCCCTCGAACTGACCGGCCGACCGCGCCCACGCGTCTGCTTCGTGCTCACCGCGAGCGGCGATGATCCGGCTTACCTGTCGATGATGTACGCGGCGATGTCTGAGGTCGGCTGCGATCTGGACCACCTCGCCCTGTTCCCCCAGCCGAACCGCCCACCCCGCGATGCCCTCGCGGCCGCTGACGTCATCTGGGTGGGGGGCGGCAGCGTCGCGAACCTCCTTGCCCTGTGGCGTCTGCACGGCGTGGATGAGGCCATGCACGACGCGTGGGAACGAGGAGCGGTGCTGGCCGGGGTCAGTGCCGGATCGATCTGCTGGCATGTGGGTGGGCCCACCGACTCCTTCGGAGCCGAACTGCAGCTTGCCGCCAACGGCCTGGCCCTGCTCCCCTACGGCAATGCGGTGCACTACGACTCCGAGGCCCAGCGACGACCGCTGACCCACCGGCTCGTGGCCGCCGGCGACCTGCCAATGTCCTTCGCGACAGACGACCGTACCGGCCTGCTGTACGAGGGCACCGATCCGGTCGAGGTGGTCTGCGATGACGCTTCCGCCTACCCGGAGGCAGCCGCCTACCGGGTGGAACTCACCGGCGGACAGGTCGTGGAGACTCGTCTGCCCGTGGGCCTGCTCCGCTAGCTCACAGAAAGCTCACGACGCAACGCGCGCCGCGTGAGCCTCCGCCTGCTGAACGAGCTTCTGCAACTGCGTCGTGGTCGACGTCAACTCACCATCCCAGTGCTGGGCACGGACACACCACATGACGCGCTCCTGCGCTTCGAGCAGGTCTCCGCGCATCTGATGGTTGGCACGCGCACCCAGCCGGTCAAGGACGCGATCAGCCGCCGCCACCCACGTCTCGGCCACCTGCAGGTGCTGAGCCTCTTTGCCCATCTCGCGCACGGCCGACGTGGCCTTCGCTTCGTCGGGCGAAACCTGCTGGAGATCATGCATGAGGCGATCGACGGCAGCGACGAAGTCACGGACGACAACCTCATGAGCCGGGGATGTTCGCAACAGATGGAGCAGGTCCTCGCACGCCTTCTTCACGTCGGCGCGCGCGGAGTAGAAGCGTTCATGGGATCGGTGGGGCACTTCCTTGGCAGCAGTGCGGCTGAGCCGGTTCTTGCCGGAATCCGTGGTCTTCATCATGCGCTCCTTCACCAGACAGCGACGGATGAGCGTCCAACTCCTCCATTGTGGTCCGGCGCCCTCCGTGCGTCCATGCCATCGGGGGAAGTCGGGACCAAAGACACCCACAGTGACGTCACAGGGCCCTCAGGCGTCTCAGGAGTCGGCCACCGGGACGGCCGAGATGACGATGTTGTCCTGATAGCCGCCGTCAGCAGGGTCGTAGTAGCCGCCGCAGCTGATGAGGGTCAGGCGAGGGGGCCCCTCCACAGAGAACAGCTCCTCGTAGGGCAGCCGCTGCTTGGCTATGGACTCCCGCGCCACGACGCTGTAGTCGACGGTGTCGCCAGCATCCGTACGCACCGAGACGAGGTCACCGACGTCAAGCCGACCGAGTTCGTAGAAGACCCCTCGCCCCTGACCGCGGCCATCACGATGCGCAACCAGCACGGCCGATCCCTGATCAGCACCCGGTGGGACGCCGAGGCGGTACCAGCCCACAAGCGAGACATCCTCGGGGATGCCAAGGGCTCCATTGGCTTCGAGCCCCACCGGCACAATCCGTGAAGCGACATCGATACCGGGGATCCGCACGAAGCGGGGAACGGGGAACAACTCAACCGGGACGCTCGACGGCTCAATCGGCCGAGGTGTCGAGAACGTGCTGCCGGGACTCTCCTGGACGTCGGGAGGGGTCGTGGCGTCGTTCGCTGGGGGCCGTGTGCCCACTGCGGCTACTGCCAGGTCCTCGCGTGACTGCCACTGGCTCACACCGAGCCATGCGACACCGGCGAGGACGAGAACAGCACAGGCGATCCCCGCGATCAAGCGCGAGACCGGACCCTTCACCTCATCAGCGTACGTCGTGCGAGCCGGGGAACCACGGCCAGCGACTACGCGCTGGCGAGCATTCCTCGAGCCCGAGCCTGGGCGACGGCGTCCTGCCGGCCGCCAACCCCGAAGTAGCGGTAGATGACCATCGTCTCCTGCCGCACCGTGGATTCACTGAAGCCGATGCGCTTGGCGATCTGGGCGTTGGTCAGATCCTGGGCGATGAGAGTGAGGACCTCCTGCTGGCGAGGCGACAGCCTGCTCGGCGCAGGCTTGCGGGCAGACGCGCGGACGTGCAGGGAGGCGAACTCCCCGGCGGGGAAGGCTTGACTGGATTCGATAGCCCCCAGAACCTCGACCGCACGATCCGGCAGTGCCGAGATGCTCGTCAGCAGGGACAGGTAGAGAGCGAGCACCGCGCTGACGCCGGTGAGGTCGGCACGCAACAGCGACGAATCCACCGGTGTAGCGAACGACACCTGGAGCACCCCGACACGCTGGCTGGGCAGGGTCAGGGGCCAGGCAACCAGTGCCTGCGCATCCGGCCCGAGCCCCAGGATGCGCCCATGGTCGTGCAGCGTGGAACTCGCGTCCGAGACAAGCACCGGTTCGCCATTGCGGACGGCATCCGCCATCGGCTGCCCGTCCCATAGGGACACGGTGCTCACCTGTTCCAGGTCGCCCTGGGCGAGTCCGAACTCCCCCACGACGTGCAGCGAGCCATCGGCCCCGAAGAGCGCGATCATCACGCTTCGAGGCTGGTGAGCGCTCAGCAGGTTGAGGGCCATCTCCTGGCAGATCTGGGCGCAGGTGGGCCGTGCCATCAGGAAGCGCACCATCCCCAGCATGGCCGCTGAATCCACCAGGTCACCACGCCGACGTGCCGGAGCCTGAACCAGTGGCTCACGCATCCCGACCCCCTTTGCGTCACCGTCTCGTGTGCCCATCAGTCGCGTCGCCGTCTGCTGCTCCGCCACGATGCCACTGCGTCGGGCGATGGACCGGACATGATGCCGCCCCCACCGAGGAAGGACTCGATGCGCGGGATCGAGCTCTTCGATCCGATGCTCGAGCGCGGCGAATACACCCCTGGAATGTAACCGACGTAGCAGGGGTGATGCCCCCTGAGCGGCTCATGTGGTCGGCCATATCCGGGGATTGGCTGGGAACTGCCTCGATCGGGAGCCATCATGCGTGCACAATGAGATCGCCTCGTCACGAGGTCGGGCCTGAGAGGGGCGACGCCATGAACTGTCGCTACAGCGACGACGAGACGCCATGAACTGTCGCTACTGCGACGACGAGGTGTACCTCGATGACGTGTGCGAACTGCACTACCTGCGCCGCCGCGAGCTTGAGAAGGACTGGCACATGGGTGTCGGTCACTGACGCCCGGGAAGGCGATCAGTTGCCAATCTCAGCAAGGCGGGGCTCGACGATCGCCCTCAGCAGCTCGCTGTCGACATTCCAGTCCGCGGGCACGCGGATCGTCTTCTTGTTCAGGTGGTACCCCTCGAGAACGGGCCGGAGCCGCTCGATGACGTTGTCACCCCACGGGCCCAGCAGCACATGCTCCTTTGCGACCGAGACCCCGATGACGTAGTCCTGGTTGCGCTTGAGCATGGGCTGGTTCCAGGCAATGACCAGACTCAGGTCGGGGTAGTCCGCAAGGAGCGAGGCGAAGACGGCTCGAACAGTTGCGCTCCGGACAGGGTCGATCCCCTCGAGGTAGCCGTCGAGCGAGTCGTAGCGTCGCGACGTCGTCGAACCGCGGCTGTAGAGGACCAGGGCGTTCGCATGAGTCTGACTGAATCCGTGGTTCTCGCGCAGGTAGGCGATCTGCTCCGGATACTTTCGACCCGCCAACTCGCCCATCACCTCGAACCAATACGACATCGGCTGGCCGTGCTTCTGCTCGATCGCGGGGAAGTAGGACGAACGGTCGGCGCTTTCGGGCACCCCGCGAGAATACCCACGGGACGCCGCACTCGGTGCTTGGATACACCTCATGAGCCTGACCGAAACCGAGCAAGTAACCGAGGAGAGCGGGCAGGGATACTCCCTGCTCCAGGCCATCGCGATCGGGGTGAACACCACCAGCCCGGCCTATTCCCTGGCGGCGATCCTGGCTCCGATGGCCCTGCTCGTCGGCTACTCGACGCCCATCGTGCTCATCGTGTCCTTCATTCCCATGGCACTGACCTCGCTCGCCTTCATGTACCTCGGGCGCCGCGACCCCGACTGCGGAACGACCTTCTCGTGGGTATCGCGGGCCATCGGTCCCAGGCCTGGCTTCATCGCCGGCTGGGCTGTCGCCGCGGCTGGCATCCTCGTACTCGGCTCACTGGCCGAGACGGCGATCACCTACGGCTTCCTGACCTTCGGCCTGGATTCGCTGGCCGACAACCGTGGCCTCGTGATCGGCTGTGCAGCCGGTCTCATCCTCCTCATGACGGGGCTGGCGATCGTCGGGTCCGACTCAAGCATTCGACTTCAGACCATCCTGACCTTCGTCCAGATCAGCATTCTGCTGGCCTTCGGCATCGCAGCAGCCTTTCTCGCCAGTCAGACGTACTTCCCCGCGTTCGACTCGGCGTGGCTCAATCCGTTCTCCTCGGGTCTGAACTCCCTCGTGGCCGCGATGCTGCTGGGCGTCTTCGCCTTCTGGGGGTGGGAGGCCGCCACCAACCTGTCCGAGGAGTGCCGCAAGCCGTCCGATGCCGGCAAGGCGGGCGTCATCTCCACGATCGTGCTCCTGACCACCTACGTGGTTGTGGCGGTATTCGTCGTCATCTACCTCGGGAAGACGAACTTCAATGCCGTCGGCGAGTCGGGCCTCGTCCTGGTGGACATGGCAGGAGTCGTGTTCGGCCCCGTGGCCTTCCTCGTCCTCCTCGCCGTCTTTCTGAGTGCCCTGGCCTCGACGCAGTCCACCATGGTGCCCGGTTCCCGGGCCGTACTGTCCATGGCGCGCAGGGGAGCATTGCCCGCCAAGCTCGGACTGACACACCCGAAGTTCAAGTCACCTTGGGCGTCACTCGCCCTGCTCGGCATCATCGCCGCTGGCTGGTACCTGCTCGTATCGAGCATCTCCGAGAACGCGATGGTGGACACACTGTCCTCCATCGGCATTCTCGTCGCGTTCTACTACTCCCTCACCGGCATTGCCTGCATCGTCTACTACCGCAGGCACGTGACCGCGAGCCTGAAGGGCTTCCTCATGGTGGGGCTGGGTCCGCTGATCGGGTCCGTCGGGCTGGCACTGATGCTCGTCGTCGGGATCAGGTCAGTCTCGAATCCCGCGGACTCTGCCAGTGGATCGGCATGGCTGGGCCTGGCTCCCCCGCTGACGATCGCTGCGGTCATCATCATCCTCGGGCTGCTCGTGCTGCTGGTTCGCATGCTGCGCCATCCGTCGTTCTTTCGACGCGACCGTGAACGGGCCGATTTCACGCAGAGCCCGTTCCCTCTCGGGCGAGACACTCCCATTGCTCCTGGCGGCCTGCTCATCGACTGCAATTCATCACCGCACGATGTGATCAGCCGCATCGATGCAAGCATGGGCGTAGTCACGTCATCACGACCGGTGACCCTCGTGTTCGGGGTCCATCCCAGCGGCCTTTCCGGCGAGGAGATGGTCGTGGCTCGAGAGGTGCTCGCCGAGGAGGGCCATGAGGTCTTCACGGTCGTGGAAGCACATCTTCGAGGGCTAGGCGTACGAGGCTCACTCAGGCTCTTCGAGGAGGCCAACGCCGAGCAGTCAGTGCGCCTGGCCCAGCAACTCGTCGTGCCTTCCGCCACCATCTGATCCCCACGATGGCCTGTGCGTGGCGCAGCGCTCGAGCCGATCCCCACGATGCCCTGTGCGTGGCGCAGCGCTCGAGCTAATCCCCACGATGCCCTGTGCGTGGCGCAGCGCTCGAACTCGTCGCGTCCTGCAGACTTGCACTCGACCGCGTGAGCCCTTGGACTTCCCGGGAGGCATGGATGAGCTCGTGGACTACTCGCCAGCAGAAGGTGCTGGGCTGGTACTACTTCCTTGTTGCGCTGATCACCCTTGTGATCGCCGTCATCCAGCAGCCGGTCGGCGACTGGGGTGGATGGGGGCTCCTGCTTGGCGCAGCGATGGCTCTGCTTGGGCTCGTCGGCCTGTGGCAGGGGGTCACCGGCAAGGGGAACACCCGATCCACCACCATGAGTGAGTCCCGGCAGCGGGTCTGGGCCATCGTCGGCCTCGTGGCCGTGACCCTCGCGGTCGTCGTCTCGATCATCAGCGACATGACGAACTGGATCGCTTCCGACACCATCACCGTCGGCATCTGGGTCGCCCTGCTCGGACTCTTCGTGTCGCAGCTGGCCACCCTGAGCAAGGACTGATCTCCCCGACCGTGCCGGGGTCTGGCACCGAGGCTGTTAGCGTGCGCATGCGGGTCCACTGAGGGAGGTAGGCCGTGGTCTGGATCGTTCTGCTCATCATCGTGCTGCTGGTCGTGCTCGCGGCATTCGTGATCACGCAGTTCAACAAGCTGCGTCGCCTCGATCAGCTCTGCATCGGCTCCTTCGCCGACATCGACACCCTGCTGACCAAGCGGGCCGACCTGATCCCCAATCTGGTCGAGACTGTCCGGGGGGCCCAGGACTTCGAGGCGTCCACCCTGGAGGCCGTCACGGCAGCACGAACGGCGAGCCTGGAGGCCAAGGGATTCGAGGACAAGGCCATGGCCGACGGCGGCCTGACGGCGGCCCTGGGTCGGCTCTTCGCCGTGGCCGAGGCGTATCCGCAGTTGACCGCAACCGCCAACTTCCGCGACCTCCAGGCTCAGCTGGCCGAAGTCGAATCGCAGCTGCAGTTCGCCAGGCAGTTCTACAACGACACAGTGGTGACCTTCAATACTGCCCTGCGCACCATCCCCTCGATGTGGTTCGCCGGGCTGGCGGGAGTGAGCATGCGCCCCGTCTACGAGGAGGCCGATGCCGCCAGGCGCGAAGCACCTCGGGTGGATTTCAGCGAGTAGGGCACAGATGCGCCGTCTCATCCGTGGGCTTGCCGTCGCTGGCCTCGCACTGGCCTTCCTGACCCCAGCGGCGATCCTTGGCTCGGCCCACGCGGAAGACGACACACTGACCGACGTTGACGACCTCGTGTCGGACGTCCTCGAGCAGGTCTACGGCGACCCCCTGACCGAGTATCCGCCGGACGTGCAGGCGATCGTCAACTACGCCGTCGATGTGGAGGTGCTTCCCGACACCGACATGATCGTGTCGGAACGCATCACCTACAACACCGGCACGGCGGAGGTCCGTCGCGGCATCATTCGCGACATCCCGACGGCCGATCTGCTCGACGGTGGCCTCCAGCGCACGTATGACGTCAGTCTCATCGAGGTCACGCGCGATGGCGAGGAGGTGACCTACACCGTCGACGACTTCGGTGACCTTCTCTCACTGCGGATCGGCGACGAGGATATTCCCATCCTCGGCCTCTACGAGTTCGAGATCACCTACCGCGTCAGCAACGGCCTCGACGTGATCGACGAAGGCGACATCACTTCGGAGACACCCGCAGAGGTGCAGCCTGGGGACATCGAGTTGTACTGGGACTTCGTCGGCGACCAGTGGGACTTCCCGATCTACAGCGCTGACGTGAGTGTCCGCGGCCCGAGTCCTGCCGTCGCAGCACTGTGCTTTGCGGATACCTACTACATGCTCGGATGCGAGGTCGACCTCAACAACGGCCCCGACGGAGCCACGACCTTGACGGCGCGTTCGACCGGATGGAGTGGCGAGGGATGGCTGACGGGTGCGATCGCCTGGCGCCCCGATGCCTTCACGGCTGTGCCGACACCGGTCATCGCCGAGGATCCCATGACGGCCGAGATGAGTGCCGGATCCCGGAACATTGGATTCGGAGTGCCTCTTGGCCTCGCGGCACTGGTCATTCCGATCATCACGGCCCTGCTGCTGCGCAGGCGCAGCAAGGGCATCGTGCTCGCCGCTGCGCCCGTGCGGTACGAACCGCCCGAGGGGATGCGGCCGGCCATGCTTCAGGCGGGGATCGAGGGCGAGGTGGCCGTGAGCGGAATCGCCGCCACACTCGCCGATCTTGCCGCCCGCGGGCATCTCACCATCGAGGAAGAAGAGAAGCGCCTGTTCCAGAAGGAGCGCCTCCTCCTCAACTGGAAAGGCACCGGCCGCGACCCACTGCTCGACTGGGAGGAGGACCTTCTCGAAGCCGTCTTCAAGGGGCAGCCGGCCGCGGTGATCGGGGAGTACGACCCCATGCTCGCCGCAGCGATCAAGACCCTCTCGAGTCGACTCGGGACGGCGGCGCGCATGACCGGCAGTTACAACCCTGAGGGCTACCGCCCCGATCGGCCGTACCGCTTCACGGCGTTCGCCGGTGCCCTGGGCATCGTGGCGTCCATCGTCGCCGTCATCACTGGTGCTGGCGTACTCCCCCTGGGCCTGCTGTCAGTGCTGTTCCCGATCAGCCTCGGCCTCATCATCGGTGGGGTTGCCGGAGCCATCATCACCCCACGGCGCCAGACACAGACGTCAGCCACCTTCCTGTCACAGGCCGAGGGCTTCCGACGCTTCCTGGACTCCGATTCGGCCGCAGCACGCCGCGACTTCGCCGAGCGCTCCGGCATGCCCGACTACGCGGTCTTCGCCACGTTCCTGCCGTATGCCATCGCCCTCGGACTCGAGGACACCTGGATCCACAGCTTCCCCGATCTCGATCCCACCCAGCTCAGCGAGTACGGCATCCGCGCGACCACCTGGTTGGCGTTCAGCTCGATCACATCGACCATGACGTCGTCGGTGTCGGCGGGCTCCACCAGCCGTTCGAGCGGTTCCGGACTCGGTGGTGGAGGCGGGGGCGGTGGCGGAGGAGTTGGCGGAGGCGGCAGTTCGTTCTGACCCTCAGTTCACGAACTGACTCTTTGTGCAGCCGCGCGCACACCTTCATCCCCATCAAGAGCGAGGGCTGCCAGCACCTCGCTCGGCGTGGACCGATTGCTGGCCACGGCCTGCCGCACTCGCCAGTCCTCGTCCGTTGCCAGCGTGCGCAGCAGCACCATTGCGACAGCGGGATTTCCCGCCACCCCCGCACGAATCTGCCATTCGGAATCCGCGGAGAGGCGGGAGAGAGCGTCCTCGGAGGCGCCCGGATTTGCGGCAGCAGCGGACCGCACGCGGGCGTCGTCGTCCTTGGACACGCGCTCAAGATCCTTGCGCGAGAGGCCCAGACTGGCGGCGGCTTCGATCCTGACCCGGACGTCGTCGTCGCGGATGAGTTCGCCGAGGCTGTAGGCAGCGGTGGACGGGTTGCTCGCCGTCGCCGCACGAACGGTCCAGTCCTCGTCGAAGGAGAGCTCCTCGATCACCTCGGCACTGGTCACCGGATTCATGGCAACGGATGCGCGCACCCGCTTGTCCTCGTCCTTCGACAGACGAGTCAGCACGTTCGTCAGAATGCGTGGATTCACCGCAGCGGCGGCGCGGACTTCAGGAGCGTCATGGTGCGACAACTCGGTGAGACGCTCGCGCGGAGTCTCCTCGGCGCCAGCCTCCGCCACAAGAGGGGTCAAGTCCTCGTCGCTGGGTGGGGACTGCTGAGCCATGGTTCCTCCTGCCGGGTCCGGGCCACGCTAGCGGTTCTGCCACCCTCGCGGAGGACATCCTCCAGGGAGCGACCGTTCGTCATCCCCACCGCCAGCCCACCTCCCGTGACACAATCCACCATGCTCACGGCAGCCTCGATCACCGCGGGGCATCGGCGTGGGTGAATTGCTGCTGGCCCTGCTGGCAGGCGTGGGCGCAGGGGTCATGAACGCCGCCGTGGGTGCCGGGACCCTGATCACCTTCCCGGCTCTCATCGCCCTTGGCCTGCCCCCTCTGGCCGCCAACGTGACGAGTGCCGTCGGGGTGTCACCGGGCAACGTAACAGGAGCGTTCACGTACCGATCCGCTCTGCGCCAGTCGCATATGCGCCGACCAATCCTGATAGCCACCGTCGCCATGGTGACGGGCGCCATGCTCGGGGTGCCGCTGCTCCTCGTGCTTCCGCCCGAGGCGTTCACCGCCGTGATCCCCTGGCTCATCATCGCCGCAGGACTCCTGACACTCGCACAGCCATGGATCACGCGGCACATCTCACGGCGGGTCGAGCCCGTCCACCAGCGTGCAAGCATCCTGTTCGTCGGCGTGATGCTCGCCGGCATCTACCTGTCGTACTTCGGTGCGGCCACAGGCGTCATCACCCTGAGCGTGATGCTCTATGCGGGACTCTCCAACCTCCAGGAGGCGAACGCGATCAAGAATGTCGCTACTGGAGTCGCCAATGTGCTCGCGGCGCTGATCTTCCTCGTGGTCGCCCCCGTCGACGTGCCCCTCGCCATAGCCGTCGCCATCGGTGCTGCACTGGGAGGACTGGCAGGGGGACGAATCGCTCAGCGACTCTCACCCGCACTCTTCCGATGGCTCATTCTTCTGGTCGCCCTGGGGGCTGCCGCCTTCGTGATCGCTTCCCAGCGTTCATGACGTCAGGAATTCGACCTCCACGAATGATGCCGCCTTGGCCCCAATGTTGATCACATCATGGGTGACACCTGCTTGCCGCGCATATGCCGCACCGGGGTTCTGGGTCATGGGAGTGATCGTGCCGTCGGGCAGCGCGACCGAGAAGTCACCGCCCGTCACGGGGACCACGAGATAGTCGAACTCATGAGTATGCATCCCGGTCGAGGCTCCGGGCTCGAAGTGCCACTTCGTCACTCGCACACGCCCATCATCGATCTCAACGGTCGGCACAGCAGCGGAGATTCCCGCACTCGCGTTCGTCACTTCTCCCCCTCAGTTCAGGACGTCGCCTCGCGCGAACGTCACTCGAATCTCCACCGGACTGCCCAGTGGCAGCCAGGACACCCCTACATTCGAGCGGACATGCCGCCCGTCCTCTCCGAACACCATGGGAAACACCGAACTCGCACCGTCGAGGACAGCGCTCAGCGAAGCGAAGCCCTCGACGCAGGCGATGTAGCCCACTACCTC
>CAIZPS010000172.1 GCA_903934925.1 uncultured bacterium | reverse complement strand
TTTGGCATTGCTCCCCAAGAAGTCATCGAACGCAGAAGCTAGGGCGCAAGCGGCAGCACCGAATCCCTGACGGCGCGCGGCCCGTTGGCCGTGACGACTTTGCCCTGTGACGAGGATTCCTGGCGAGTGTGCCTCGTGAGGGCTGAGTCACCCATTAGGATTAGAGAAATATCTTTGGGGAGTGGACATGGGTAAGTCGACTGAGAAGACCTGGAATCGTGGGCGCTACTGGGCAGCCACGATCATCCTGTGCGCGCTTCTAATCTTTTCCGCCGTGCTGGTTTTTCGCAGTTCGGCCATGGCGGATGAGCTGACCGGTGAGTTTCGCATGCCGGAGTACTTGGGGCTCTGGGTACTGCCTATCGCTCAGCTGCTGGCAGCCGCCATCATCTTGTGGCGGAAGTTCCCCACACTCCGAGTTTTCGCCTACTCCTGGGTGCTCTTCTACTTCGCACTTGAGTTGATCCTGCTGATCAATGTGCAGGATTACACGTTGGCTGCCCTCGCCGGCTTCAAGATTGTGGTGTGGGCATTGGCCTTCCATTGGGATCGCAACCGAATCGCGAACAGCGTCCCGAAGGCAGCCAGTAGTGAGGCCCCCGAGCCCGCCTGATTACTTCCGAATCGAACTGAGTTGGTCATCGCGCTTGGCTGACGTGGCTCATGCGAGAGCGTGTACGGGCGCACAAGAATTCATCGACAAAAAAGAGAATATACTTTAAAAAAGCAGCTTCGCGGTGCTACGCTACTGACCGTTGGTGCTTGAGGAGCGTCCAACCAATCGAACTCATACGTGCGACATTTAGTAGGGGCGCTCATGTCACAGTCATCTCACTCTTCATATAACCGGGTGCTCTACTGGATACCCAACATTCTCTTGTGCGCAGGAATGATCTTCTCCTCGATCTACTGGTTCACCGTTAAGGGCGGGGAAGAGTCGATCAAGGCCGCCGGAGCACTGAACGCGCCAAACTACTGGGTTTTCCTTGTGCTGCCGCTAGGCCAGCTCTTTGCCGCAATCTTGATTCTGAACCGAAAGATGCCGACTGTTCGAATCTTCGCGTACGCATTTGTGCTGTTCTACAACGGTCAGCTGCTTCTGCTGCTGCTCAACGGTGAGCAGAGTTCGCTAGCTGCCGTGGAGGCGTTCAAGATCGCGATTGCGGCATGGGCCTACTTCGCTGATCGCAACCGAATCGCGAAGAGCGCCCCGCGCGCAGTCACCGCTTGAGCCCAGCGCACCCGGAGTACCCGGAGCAAGGCGAGGGCTTTTCGTGAAGTGGTGTGTGGCGCTTAGCGGCTACTTGGCCGGCTTTGCGCGCAGGTAAGCGCACACGATGTTGGCGTACTCAGTTGCGACCACTTTACGGCTCATGTGCACCCGCGAAAACTCTTCCTGGTCGAGCATGATCTGCTGGAATACCGAAGCAATGCTCATGCGCACGGCCATATCGATGCGACGCTTGTCGGCCGTGCTCGTGAACTTCGGCAGGTATTGCTTGATCAGCTGGGTGAACACATCAGCCATCGCGAGGGTGAACTCGGTGCCCATTTCACGCCATTCGGGATCATGTGAGTTGCCTACGGCGAAGAAGAACAGCGGCACCCTGTGCCGCTCGACTGCCTCGAAAACTCCGGTGAAGGCCTTGTGCATGGAGGACTCGAGATCAGGTTCCATGCCAGCCTTGCCGAGGATTGGCAGGAATTCGGCCGCAACCAGCCCGAGCACTCGCTCATGCATGGCATCAAGGAAGCCGCGCATGTCGCCGAACCGCGCGTAGAACGAACCGGTGGAGGTCTCGGCCCGCTCGATGACTGCCTCCAGAGTGAGGGCGGGGCTGCCACCTTCGTAGAACAGTTGCTCTCCGGCATCGAGCATACGATTCATTGACTCGATGCTTCGCTGCTGAACGGGTGCTCTACGAGCCACGGCCACACGCTCCAAGGTCCTCTGGTGAGTGAAGAATAGCGCGCCGGGGGGTGGGCGAATAGTGACCCGCCGCAGGCTTGGTTTCGCTCTGGCTGCGGGGGTAGGAATTTGTCTCGTAGTGCGTAGATCCGGGGTTTAGCTCTCCGAGGCGGCTCCATGATTCGTCACGGAATTGTGTGAACATATCTTGATCGAAGGTGAGGAGGGGAGTCATGGCGGGTTCGCGAATTCCGGCAAGTGTCGGTGCGCGAGTACTCATCGGCGTCATCCTCACGGGCACCCTGTCGGTGCTGGACTCCACGCTCGTCGTCCCGCTGCTCACGACCATCGGTGCGCAGTTCGACGGGGGATCTACCGTCTCGTGGCTGGTCGCGGGCTACCTGCTGACTTCAACGGTGACGATCCCGCTGTGGGGTCGGTGGCTGGACTTGCGGGGCGAACGCGATGTCATGTGGTCCGCGCTCGCGGTCTTCCTCGTCGGCACGGTCGTGTCGATGACCGCACCGTCGCTGGAGATCCTCATCCTCGGTCGACTCGTCCAGGGAGTCGGTGCGGGGGGACTCGTGCCAGTCGGCCAGGCGATACTCGCGGGACGTTGCACGAGTGCCGAGCGAGCACGGTTGCAGATCTACTACAACGTCTCGTACGGCGTTGCCGCCGGGTTAGGTCCGCTCATCGGCGGCGCACTCGTCTCCGTATCGTGGCGATGGGCCTTCGCACTCATTCTTCCTGTCATCGTTCTTGCCGGTTTCCTGCTTCTCGGCAAGCTTCATGAGAAGCCACGCGGGGCCGAGAGCCGCCAATTCGACGGTGTCGGAAGCGCCCTGATGATCTCTGGGCTGACTCTGCTCCTGCTCGGCATCGAGCGCGGCTGGGGGTGGGCGCTCATCTCGGGAATCGTCCTGATCGCTCTGCTCGTCTGGCATTCACTGAGGCGGAAGCAGGGATTGGTGCCCGCGACCCTGCTCAAGTCGAGGACGATCGTGTCGGCTGTTGTCGTGGCTCTCATCATCGGCTTCGTGCAGTTCGCCATGCTCACCTACCTGCCACTGCTGTCCCAGGAGTCCGCGCCCGACATCAATTCGGGCATCGTGGTCATCCCGCTGACCGTGCTGTGGATGACCCTCGGCGCCTTCACCGGCATTCTGGCGCTGCGCGTAGGCACGAGGCTGCTGGCCGTTCTCTCTGTTGCTCTCGCTGCAGTCGCTGCGGGTTCGGTCCTGGTCTCGACCTCATACCCGTCGCTGCTGCTCTCCTCCGTCTGCATAGGCGCCGCAGCAGGCCTGGTCCTCATCCCCGTGCTCCTGCTATGCCAGCACGCTGCGCCTCACGAGGATGTCGGCGCCGCGACTTCGTTCATGGTGTTGATGCGCAACTTCGGTGGGGCTGCTGGCGCCGCGGTGGTGGCCGTCCTCCTCACCGACTCCGGAGTCGGCTTGGCCTTTGGCGTCCTGGCCGTGGTGGCCCTGCTCGCCCTCGTCCCTGCACTCCTCCTGCCCTCACCTCGCGCCGAACGGCAACTCCTGTCCATGCGAGATGATGCGCACCATGGGTAGGCGCATTGCCATCACGGGCGGCGATGTCGTAACCAATGGTGGTGTCCTGCCAGGAGCCACGCTTGTCGTGCGCGACGGAATCATCGAGGGAATCGAATCACGTGGGGCAGATGTTCCTGACGCCATCGTGTGGGAGGCACACGGATGTGTCGTGCTGCCCGGCCTCGTCAATGCCCATGCCCACGGATGCACTACTGGGCCTCTGTTCTCCTCGGCCGCATCTGCACTGAGCGGTGACATCGCCGAGGCGAACATTGCACGACACAGGGACGCTGGCGTCACCACGGTCGTGAACGTGTGCGGCCTCGGCCTATCCGAAGAGATTCCTACAGCCGACATCGACGTTCTCCTCGCCACCACGCATCTGCCGAGTGCCTTCGTTGCCGCGGATGCTGTTGATGGCTCGGCTCTCACGCCAGTGCACCGTGCGATGACGGCAGAGCGCATGCTGGCGACCGGTGCCGTCCTCATCGGCGAGGTCGGGAGCGGCGCGACGCTTGGCGGTGGTGTGGCCGCCTACCGCTACATCCCGGAGGCCCTTGTGGCGGAGACGGGCGTCGCGCTCGACCCCGATCAGGTCACCTCCCTCATTGATGCGCTCGTCGGAGGCTCACGACTGGCCGAGCCCGATTCAGAGAGACTTCTCAGTGCCATGGCTGATCTCGGCCTGGATGAGGAGGCGCTCCCGGTTACTCGTGATGCGATCCTTCGGTTCGCCGTTGCGCCTGTTCGAGCATCCCTCGATTCCTTTGCCGAGGCGGTGCACCTTGCAGAGATGACTGGCGCTCCGGCCATGTTCCATGCGGCACGGCCCTCAGCAACACGGCTGCTTGACCTGGCCCGCGCAAGCAGCGCAACTCTCATCGCGGGCCATCTGAACCACCCCTCGATTGACAAGAGAGAGCTGCTGGACCTGGCCCGCGACCTGCGTGAGGCCGGCGTCGTCATAGACGTGTCATCACTCGACATGATCACCGCGCAGCGCCTGACGAGTCCTGAATGCGCGGACCTCCTGGCAGAGGCAGGCATGGTCGACACACTCTCGACCGACTATGCCGGCGGTGCGTGGGAACCCATGCTGGGCGTCGCGGATCGCTGGTATCGCCGGGGCTTCATCGACCTGCGTGAGGTGGCGCTGATGACGGCAACACGCACGGCCGATCTCCTGGGACTGCAGGATCGCGGGCGACTCGCCGAGGGCAAGCGATCCGACATCGTGGTCGTTTCCGCTGACGACCTTGCCAGCGTGCGGGGAGTGCTCGTAGCGGGAGATCGCGTCACCTAAAGCGTTGCCAGCAGTTCCTCCGGCGTCATGCGTCCCAGGCCGAGGCTCGACAGGTGGCGCCCGGTGTCCCGGTAGTCCTCGCCGTTGACCGTGGAAGCCAGCGCGATGATCGCGTCGATGTTCGGGGTCGGAATCCCCAGCATCGACGCGATCTCGCTGATCGGCACAAGCCCGTAAGGGATCTCCTCGGTGACATACCGATGCTGGGCGCTGCGCGGCGTCAACTGGTCGACGTGCACTGTCGTGTTGCTCAGTGCCTCGTAGAGATTGTCGCCGGGGAAGCCGTACATGCTCTTGAGCTGTGTGAAGACATCATCGGTCTCGACTCCCATGGCCTGTGCCACTTGCACCCGCTCGGCGTCGACTGCCTCGGCCATCCGGGCGACGCCGGGGGTGATGCTGTAGGCCTTGGTGCGGTAGGGGCCCATCGACTCGATCCGGGAGAGGTCGAGCAGGGTTGTCACCGGATGGATTGAGTAGGCAGCGTCGCTCATCGATGTCGTCAGCACGCTGGGTGCCGCCACGTATTGAGGATGGATCTGATGGAGGATCGCCAAAGCCTCATCGGTGCGCGTGTGGGGCAGTGCGGCCAGAGGCAGTTGGCTCTTGATCCCCCGGAGCCAGATGCGATCGAGACCATGGATCTTGGCTGCGTACAGGAATGTGTCGGTCTCGGTGATGAGAAGCGACTGCGGATCGCGGCCTGCCTCGCGCATCATCTGGGCGAGGCGTAACGCCCCGAACTTGCCGGGTTGGATGACGATCACTTGATCGTCGGGCGAGTGGGCCACGATGTACTCGAAGTAGGCCTCCTGTCCGAAGGCAGGGGCCACGAGGAAGGCGACCTCGGCCTGGGACACTGCCGATTCCACGTCGGTGTCCACTCGAGCGATCTCCGCAAAGCCACCCGCCTTGCCCGCTGCGGTCGAGCCCTCGACGAGGACGCCACCGAAGGTCTGGATGATCTTGATCTGCTCCGAGTGTTCGGGGACGGCAGCGAGATGGACCTGGTGCCCGCTGAGGGTCATGCCTCCTGCGAATGCTTGGCCGGCGTTTCCTGCACTGAGGATGGCAATGCGCATGGCGGGAGTATGGCCTACTCATGCCTCATCGTCGATGACGGCAGGGCGGGCGACGAATCTGCGGGGGCGCGTTGAACGCCTCAGAGGCCTCTACTCAGCTCAGCCCTGGCTCAGAGGTGGCAGGCCCAGCGTCGAACGGATCGCGTCTGCGTAGTCAGCGCTGTCAGCCCAACCCGGCGCTCGCCAGGTCTTGCCTTCGGCGATGTCAGCGGCTTCGCGCGAGTCCTGGCGCGCTGCTGCGGCCACGCCGTTGACATTGCGAGTCAGGTCGCTTGTCGGCCACGCGTGGGCGGTCAACTGAGGGACTCGTCCCACCTCGGAAGAAGGGGGCATGACCCGTGCAATTCGATTCCATCCACCGCAACGTTCACCTCGCGCACTGGGACCATCCGACCACCCCCACCGTTGACATCGGGATCACTGGTGGCGTGATCGCTGAGATCAGGCCATCACTCAGGCCAAGTGGCGCCAAGACGGTCATTGTCGGCAACGGTCGCCTTGCCTGCCCCGGTGTGGTCGACGCCCGCCAGTACTGGGGCATCTACAACGACCTTTCCTTGGATGCGGACTCGAAGAGCCGCGCCTGCGTGCAGGGCGGAGTGATCACGTCGCTGGCCTACATGCGAACCGGCCGCTACTACCTCAATCGGGGTGGCCTATACGAGGATTTCTTCCCCAAGGTCCTGGCGGCTGCCCAGGACCGCTCCTATGTGGACTACGCCTTCCATCTGGCACCCATGACGCACGAGCACATCGAGGAGATCCCGGACCTGATCCGACGGGACGGCGTCACCAGCTTCAAGATCTTCATGTTCTACGGCAGCCACGCCCTGCACGGGCGCAGCTCTGACCATGATTCCCTTCTCATGATTCCACCCGACCGGCGGCATGACATCGCCCATTTTGAGTTCGTCATGCGAGGCATCCAGCAGGCGAGGGAAGACCTCTCGCAGATCGCCGACGACGTCAGCCTCAGCCTCCACTGCGAGACCGCGGAGATCATGAGCGCCTACACCGAGATAGTGGAGGAGTCCGGCCAGTACGACGGGCTGGAGGCCCACCATCACTCCGGGCCTCCACACTCCGAAGGCTTGGCAATCACGGTCGCCTCCTACTTGGCACACGAGTCGAACCTGCCGAATATCAACCTTCTGCACCTCAGCTCGCGCAAGGCCATGGACGCAGCTGTCCGAATGAAGATTGCTTTCCCGCACGTGAACTTCCGACGAGAGGTGACTGTGGGCCACCTTCTCGTAGATATCGATTCGGCCGACGGCATCGGGGGAAAGGTGAATCCACCGATTCGGCCACGCGAGGACTATCCCCAGCCCGAATCGCGGAACTCACTGCACGCAACCCGGCGCAACGCTACGGACTGCACACGAAGGGCGTCCTGGCTCCCGGATACGACGCCGACATTGCGCTGGTCGTCTATACAGCTACCTGGACCGTGCATGCCCGCGAGTCGGAGTCGACCCAGGAGCACACCCCTTTCGAGGGAATTGAGTTGAAGGCACGAGTCACCGACACTTTCGTCCGCGGCCACCATGTGTATCGATCAGGATCCATCCAGGGCGCGCCAGTCGGCAGATACCTGGCGCGCCCCACCCGGCGTGTGTCGGTAGTCCACCAATCCGATGATTGAGAAGGCCGGGCCACTGGTGGGCGCGGTAGTGGGTTGCCGCATGCATTTCGCCTGCACCAGGTAGCTGAGATGACTAGCGGCCGTTGGTGTGGGGCGACTGCTAGCCTCCGACTGTCTGGGGCTCGACGTCGAACCTTCCTAAGGAGTAATCATGGGCTCAATGCAGGACCCGAATGCCGACGGGGAGGCCCTCTACCGCGAGTTCGTCGGTGCTGTAGCCGTCAAGGATTGGAATGCGGTCGATGCCATGCTGGCCGACGACTTCCAGTCAGTCCATAGCGACGGCGCCCGCGACAAGGCCAAGGAGATGTCGATGCTCAAGGGTGAGGACGTCGGCGATCTCACGCTCACGGACTTCACCTCCACTCGTGCCGGCGACACCATCGTGGCAACCCATTGGCTGTCGGTAGAGGAGACGATCAACGGTTCGCGTCTCTCGACCAAGTCTGCCCCGCGATTGACGGTCTGGCGCCAGGGTGCTGGGGGCTGGCAGATCATCGCCATTGCGAGCCTCAACCCCGTCTGACCCGCAGGGTAGAGTCGATGACTTCGCATTCGAAGGCTCTGGCTCTCGGGGTTAACGCCAATGCCCGTGGCTGGCAGGGGTGGGCTGGGCTACTGGCGGCGATCACCGTCTGTGGCCGGGTGGCGTGATCACCGGATGGGTGCGTCGAAGAAGGTTTCCGGGAAGGGCTCGTCGGCCAGCGTGTAGTGCCACCACTCCTCGGGAAGGTTGACGAAGCCCGCGGCCTCCATGGCGGATACGAGCACTTGCCGGTTGGCACGCTGCTCCGCCGTGATGTCCGGGCTGTCAGTCGCCGAGAGCGGGTCGAAGCAGTCGAAGCCGGTGCCCATGTCGAGGGAAGTGTCGGCGAACCTCACGCCCAAGGGTGCGGCGCAGTCAACGACGGGATCTCCCACGACCCATTTCGGACTGGCGTTCGACCCGAGCGGCACAAGAGTGACATCGACCGTCGACCCACGGCTGTGCCCACTCTTGGCAGCGATCAGCCCCAGGGGGAAGAGCTGGTCCTTCGCCAGACGGGGGTAGAACTCACCGCGTGTGACGTCGTCGTCGGGGTCCTTCGCCCATTCCACGAAGTCGGTCACTGCCCGCTGAGGCCGGTAGCAGTCGTAGACCTTGAGCGAGTAGCCCTCGTCCTTGACGACGGCCTGCACTTGCACCAGGGCCTGCGCCGCTTCATCGGTGAGCCAGCACTCGGGTGCGTCGTACCCGGTGACGGGCCGTCCCACGAAGTTGTGATCTCCGTGGTAGCGGATCTCCTGCACGATGTCGGGAGCGACGTCCGACAGGCGGGTGAAACCTGCGGGTGGCTCTGCCGCCTGGCTCGAGCATGCAGCGAGGGCGATCGAGGCGGCCGCCGAAATGAGCGCTCGGGGAATGACGGGCATAGGGACATCCTGCTCGCCCGGGCGCTCTGGGTGGGACGGATAGCGCGGATATGGAGTCAGTTGGACGGGTCGCGTGGTTCCGCGGAGAAGAAGGTCCTGCGCAGTTGCGCGAGGGGCAACCGTTCATCGAGTGAATCGTGTAGGTTCGCGACGTGCTTGAAGCTGCCCTGTTCGGTGCGCTTGCCCAGGCGGCTCTCCTCGTGGGCGCCCTACTGGTGTGGAAGTTCCCGCAGCTGAAGAAGCCAGTCATCGTCGGTGCGTTGATGGCCTTCGGCGCGGGTGCTGTCATCTCCGCCGTGGCGATCGATCTTGTGGCTGTCTCCTATGACGAGGCGGGTGAGCTGCCGACGGCGATCGGGATCGCCATTGGCTGCGTGGTCTACTTCCTCATCATCCGATTCCTCGAGCGTCGAGGCGAGGATGAGCAGCCGGGCGAGGTCATCGAGGCTGAGATGGCGGCGGGAATCGGGCACGGCGGCGCAGAGGTGCAGGGGGCCACCAAGAAGGAGGCGCGCAACCTCACCGTCGGAATGGTCATCGACGGCGTCCCGGAGTCCATTGCTGTCGGCCTGACTCTCCACACGGCCACGGTGGGCGTCTCCGCCGCCCTCGTCGGGTCCATCTTCATCGCCGCGATCCCGGAGGCCATCGGCATCGCCGCGGCGCTCCTCGCTGGCGGCATTGCACTCGGCTCGGTTCTCCTGCGATTCTCCATCATCGTGGTCATCGGTGCTGTGTTCGCCGCTGTCGGCTACAGCCTGCTCTACGGTGCCTCGGATTCCACGCAGGCGATCATCCAGTCGATCGCGGCGGGCGCCCTTCTCGTCGTCGTCATCAACGAGATGGT
>CAIZPS010000171.1 GCA_903934925.1 uncultured bacterium | reverse complement strand
TCGACCGACCACGTCGTGGGAAGGCCTGGAGCCTGCGCAACCTCCTTCAACGGACCGAAGTCGGTGAAGACGGTCGGCGTGCCGAGCGCCGCGGCCTCGTAAGGAACGAAGCCGAAACCCTCTGCGCTGCTCGGGTAGAGCGCCACGGTGGCGTTCGCGAGCAGCCACGCACGGCTGGGCGATGACACATGGCCGACGGTGTGGATGGTGCCGCGCAGGTCGAGGTGCCGCGCGCGGAGGTCGTCCTCGGCATCCTTGCTCGAGCTGGACTTCACGTGGAGCCCAGCGAGGACGAGATCACACGGCTCGCCCGCCTGCAGCGCGCGCTGCCAGACCTTGATCGCGAAGTCGCGGTTCTTGTGCTGGAAGTCGTTGCCCAGCACTACGACGAAGCGCTTGCCCTTCAACGCCTTCACGACAGTGGCGAGATCCTCGCCGGGCTCCTCCGGTGCACTCGCCGAGGTGATGTGGTCGAGACCGAGGACGATCGGTTCAACGCGCTCGGGGTCCAGACGCGGAACCTCGTCGATCAGCCGCTGCGCCACGTCGGCGCTGATGGTGGTGATGCCATCCACACTGAGGGCGACCTTGCGCTGCAGGGCGCGGTAGGCGTGCCAGGCCTCCGCGGACGCGTGGTAGCGAGGGATGTCGTAGGCGATGAGATCGAGGTAGGTCGTGACCACGCGGGCACCGAGCCGTCGGGCCTGGCCGATGGTGCCGCGTCCGTCGACCTGGTTCGGATACCAGACGACGTCGGAGCGCTTCGCGTCGTCGACGGCGACAAGCTGCACCTTCTCGAGGTCGGTCAGGTGCTGGGCGTAGGGCGGCAGCGCGTCGAGGCCGACGACCCGGATGGCGGTGATCTCGTCCTGGCCGGCCAGCCCCGCGATGGCAGCCGTGGTGAGCACCTGGGCGCCCGTCTCGTGCGGGCCGAGCCAGGTGACGTCGACGGTGACGGTGAGCCTTCCCGACTTCGGCGTGTAGGACCGCAGAGCGTGGTGGCGGGAGCTGGCGGGGTCATCGGCCTCGACGATGTCGACGTCCTTCGGGGATCTGGTCGAGTCCGCGTGCGCGACGTCGGCGTCCTTCGTCATCCACCAGTCGTGCCACAGGCCACGCTCGCTGGCCCTGGTGAGCCACAGGCTGACCGCCTCGGGGTCGTCGGCGTCGAGTGGCCCGACGAGGTCCTCGAGGTCGGTCGCGACCGCGGTCAGAGGACCGGCCGCACCGGCCGCCCGCAGCCACTGCCCGCTGGTCGTCGGAACCGCCACGAGGGAGAGGCTGGCGATGCGGGGGTCGGAGTCGATGCGGCTGGTGAACTCGGCCAGGCGATCCATGGTCAGCAGCGCAGGGTCACCGATAACGACCAGGGTGCGTCCCCGGCGCGTTCGGATCGGCTCGGTCACCCCACCATCCTGACAGGCGCAGGGGGCTGGCTGCGGCGGCAGCGCGGGATCAGGTCGAGCCGCACGAGGGCGCCGTCATCCGCGGATGTCCGCGGGATCGACCCACATCAGCTCACTGAAGCGGGCAAACCCCCGGTCGTACGAGTACCACGTCGCGCCGGCACGGATGGCCGACGCGGCAAGCAATGCATCGGTGACGTCAGCTCCCCGCAGCCCGTAGCGGGTGAGCAGGGAGCGGAGATCGGGCCAGACATCGGCGCCTACGTCGCTGCAAAGCACATGCGACGGCGTCAGGAGAGCATCGAGGAAGGCCGTGGCCTCCGCCGGTGACGCGGGGTTCTGTAGGATCCGCCGATCCGTCACCACGCGGACGAATCCCGCCGCGACCGACGGGAAGATCAGCGCGACCTCCGGCCCCGCCATGACGCGGGCCAGCAGCGCGGCAGCGCTGTCATGGTGGGCGCTGTCTGCATCGAAGCCGTAGATCAGGACGTTGACGTCAGCGGACAGCATCGATGGGCTCGTGCTCGTCGAGGATCTCCCGGACCATGGACATGTCGTCGAGATCGATTCCCGGACGAGCCCCACCGGAGCGCATCGTCGGCAAGGCGGGTGCCGCGACCGATGCTGGTGCAGCCGCGGCGAGGAGGTAGACGCGCAGCGCCTCCTCGATCACCGAGCTCACCGACCTGCCCAGCTGGGCAGCCCTGACCCGCACGTCGTCGTAGACGGGATCGGGAAGAGTGACGGTCGTTCGCATATCTGCACCATAGCATCAGTGCGGTGCATCATGATGCGTCGTTGTTCCCAGCAGACTGGTCTGTTCTCTGGATTGGACGGGACGTCCGGCGGACTCTGCGCCTCGAACGTCACGCAGGGTCCGCTACAGCGCCTCGTAGATGCGCTCGAGGGCCGGGTTCAGTGCCGGGGAGTAGTACGGGTCCACGGGGTAGGTGGTGCCCCACCGCTCGGTGAACATGGCTGACTCCCGGGGATCGGCCTTGCGGCGCGCCATGCTCGCCCCCTCGTGGTGGGTCAGGTGGGCGTACGGCGTCCACCCGATGCGATGGCCGGCTCGATGGGCGCGCAGGCAGAAGTCGACGTCATTGAAGTCGCGAGCGAAGACCTCGTCGAATCCGTCGAGCTCATCGAAGACGGATGCCCGGACGAGCATCGCCGCAGCCGTGACGGCGAGGTAGTTGCGCGGAGTGAGGGTCGAGCCGAAGTAGCCGGGCTCCTTGGCGGGCTTGCCGATCCACGCGTGCGTCGGGCCGCTGGGCAGGAGCACGAGACCCACGTGCTGCAGGCGTGTGTCGGGATAGGTGAGTTTGCATCCGACGATGCCCACACCGTCGATCTGGCCGATCTCGAGCATCCGGGTGACCGGATTCGGCTCGGCGACCGTGGTGTCGTCGTTGAGGATCAGCAGCCACTCACCGGTGGCAGCCTGTCGGCCGAGGTTGATCGCCTCGGCGAAGTTGAACTGGTCGGTCTCGTAGACGACGTGACGGATGCTGTGGTGCCCGAGATCGACCGTGACGTCGGGGATCACGCCGGTGGTGACGATGACGAACTCGAGGTCGAGCTCCTGCTCGCTTCCTGCCAAGGATGCGACGGCGTCATCGACGAACCTCCCCGTGCCTGTGGCGTTCGGGGTGCCGATGGTCGGGATGATCACGGAGACCCTGGGGTTGTCAGTGAGTCGCGGATGCACCTCATTGAGGCCGGGCACCCTGCTCGGCGTGACCTCGCCGCCACCGAAGGTGCGCTGCAGGTGATCGCGCTGCACGCGTGCTGCAGCCTCCTGGGCCCACGGCTTGGCGTCGATGGTCAGCGCAGTCGACTCACTCCACGCCCGCCAGTGGTAGTAAGGCCGGGGCAGGTGCACGACGTTCGTGAGCTGCGGGAGCAGGCGCAGCGCGAGGTCGAAGTCCTGGGCACCGTCCATCTCGGTGCGCAGGCCCCCGGCCTCCTTGACGCTGTCAGTTCTGAAGACCGTGAAGTGGCACAGGTACATCTGGGTGAGCAGCAGCTCGGGGGAGAAGTCGGGCTTGCAGTAGAGCTCGAAGTGCTCACCCTTGGCGTCGACCTTGTCCTCGTCGGAGTAGACGGCGTCGGGGTGGCCGTGCTGCTCGATCGCCTGCGAGAACGCCTCGATGCACCGGCGTTCCAGCACGTCGTCGTGATCGAGCATGCCGACGTACTCCCCCGTCGTACGCTCAAGAGCCGCGTTCAGGGCTGACGAGATACCCCCGTTGGGCTTGGTGACCACCTCGATTCGCGGATCGTCGGCGTGCGCCTCCATGAACTCGTCGAGGTAGTCGTTGACGTCGGCCTTGGTCGAGCCGTCATTGGCGACGACCAGCTGCCAGTTGCGGGCCTGCTGCTCGATGACCGAGGTGAGGCACTCGCGCAGGAAGGCAACAGGTGGGTTGTAGACCGGGACGATGATGCTGATCGTGAAGGCGTGATCTGTCGACCCGGACTCAACGGTCGCGGCCTCGGCCAGCCAGGCCTTGTACTGCTTGCCGATGTTGCGCTCGTACACCTTGCGCTTGATGTAGCGCTTCACTCGGCCGGCGCGGCGCTTGGCCTTGATGATCGGATTCGACTCCTGCATGGCGGCTGGATCGTCTACTCGAAGTCGAACTCGGGCTCGAGCTCGACCAGTCCCTGGCCCATCTCGCCCCGCGGGCTGCGCACGGCGAACTCCAGAGCATCGTTCCAGGAGTCGACCAGACGAGAGCCGGTGTAGTCGAAGGTGTCGATGTGGACGCGGTAGCGGCCCGGCAGAAGCGGGTTGCGCGGCAGGGTCATCGTCACGGTGTGGTCGCCGACAATGGTGCCGAAGTCGAACCCCCAGCGATGGTTGCTGAGCATCGTCACAAGGGTGCCGGAGTCGTGCTGCAGGGCTACCCGGATGTTCGGTCCGAGGATCTCCTCCGGAACCGTGAACCGCACGCGCACGGCAAGCGGCGCGCCGGTCTCGCCGTGCGTGAGCTGATTGCCGTCGGCGTCCACGATCTCAGCCGACGTGACCCGCACGGATCCGTCGCCGGCTCGATGCACTCCGGCCTCGTCGTCACGCGTGGCCGCCACCATCGGCATGCGCGCGGCCTCGTCGGAGTTCACCTTGCGCAGGTAGGAGGCGATCGTCTCGACGGCCGGGCCGTGCTCCTGCATCCGACCGTGATCAAGCCACGCGACCTCGTCGCACAGACCCTCGAGCTGGCCGAGTCCGTGGCTGACGACGATGATCGTCTTGCCCGCCTTGCGCAGGCCGTAGAGGTGGTCGAAGCACTTGCGCTGGAACTCCTCGTCGCCGACCGCCAGCACCTCGTCGACCAGCAGTACGTCGGGCTTCATGTGCACGGCGACGGAGAAGCCCAGTCGGACGTACATGCCGCTGGAGTAGTGCTTGACCGGATCATTGATGAACTCCGAGAGCCCGCTGAACTCGATGATCTCGTCGGTGACCGCCGCGATCTCCTTGCGGGACAGGCCAAGGATCGACCCGTTGAGCGAGATGTTCTCCCGACCCGACATGTCGGGGTGGAATCCGGCCCCGAGCTCGATCAGAGCGGCGACGCGGCCCTGCGCGGAGATCGAACCCTCCGTGGGCCGGTAGATGCCGCCGATCATCTTCAGCAGGGTCGACTTGCCCGAGCCGTTGTGGCCGATCAGGCCGTAGACGCTGCCTTTCGGGATCTGCAGCGTCACGTCGCGCACGGCCCAGAAATCCTGTGCATTCTTCGCCTTGCCGCGGACTATCCGCTCCTTCAGGGAACTGCGGCGGTCGGCATGACGCAGGAAGCGCTTGCCCACATGCTGCACATCGACGGCAAAGTTCTCGGGCATCAGAGCAGCTCCCCGATGTCCTCGCTGCTGCGATCGAACACCGCAAGACCGACCCAGAAGGTGAGGAACCCACCACCAAGCAGAGCGACGATCACCCACCACGCAGGAGCAACCAGCGAATACATGACGTCGTGCATGCTTTCGACGAACCACGTCATCGGGTTGAGCTTGATCACCCACGCGAGCAAATCGCTCTGCCCCTCGATCATGTCGAGCGGGTACAGGATCGGGGTGAGGAAGTAGAGCGCCCCGAGGACCACCGCGACGATGTACTGAACATCGCCGTAGCGCGCATTGAGGATCGAAAGCATCAGGCCGATGCCCTGAGCGAAGAGCAGCAGGCCGATCAGGATCGGGATGGCGAGGATCCACGTCCAGCCCACATTCAGCAGGAACACGAACATCGCGATGAGCACGATCAGCTCGAGCACCACCTGGATGAGCTGCACGAGCGAGGCGCCCAGGATGGGCGCCCAAGCCGGGAACTGCACCTTCTTCAGCAGCTCGCCGTTCGACTTCAACTGCGTCATCGACAGGTTCAGAATCCCGGAGAACATCCCCCACGTGACGATGCCCGTGAACAGGAACGCCGCGTACGACGTGCCGTTGCCGTTGCCCAGCGGGGGAGCCTGGAT
>CAIZPS010000170.1 GCA_903934925.1 uncultured bacterium | reverse complement strand
GTGGAGCCTGGGACAACGCCAAGAAGTTCGTCGAGGACGGCCACTTCGGTGGCAAGGGCTCGGAGGCCCACGCCGCGACGGTCATCGGCGACACCGTCGGCGATCCCTTCAAGGACACCGCCGGCCCGGCCATCAACCCGCTCATCAAGGTGATGAACCTCGTCGCTCTCCTGATCGCCCCGGCGATCGTCACGATGACGGTGGGTGCCTCGGCCAACGACGGCCTGCGCTGGATCATCGCTCTCGTCGCGACCGCGATCGTGGTCGTCGCGGTGGTCATCTCCAAGCGCCGTCCGATCGCGGTCAGCGAGGACGTGCCCGCGTAGGTTTCCGCATAGGCGCCGCTCCGCTGGCCTAAGGGCCAAAGGAGCAGGCGTATCCACGGCGACATGGGCCGCGGCGAGGACCTCGAGGGGGCCTCTCCGCGGCCCTCGTCTGCCACGGGTGGGTCCCGGCAGCGGGGCGACCTTGCCGTCCTTCTCACCGTCCTCGGCTGAGCTGCCCGAGCCGAGTGCTCACCCTCCCCGTAGGGGGCGCCCTCCGCCACGCCGGTCCCCCCGCGTGGATTTGACAGGACCCGCACCCTTACCGTCAGACTCCGGCGCAGTCGCCGACCAGCCTGCTCGGCGCCCTGGACAGGAAGGATCTGCGTGGCGGACAAGACCCTGGTGATCGTCGAGTCGCCTGCGAAGGCGAAGAAGATCGCCGGCTACCTCGGCCCTGACTACATGGTCATGGCCTCTGTCGGCCATGTCCGCGACCTGTGCTCCAGGGCCTCGGAGCTGCCCGCAGACGTGAAGAAGAAGCCGTGGGCCAAGCTCGCCGTCGACGTCGATGATCGCTTCCAGGCGTACTACGTCGTCCACGAGTCCAAGAAGAAGACCATCGCCGACCTGAAGAAGGCGCTCAAATCCGCCGACGCCCTCCTGCTCGCCACGGACGAGGACCGCGAGGGTGAGGCGATCTCGTGGCACCTGATGGAGGTGCTCCGCCCGACGGTGCCGGTCCAGCGCATGGTGTTCAACGAGATCACCCCGGAGGCCATTCGCGAGGCGGTCCAGAATCCCCGGGATCTGGACATGCAGTTGGTGGAGGCCCAGGAGACCCGCCGTATCGTCGATCGGCTCTACGGCTACCCGGTGTCGGAGGTGCTCTGGAAGAAGATCGGCCGCGAGGCCAAGTCGGCGGGCCGGGTGCAGTCCGTGGCCGTGCGACTCGTCGTCGACCGTGAGCGTGAGCGCATCGCCTTCCGGGCAGCCTCCTACTGGGACATCACCGGCGTCTTCTCCCCCGGAAGTGATGACGCTTCCTCCTTCGACGCCACGCTGACCAGCATCAACGGCGTACGTCTCGCGACGGGCGACAGCTTCGACCAGCAGGGCGGCCTGAAGAAGGCCGATGTCGTCGTGCTCGACGAGGCTCGGGCGCGGGCTCTCGCCGACCAGTTGGCGTCGGTTCCGTTCACCGTCCGCTCCGTGGTGCAGAAGCCGAGCCAGCGTCAGCCCAAGGCCCCGTTCATCACCTCGACCCTGCAGCAGGAGGCCTCGAATCGACTGCGATGGGGCAGCCAGCGCACCATGCGGGTGGCGCAGAGCCTGTACGAGAACGGCTACATCACCTACATGCGCACCGACTCGGTGAGCCTGTCGACTCAGGCCGTGACGGCAGCGCGCAACCAGGCCCGCGAGCTGTATGGCCCGGAGTACGTCGCCGACGCCCCCCGTGTCTACAAGGGCAAGGTGAAGAACGCCCAGGAGGCGCACGAGGCCATCCGTCCGGCCGGTGACGTCTTCCGCACTCCTGGCGAGGTCTCTGGCGAGCTCAATGCCGACGAGTTCGCGCTTTACGACCTCATCTGGAAGCGCACGGTCGCG
>CAIZPS010000169.1 GCA_903934925.1 uncultured bacterium | reverse complement strand
TGCCTTCTTCACTGCCTTCTTCACTGCCTTCTTGGCAGCGGCCTTGCGTGCCGGAGCCTTCTTGGCTGCCTTCTTCACTGCCTTCTTGGCAGCGGCCTTGCGGGCCGGTGCCTTCTTGGCTGCCTTCTTCACTGCCTTCTTGGCTGCCTTCTTCGCCGGAGCCTTCTTGGCAGCGGCCTTGCGAGCCGGTGCCTTCTTCGCTGCCTTCTTGGCTGCGGCCTTCTTGGCCGGAGCCTTGCGTGCAGCCTTCTTTGCGACCGCCACGTTGCCTCCCGTGTCAGTGGACTCTGCATTGTGCAGAGTTCCCTGTGGACAACTGTGACAGAGCGGTGGAGCAAAGGCAAAGCCATTCGCATGCATTGCGCGGTTCGTGTCTCGAAAATTTTTCCTGATTTCTGTCGACATCGGGGTGATCACTTCGGTGAGTGACCTCTTTCGGGCGTCATCATGCGCATCACGAGTCACTGTGGAAGGATCCTGCGCGTGATGACGACATCTACTTCAGTTGACGATGCGCCCGATGTGTCAGCCGTCACCATCGGCGTTCTCGGCGGTACCGGCGAGCAGGGGCGAGGCCTGGCGAGACGCTTCAGCATGGCCGGACACCGGGTGATCATCGGCTCGCGCGACGCAGGGCGGGCGCAGCAGGTCGCGGACGAGATGAACGCGGGCGTCGAAGGCGCAGGCAACGACGAGTGCGCGCTTTCCAGCGACGTCGTCATTGTCGCGGTCCCGTGGGATGGGCACGCGGCCCTGCTTGAGTCCCTGCGCGACTCCCTCTCGGGACGGATCGTGGTGGACTGCGTCAACCCGCTCGGATTCGACAAGCAGGGCGCCTTCTCGCTCAGCGTGCCGGAGGGCTCCGCGGCCCAGCAGGCGGCTGCAGTCCTGCCGGAGAGCCGAGTGGTCGCTGCCTTCCACCACATTTCGGCCGTCCTGCTGCTGGACGAGTCGGTGGATCGGATCGATACCGATGTGCTCGTGCTGGGCGATGATCGCGAGGCGACTGACGTCGTGCAGGCGTTGGCCTCCCGTATCCCCGGCATGCGCGGGATCTATGGCGGTCGCCTGCGCAACGCTGGCCAGGTGGAGGCCATGACGGCGAACCTGATCTCCATCAACCGTCGCTACAAGGCACACGCCGGGCTGCGCATCACTGACGTGTGATCGAACGTGCTCTCCCGCATGACCCGCGCCAGGGCGGCGGGGTCAAGAGCACTGTGGCTGAATCAGGAGTAGGACTGCTCCACCGCGGGGAAGGCACCGGAGCGAACGTCGTCAGCCCAGGTCGAAACCGCATCGAGCATGACACTGTGGACGTCGGCGTAGCGCTTGACGAACCTCGGTGCTGGCCCTGACGTCATGCCCACAAGGTCCTGCCACACGATCACCTGGGCGTCGGTTGCGTTACCTGCGCCGATCCCGATCGTGGGAATGCTCAGCAGCTCCGTGACGCGAGCCGCGAGGTCCGCGGGGACCGCTTCGAGCACGATGGCACTCGCGCCGGCGGATTGCAGCTCCTTGGCGTCGCGCATCAATAGTTCGCCAGACTCGCCGCGTCCCTGCACCCGGTAGCCACCCAGTGCGTTCACCGACTGCGGAGTGAGACCGAGGTGCCCGATCACAGGTATGCCCGAGCCTGCCAGGAGCTCCACCTGCGGCACCATGGACAGGCCGCCCTCGAGCTTGACGCCGTGGGCACCGCCCTCCTTGACGAACCGCGCAGCGGTCTCGAGCGCCTGGGCCGGCGAGGACTGGTAGGAGCCGAAGGGCAGATCGGCGATCACGAGCGCGCGTGACGACCCCCGAACGACGGCACGGACCAGCGGAAGAAGCTCGTCGACCGTCACGGGAAGGGTGGAGTCATGGCCGTAGACGACCATTGCCGCGGAGTCGCCGACCAGCAGTGCCGGAACCCCGGCCTCGTCGAAGAGTCGTGCGCTCAGTGCGTCGTACGTGGTGATCATCGGCCACTTCTCTCCCGCGAGCGTGGCCTCCTGCAGGTCACGCATGGTGACTCGGCGGGCAGGGGTGGATGCATGGAAGGACATCATGTGCTCCGATCTCGAGGCTCCCCACGGAGTCCCCGGACGAGAGAATCATGGCACGTGCGGTCGCACCTGTCATGCGCAGGCGCGCCGGCGTACGCTGAGCGGGCGATTGGCGTGGCTGGGGAGGGTCCTGGCATCGGCACTGAGCCGACGATCAGACAAGGAGCCCCCGTGAGCAGTCCCAATGACGGGTGGATGACCTCTGGAGAGGGGCACCCCCGACGGTGGTCCATCCTCGCAGTCCTGGTGGTGAGCCTGCTCGTCGTCGTGCTCGACAACACCGTCCTGAACATCGCACTGCCCACGATCCAGGCGGACCTGGGGGCAACCCAGAGGGAGCTGGTCTGGGCAGTCGACTCCTACATCCTCGTGTTCGCGTCCCTGCTGTTCACCTGGGGCGTCCTAGGTGACCGCTTCGGGCGCAAGCGGGTGCTGACCATCGGGCTGACGGTCTTCGGGCTCGCGTCAGCTGCGTGCGCCTTCTCGGACACCCCCACGATGCTCATCGCCCTGCGTGGCCTCATGGGCGTCGGCGGCGCGGCAGTCCTTCCGGTGACGCTCGCGATCATCACGGTCGTCTTCCCGCCGCATGAGCGGGGCAAGGCCATCGGAGCATGGGCGGGCGCTGTCGGGGCCGCGGTGGCGCTTGGTCCGGTGCTTGGGGGAGTGCTGCTTGAGCATCCGGACTGGAGCTCCTGGCTCACGGGCAACGACTGGGGCTCGGTATTCCTGATCAACGTCCCGATCGTCGCGATCGGGTTGGTCCTCATCCTGCGCATCGTCCCTGAGACCCGGGATCCGCATCCCCGCAGGCTCGACATCCTCGGACTCGTCGTCTCAGCGAGCGGGCTCATTCTCATCGTCTACGGAATCATCGACGCCTCATCGACTCGCTCCTGGACCGCACCGTCCGTCATCATCCCGATCGCCGCGGGCGTCGTGCTCATCGCCTTCTTCCTCTGGGCAGAGGCGCGCAGCGACCATGCCAGCTTCGACGTGACGCTCTTCCGGAATCGCGGGTATGCCGTGAGCCTCGCGGCCGTGAGCCTGTCCTTCTTCGCCCTGTCGGGCATCACCTTCTCCCTGCCGTTCTACCTGCAGCTCCTACGCGG
>CAIZPS010000168.1 GCA_903934925.1 uncultured bacterium | reverse complement strand
TGCAGCACCACGGCATCGACCTCCGGCGTCACGCCCGGATCGATCTGCGATGGGGGCACCGGCATCTCGCTGACGTGCTGGTACGCGATGGAGACGGGCGAGTCACCCGTGAAGGGCGGCCGGCCGGTGAGGAGCTCGAAGAGCAGCACACCCGTTGAGTAGAGGTCGCTGCGGGCATCGACGACCTCGCCGCGCGCCTGCTCCGGCGACAGGTACTGCGCGGTGCCCATGACGGCAGACGTAGCGGTCATGGTGGTGCCGGCGTCGTTCATGGCACGGGCGATGCCGAAGTCCATGACCTTGACGTCGCCAGTGCGCGTGAGCATCACGTTCGCGGGCTTGATATCGCGATGGACGATGCCGTGGCGATGCGCGTAGTCGAGTGCGGAGAGGATGCCCGCGGTGATCTCAAGCGCACGCTCGGGGAGCAGCCGGCGTCCGCTGGCCAGCAACTGCCGCAGCGTCATGCCGTCGACGTACTCCATGACGATGAAGGGCACGACGACCGTGGTGCCGTTGGACGACGTCAGGGTGTCCTCGCCGGTGTCGTAGACCGCGACGATGTTGGGGTGGTTCAGGGCGGCTGCGGACTGGGCCTCCCGGCGAAACCGAGCCTGGAAGGTCGGATCCTTGGCGAGATCGGGGCGCAGGATCTTGACCGCCACGCGGCGTCCGAGGCGGAGGTCGCGTCCCTCGTGCACCTCGGCCATGCCACCGCGCCCAATGACCTCGCCGATCTCGTAGCGATCGCCGAGCATGCGACGGCCGTCCTCGGGAGTCATGGGCTCATCCTCTCAGGAAGGGCAGGGAACATCTCGGCAAGGGCGAGGCCGGTCATCAGCGCAACACCGCTTCCATGACGTCGCGCGCGATGGGTGCGGCCAGCTGGTTGCCGCTCACTTCGGCAGCCCCGGCATCCTCGACGACCACCGCGACAGCGACCTCGGGGGACTGCGCCGGAGCGAACGCGATGAACCAGGCCACTGCCGGGTTGTCGTTGCCGGTCTGCGCCGTGCCGGTCTTCCCGGCGACCTTGACGCCGGGGATGCGCGCATTGCTGCCCGTACCGCTGTCGACGACGTTGACGAGCATCTCGGTCAACTGCACGGCGTCGAGCGGAGTCATGGACTGGGCGAACTCAGTGGGCTCGGTCGTCTTGAGAATGGCCAGATCAGGTCCGCGCACCTCCTGCACCAGGTACGGCTCCATCAGGCGCCCGTTGTTCCCGACCGCCGCTGCCACCATGGCCATCTGGAGCGCTGTCGCGCGCACATCGAACTGGCCGATGGCCGACATCGCCGTCTGAGGCTCGTCCGGATCCTCGGGAAAGCGCGACGTGGAGGCGCGCAGGGGAATCTCGAAGGACTCGTCGAAACCCATTGCTTGCGCCTGGGTGCGCAGGGCCTCATCCCCGAGCTCGTTGCCGAGCCACGCGAATGCCGTGTTGCAGGAGATCGCCAGGGCCTCACGCAGGGTCACCAGACCGTCAGGACCACAGGCCTGCCCGTTCCAGTTGCGGATCTTCTTGATCGAGTTCGGCAGGTTGTAGCTGCGTGGGCCGGGGATGACGGAGTCGGGAGTGAATCGGCCGGATGCCAGGGCAGCAGCGGCTGTGACGACCTTGAAGGTCGAGCCGGGCGGATTGAGCGCGACGATCGGCCGGTTCAGCAGGGGCTTCGCCGGGTCGGCCTCCAGGGCTGCGTAGTACTCGCGGATCGCCTCTGGGTCATGGCTGGACAGGATGTTCGGATCGAAGGAGGGGGACTGCACGCTGGCGAGGATCCGTCCGGTGGCTGGCTCGATGGCGACGACTGCTCCCCGCTTGCCCTCGAGCCCGGAGAAGGCCACGCGCTGCGCGCGTGCATTGATCGTCGTCGTGACTGCGCCGCCGCGCGGCTCGCGTCCGGCGAACAGCTGCTCGGCACGGTCGACGACGAACAGCGGGGACTTGCCGGTGAGAACGCGGTTCTCCGTGCGTTCGAGGCCGGTGGCACCGTAGATGAGCGAGTAGAACCCGGTGACGGGTGCGTAGAGCTGGCCGTTGTCGTACACGCGCAGGAAGCGCAGCGAGTTGCCCGTCTCCTCCGATCGCGCGACCGGGTTGGTGCCGACGAGGATCGGCCCGCGCTCGCGGTCGTACTCCTCGAGCAGGACGCGCTGGTTGCCCGGTCGTTCACGGTAGTCGCCGGCGAGCACGACCTGGATGATCGTGACGTTCGCGATCAGGGCGATGAGCAGCACGCCCAGCACGAGGCCGATGCGCCGAATGGGTCGGTTCATACGCGGCGCACCACCTGAGTGAGTGCCTCGTCAGGAGCGATGGTGGTCGCGGCGGGACGTCGCGCGCGGTCGGAGATACGCAGCAGAAGGGCGACGATGATCCAGTTGGCGATGAGGGACGAACCCCCGTAGGAAAGGAAGGGGGTCGTGAGCCCGGTGAGCGGGATCAGCCGCGTGACACCACCCACGATGACGAAGACCTGCAGCGCGAGGGTGATCGACAGGCCGGCAGCGATCAGCTGGCCGAACGGATCCCGGACGGAGATCGCCGTGCGCAGGCCTCGCTCGATCAGGATCGCGTAGAGCAGCAGCAGGGCGATCAGCCCGGTCACGCCCAGCTCCTCGCCGAGAGCGGCGACGATGAAGTCGGTGTTCGCGAAGGGAACCAGGTTGGGGAACCCCTGGCCGATGCCTGCGCCGAGGATGCCGCCATTGGCGAGACCGAAGAGTGACTGCACGATCTGGTAGCCCTCGTCGGTGGCGTACGTCCATGGATCCAGCCACACCATGACGCGCAGCCGCACGTGCCCGAACAGGTAGTAGGCCAGGACAGCGCCGCCGAGGAACAGGACGCCGCCGATGACGAGCCAGGAGCGGCGTTGCGTCGCGATGTAGAGCATCGCGACGAACAGGCCGAAGAACAGCAGCGAGGTGCCGAGGTCTCGCTCGAAGATCAGGACGCCCAGTGACACGAGCCAGGCGACGACCAGTGGGCCGAGGTCCTTCAATCGGGGGAGGCCGAGCCCGAGGACTTTCGTGCGCACGAGGGCCAGTGAGTCGCGCTTCTCGACGAGGTAGCCGGCGAAGAAGATCGTGAGCAGGATCTTCGCCATCTCCGCGGGCTGGAAGGACAGGCCGCCGATCCTGATCCAGAGGGTGGCGCCGTTGACTGTTGTGCCGATGACGGGGGCCAGCGGGAGAACCAGGAGCACCAGGCCCAGCAGGCCGAGGGTGTAGGTGTAGCGCTGCAGAACCCGATGATCGCGCAGCAGGATCAGCACGGCGCAGAACAGGATCACCGCGACGGTGAACCAGGTCAGCTGCGAGTACACGTCGGGGGTCGGCAGTGGATTGCCGTTCAGCTCTGCACGTCGTGCTGCTGCGACGTCGATGCGGTAGATCATGACCAGCCCGAGAATCGTCAGCAGCGTCGCCACGGGCAGCATGATCGGATCGGCGTACGGGGCGCGGAATCGCACGATGAGGTGGGTGACGAGGGCCAGCAGGCCGACGACACCTGACGTGACCCAGAGGCCGGTGTCGGGCTCACGACCGATGGCCCAGCCGACCTGCAGGGTGCCCAGGAGGCCGATGCCCCACGCGAACACGAGGAGCAGTAGTTCGACATTGCGCCGCGTCGGCTGTCGGCGAATGGTCGAGTCGAGAGCGGGAGTGGTCACTGCACCGATCCCGGGCAGCCGGCCGGTGGATCGAGGACCGCGCACTGGGCAGCGTCGGCCGCCAGCGCCTCGAGGATGATCTGGGTGCCTGCCTCGTCGGGAGCGCTGATGGTGTCGTTGAGCATCGACTGGTACTGGTACGACAGGGATGTGGCCGGAATCTGCGAGTCCGACACCAGGCTCGAGAGCGGAAAGCCGAAGAGGCTCTGCGGCACTCCCCGGTAGACCGCCACCGTTCCGCCGTCGTTGACGCCCACGTACCACTGAGAGCCCAACCACGACGTCGCTGCGATGAGGATGCCGACGAGCACGAGGACGACGAAGGCAACGGCGCCGCCGATCCACGCCCACATCCGCACCAGTCGCCGGCGATCCTGGCTGCGGGCGAGGGCGTTCGCGGCATTGCGACGCGCAGTCTCGGCCGCCGGGACGATGATCTCCGCATCGATGAGCGGCTGCGGTGCGGTGGGCGGGCCGCCGACGAAGGGTGCGGGTGCGTCAGGGCGGTCGGGGTCGACCTGGGCGTCGTCGGGAAACCGCACACCGGGCAGGCGCAGTCGCACACGCGGCTCGCCGGCTGCCCCGACGACGACGGGTGCGAAGGCCGATCGGTCTGCGGTCACGTCGTCGGATCCACCGACACCACTCACATCACCGAAACCGACGACATCGACCACGTCCGCGACGACAACCGTCACGTTGTCGGGTGCCCCGCGCTCGAGGGCGAGATCGACGAGTCGCGTGACGACCCCGGTGGGATCGCCGTCGCGCAGGTGCCCGGCGATCTCGTCCGCACGGACGAGTCCGGAGAGTCCGTCCGTGCAGAGCATGTACCGGTCGCCGACGCGGGCCTCGCGGATCGAGAGGTCTGCCTCGACCGGGTTCATGCCATCGAGGGCGCGCATGAGCAGCGACCGTCGTGGATGGACGGCAGCCTCCTCCTCGGTGATGCGGCCTGCGTCCACGAGAGTCTGCACATACGTGTGGTCGTGCGTGATCTGCGTGAGCTCGTCGTCTCGCAGCAGGTAGGCGCGTGAATCGCCGACGTGGACGACGGCGATGCGCTCACCGAGCCAGTACAGGCCGGTGACGGTCGTGCCCATGCCCGTGAGGTCGGGGTCGTCGGCGATGACATCGCTGATGCCGTCGCCGACGTCGGTGATCGAGTCGGCCAGGGCACCGAGCACGTCGGACGCCTCCGGTGGATGCACGTCGAGATCGGCCACGGACGCCACCGCGATCGCGCTGGCGAGCTCACCGGCCGCGTGGCCGCCCATGCCGTCCGCGACGAGCAGCAGCGACGGACCCGCATAGCCGGAGTCCTCGTTGCCCTCGCGGATCAGACCCACGTCGGATCGGGCGGCGTAGCGCAGCACCAGGGCCATGGCCGCTACTTCTGCACCTGGAGCGTGGTGCGTCCCACGCGCAGGGGGGCCCCGACCGGCAGGACCGTCGGTGTGGTGATGCGCGTTCGGTCGATCCAGGTGCCGTTCGTGGAGCCGAGATCCTCGACGATCCACGTGCCCTCGGCCGGGTAGATGCGGGCATGCCGACTCGACGCGTAGTCGTCATCGATGACGAGCGTGGAATCGGGAGCGCGTCCGATGGTGATCTGCACATCGGCGAGGGGGATGACGGTGCCGACGAGCGGACCCTCGATCACCACCAGCTTCGTGCCCTTGCCCTTGGCTGTCTTGGGCGCCTTCGTGCGCTTCGCCTGGCGGGGGGCCCGTGCTGGTCGGCCGGACCGTGCCACCGGATGTGCGTCGGCAGGCATGCGAAGGTCACGGCGAAGGACGAGAACCGTCACGAGCACGAACGCCCACAACAGGGTCAGGAAGCCCAGGCGGATGAGGGTGAGCGCGAGCTCGGACACGTGTCAGCCGTCTCGGAGGTGCGAACCGTTCGGAGCGCCCTGCGGGCCGGAGGTGCGGAACACCAGCGAGGTGGTCCCGATCGTGATGGTGGTGCCGTCGACCAGTTCAGCCTGGGCCACCCTCTGGCCGTTCACGAGAGTGCCGTTCGTGGAGTTCAGGTCGCGCAGCAGCACCGGCTGCCCCAGCACGATCTCGCAGTGGTTGCGCGAGGCACCCGGGTCCTCGATGCGAATGTCGGTGTCGCTGCCTCGGCCGAGCCGGCTGATGGCGCGCACGAGTGGGTACGCCATCGGGCCGACCTCGAGGCGGGGCTGGCGCAGGTCGGCCTGGGCCGCCTCCTGGCTGCCGGCCGCCTGCACCTGGGCCCGTGCCTCGCTGCGCACCCGAAAGATGCCGGTGTCGAGCTCGTCGTCCTGGCCGAGGGTGACGTCGACGGGACCGAGGAGCGTGTAGCCCTGCTCGGCCCCGTAGTCGCGCACCAGGGTGGCGAGCTCGGTCTGGAGGGCATCGCGGAAGACGGCCAATCGTCGGTAGTCGTGGTCGGACAGCTCGACGACGAAGACGTTGGGGATGACGGTGCGGGTGCGGTCGACCACGGCGGCGCGGTCGTTGATCTCGCGCTGGAGTGCGGAGGCGATCTCGACGGGCTGGACCTCGGCCTTGAAGGCACGCGCGAACGCGCCGTTGACCAGTCGGTCGAGGGAGTCCTCGAACCGCTCCAGCAGACCCACGTGATCCTCCAACCGGCATGACTCAGGCGCCCGGATGGGCGTGAAGCGATGCTAACCCGGCCCCTGCCCGCTCCCGTGG
>CAIZPS010000167.1 GCA_903934925.1 uncultured bacterium | reverse complement strand
GGCGTGACGGACGGCGGCGTGTCGTTCTCCGTGAGCGGCACCCGCCACGATCCCGTGGGCCACGACGTGCGCCTGGAGGCGTTCGGCACCCGAGACACGGTCGTCGCAGGCCTGACCCGCCGGACTCCGCTGCATGCCCTGCCGGAGACCGATGCGATGTCCGCCGTCGACGATCCCTACCGCGGATTCGTCGATCGCTTTCGATCGGCGTTCATTCACGAGACCCGCGCCTTCGTCTCGTACGCGCTCGGCGAGATCGACAATCCCTGTCCACCGGACTCCGCCCTCGAGAGCCTGCGCGTGGCCATCGCGTGCGAAGAGTCGATTCGCACGGGTGCACCCGTGCGGATCCCGGACATCTCCGACACCGATCACTGACCATCGATGCGGCTACTCGGCCAACGACCTTCACCAGACCATGACCCGACCATGACCCGACCATGACCAGACCATGACCCGGCGACCGACGATCAATGACGTCGCAGCCCGCGCCGGAGTGTCGAAGTCACTGGTGTCGCTCGCGATTCGCGGATCGGACCGCGTGAGTGACGAGAGCCGGGCCCTGATCATGCAGGCCGCAGAGGAGCTCGGGTACCGGCCCAACGCCGCCGCCCGCAGCCTTGCCGACCGTCGCAGCCACAGCGTTGGCGTGCTGCTGCACGACCTCCACAACCCGATCTTCGCCCAGGTGCTCGACGGCGTGCAGGAGGTTGTGCGCGGGCACGGCTACCGGACGATGCTCGTCACGGGTCATGGCGATCCCGATCGCGAGGCCGCGGAGATCTCGTCGCTTCTGGAGTTCCAGGTCGAGGGCCTCATTCTCATCTCACACCGACTCGATCCCCGACTCGCTCGACGCGTAGCCCGCGAGTGCCCCGTCGTGATCGTCATGCGAGGCGACATCACCGGCACCGGGATCACGTCGGTCAGCACCGACGACCGTGCAGGAGCCGTTGCTGCCACCCAGCACCTGATCGACCTGGGGCACTCCCGCATCGCGCACATCTCCGGGAGTGAGAGCGCGATCGCTCGCGATCGGGAGGACGGCTATCGCGAGGCGATGACCCGAGCGGGCCTGGCCGACAGCATCGTTGTCGTGCCGGGTGACTTCACCGAGATCAGCGGTCGGGACGGCGCCCGGACGCTGCTCGAGGAGCACCCGGACATCACCGCTGTGTTCGTCGCCAACGATCTCTCGGCCCTAGGCGCCCTCTCCGCGCTGCAGGAGGCGGGGCGCCGCGTACCCGATGACGTGTCGGTGATCGGCTTCGACGGCATGTCCCTGGCCGCATTGGGCACGTTGAACCTGACGACCATGGCCCAGCCCCTGGAGGAGATGGGCCGCGAGGCAGCCGATGATCTGTTCCGAAGGATCACCGACCCTTCGTCACGAGCGTCGCGCGTGCGACGGATCAGCGACCTGCACCCACGGGGGACGACAGCAAAGGCTCGGTGATCCGGCGGGCTTCGTCGAGTTCAGGCAGTGCCCCCATGCGGGCGGCCACCAGGGAGAACGCGCGCTCGCGCACAACGGCCGGGGCGTCGTCGTCGATCATGACGTCGACGAGGACCGGCTCGATGCCGAGGTCGCGGGCGTCATGGGCCAGAAGCAGGAGATCGACATCGACGGAGCTGACGCCCCGAGAGTCGATGCTCTCTCCCAGGTGGATGAGACGGTCGATGGCTGCCGTGTGCATGTCGCCTCCTCAGGTACTCGTCGGGCACCGTGCCCGCAGTCTTCTGCTGCGGGGATTGCGCCCCGCAGGGCTGAATCTCCGCGATGCCGCAACGCTAATGAAGTCACGACATAAACACAAACGATTATTCTTGATCGTGTCGATTAGTTCTGCTTATATTCGTAGGTGCCCTTCACCGATCTCGACCTGCGCCACCTGCGCGCCCTCATCGCCGTGGCCGACGAGGGATCCTTCATCGGAGCCGCGGATGCCCTGCGGCTGTCGCAGGCAGCCATCAGTCAGCAGATCGCCGGTCTGGAGCGCGCCATCGGGCAGCGGGTCTTCGATCGTCCCGGTGGTCCCAAGCCCGTGGTCCTCACCCCCGCGGGTCGCATGCTGCTCACCTCGGCGACGGCCATCATGGGCCTCCTGGAATCCACCCAGACCGACCTTCAGGACCTCGCCGCAGGCACAGGTGGCCGCCTGTCCATCGGCACCTATCAGAGCGTCTCCGTGCAGCTGTTGCCCGATGTCGTCAGCGAGCTGCGATCCGTGGCTCCGGAATTGACCATCGGCCTCATCGAGCACGACCGCAACGACGAACTCGTCGCCGAGCTGCTCAGCGATGCCATCGACGTCACCTTTCTCGCGGGCCCCTACGAGCACGAGAGCCTGGACCTCATCCCGCTGGGCACCGATCCCTTCGTCCTTCTGCTCCCCGCCAACGGCGACCTCGCCCGACGGCACCCGGGCAGACGCTTCCCGACGACCGCGCTGGCGGGCATCCCTCTCGTCGGCGAGCACGAGCCGCAGTACGGGGCCGGCACCATCAACGCCGGGCTTCGGGGGATGGGCCTGCGTCCGCGCTACGCCTTCCGCTCCTATGACAACGGCGCCCAGCAGGGCATGGTCCGAGCAGGCGTCGGGCCCGCGATCATGCCCCTGCTGGCCACCGATCCGACGGATCCCGGCATCGTCATCAAGAGCCTTGATCCCCCGCTCGAGCCGCGCACCATCATGCTGGCCACACGCAAGGGAGCCACCCGGGCGCCGGCGACGGAGACCTTCATCCGAATCGCCAAGCGCGCCTGCCGCGCGAGACTGGCCCGAGCCCGGGCCTGAGGCCGTAGATTCCACGCATGAATGACGCGAGTCAGGGCGCGGACGCGACCCCGGCCGAGCGACGCCGCGCGTTCGACCGACTGGTGAACTTCACCGATGCCGTCGTCGCCATCGCGCTGACCCTGCAGCTGCTCCCCCTGATCGAGATCGAGGGCCCCAAGCCGGGCGAGACCGTGTGGCAGGTCATCGCCGACAACTGGGGGCAGGTCTTCGCCTTCCTGATCAGCTTCCTCATCGTCGTCGTCATGTGGACCGTTCACAATCGGGTCTTCAACGTGATGCGGATGTACGACTCCACGATCCTGTGGCTGAACCTCGGATGGATGCTCGCCATCGCGTTCCTTCCATGGCCCACCGCGATGTACGGGACCGCCGGCAACGCCACAACGATCGGAGTGGGCGGCGTCGGCCTGCTCTACTGGCTGAATCTCGCTGTGATCTCCGGGTTGGGGAGCCTCATCGCCTACCACGCGGCCCACCATCCCGAACTGCTGGAGCCCGGCGCAGCAAGCCGCGGATGGATGGCCCAGTCGCGACGAGCCCGAATGCGCGGAACAGTCATCACCCTGTACTTCTTGGATTCCAGCAGTCGTCGCAACACCTCGGACTATGTGGGGCCAAGTAAAGCAGCCAGCCGTTCGGCGGGGGTGTCCCAGTCGAGTGCCCTCCTCGGCCGATCGTTGAGTTCTTCGGCGATGGCGAGGAGGTCGTCCGG
>CAIZPS010000166.1 GCA_903934925.1 uncultured bacterium | reverse complement strand
GGCAGTCACGCCAGAGCAGGGTGAGCTGACGGATGATGAGGTGGCCGAGGCGAGTGGCGGCATCGACCCAGCGTCAGGCCTGGACTTCAGCAGCGGTGACCTTCGCAGTTCGATGACGGGCCGTAGACCACCGCCCCCGAATCCGTTCCGCTGAGTCGACACGGTTCCACGCCACGGGGTGCCCTCGGCGTGATCGGCCTTAACAGCCTCAGTCGACTCCGACGCCTGGGTGATCGAATGTGGCGGCGCGGGAGCGTGAACGTCGGTTTGGATGTCTTGTCAGGTGCGTCTGCTTCTCACGTGAAGGCGGTCGTACGTCCACGTCGAACAGGGGATTCCTGGTGAAGGGTATTCGGCTCGGCGCAGCAGCTGTCCTGATCATCGGTCTCACCGGATTCTCAGGGCTCATCGTCCCTGCCCACGCGGTGCAGCCTTCGGACACGGGCAAGCGTGACGCCGTGGCCGAGCTCGTCATTCAGTCACTTGAGGCTTCTCTGGCCGCCGATCCCAAGGGCTTTGAGGTCATCTGTTGGGTGTACGGGAAGAGTCCCGTGGCAGCGATCTTCGGGTTCATGAAGCAGAAGGACGTCAAGGATGGAATCCGACAACTTGGTGCCTCGAAGGAGGATGCGCGCGCCGGCATCAAGATCGCACTCAAGAAGGCCTGCTACGGCTACAAGAAGGCAGGCGGCACGGGATGAGTCCACGGCGTCACTGGGCTCCCCTGGGAGTGCTTGCCGTCTCCGCCTTGGTAATGAGTGCGTGCAGCTCGGGATCCTCAGGGTCCGCAACGCCGGCCGTGGCACCGGTGGAGTCTGCGCTCCCTGAGGCGTCTGAGGACGCAGCAGCAGAGTCCGATGCGGACTACGTGCTCGGTGATGCCGGTCCGGGCGGAGGGATCGTCTTCTATGACGCGGGCTCGATGCAGTCGTGGGGGAGGTTCCTGGAGGCGGGGCCGCTGCTGCCTGCGACGGAGTGGTGTGGTGACGACTGGGAACGGGATGTTGCTGGAACGAAGGACGCGATAGGAGCGGGTGCGGCGAACACTGAGTTGATGGTGGCTGCATGCGAGGCGGGCGCCGCGACCACAGTGAGCGACTACGACGGGGGCGGCAAGAACGACTGGTTTCTGCCCTCCAAGGACGAACTGAACGAACTGTATGAGCAGCGAGACACTGTTGGCGGGTTCGGCTTGCCCGGCAACGACTGGAGTTCCTTCGAGACCTACTGGAGTTCCACGCAGAGCGACGCGAGCGTTCCGCAGGGGTTCACCGACGTCGCCTGGGCCCAGGACTTCGACGGTGGCGCTCAGCGGGGTGATTGGGGCAAGGGCAACGTGTTCGGCGTCCGCCCGGTCCGGGCCTTCTAGCCCGTCATCACGCCATCTATGTATCTGTCCAGGTGTGCGTGGGTGTTCGCCGTAGCCGGGACTGCCCCACCACAAACCGCCGGATCTTCGTCCTCGTTGAGACTCGCGAACGTGACGGATCAGGCGGATGAGGTGTGGCAGCGGTCCCCGCTACTTCATGAGCCTCAGCACGACCTTGAAGGTCCTGCCGTCGTCGAGAAGGGTCAGCGTTTCAGAGCCGCGCGCGCCCTCGTACTTGCCGGTGCCCCCGACAATCGCGTAAGTCTCCTGCCACCCGGGCTGGGGGACTGAGAGGGCCGAGTAGGCGGTCAGCCCGGTGGCAAAGAGCTCCCCGCCGGGCAGTTGGCTTTGGACATTCACTCGTCTCACATCGGTCTGGAGTTCGGGCTTGTAGGCGACGATCTCACCTTGTGAGTAGCTGACCCCGATGACCTTGCCCCCACGCGTCAGGGAGAGGGCGAGCTCACGCTGGACCATGTCACCGTGCTCAAGCGAACCGTCTGCGTCGCCATCGACTCGAGCAACGCTTCGATTCTCGGCGTAGAGGACGAGGGACGTGACGTTGGCATGGTTGGACTGCGGCGCCGCCGCGGCGGGGGTGATCGCAGAGCCGACAAGGAACAAGCCTGCTGCCGCAACAGCACCGAACGTGCGGGATGTGCGCTTCATGAGGATCCCATTTCCGAGTAGGGCGAGTAGGGCAAGCACTAAATGGACCCTACTGTTTGACGGACACATCAGTCGCGGCTTGGCGGAATTCGTCCGACGAGCTGGCTGGGACTGGTGGTCGGGGGCGGGGTCGAACGGCTGATCCTCCGATTCTCACGTGTGCGCTCGACACGCAGCGACGTCAGTGAGGTCATGAGCAGTCAGACGTCAGTGAAGTCATGAGCAGTCAGTGGTGGTGCCCCGTGAGTCACTCACAGTGCGTGTGAGCGCTGCAGAGTCCGCACACATAGTGTGCAGACCAGACAAGTCCTTGATGCGAAAGGTACCTGTCGAAGAAGCGTGGTCCGCGGCTTGCGTGGTGGTTCAGACGCGAGAACCCGATATCTGCATTCGGACGTGACCCTTGACAGCACCACGCCTTCCAGGGCTACAGAAGAGCGAGGGAACTCCGTAGCGTGCACCTCTTGGGTACGGCACTTGGGGTGCCTGCGTAGCTGGCTTTGCGCTCCTGGGGATGACCTCGTTGAAGTGGTGAACTTCGACGCCGCGTCCGCCTACGGAAGCGGCATAACCGGTAGCTGGGTACGCAGCGGGGAACTGCGGGTGAACACCACTACCGGAGCCGACGGTCAGCGCACAGGCGGACAGCCGGTGGATGCTCACCCGCCTCGCTCGCACCGGCTAGTGGATGAGCCTCAGTACCGACTTGAAGGTCCTGCCGTCCTCGAGAAGGGTGTACTTGTCGGAGCCGCGCGCACCCTCGTACTTGCCGGTGCCCCCGATGACCGCGTAGTTGGCCGACCACCCGGGCTGGGGGCTTGTGCCCGCCGGCAGGACGCTCAGCCCGACGAGGAAGAGGTCCCCTCCCGGCAGTTGCTTCTGGATTTCGACTCGTCTGATGTTGATGCCGGACTCCGGCTTGTAGGCGATGACGTCGCCTTGTGAATAGCTGACCCCGATCGTCTCGCCTCCCGGTGTGAGGGAAATGGCGTACTCGTAGTCGATGATGTCGCCGAGCTCCAGTTTGCCGTCGCTGTCGTAGTCGACCTGCACGCGAGACCGATTGTCGGTGTAAGTGACGAGGGTCGTCACTTTGGCCTTGTCAGACTTCGGCGCCGCGACGGCTGGGGAGATCGCAGCGCCGACGAGGAACAAGCCGGCAGCCGCAAGAACACCGAACGAGAGAGTCATGCGCTTCATGGGGGGATTCCATTTCCGAGTAGGAGGGATCAGGGTGTGCGACACATGGACCGTACAGCTTGACGGCCGCAGGAGTTGCGACCGGCGGAATGTCTCCGACCCCGAATGGCCGAGAACGTCGCGTTCCCTACGCAACTTGAACCCCCGCCCCACCGACGAGGAGCTGCCTGGGAGTGGTGGCCTGTGGCGGTGTCGTGTTGTTCCCTACCGGTGTGTGTGAGTGCTGCAGAGTCCGCGCACATTTCCGTGACATGAAATGCGTATCTGGAGTACCCATCTTGGGCATCTGGCTTGGGCATCTGGCTCATGTTGTCAGGGCCTTTCGCGACCGGTATCCTCCTCGCGTGCCCTCGCAATAGCGCTGGGGGATGTTCTTCTACTTCGTGTCGCGCTCGGTGAGAACTCCGTCGCTGTGCCGAGTTCCCCTAGCGATTGGACGTCGCGATGACGATTGTGAAGTCGATGCGTATCGAGCGATTCTTGTCGTTGGTTTCGGTGCTGCTTGTGGTGGCGGCCGGAACGCTGATGGGTGCTGGGGCTGCGAGAGCCGATCAGGCTGGTATCACGTGGACAAGTCAAACCAGTGCTAGTGATAATGCCTGGGTTTCGGTGGCGTATGGCAATGGGTTGTTTGTTGCCGTCGCCGTTTCTGGATCGGGTAATCGGGTGATGACGTCTCCTGATGGCATCACGTGGACAAGCCGCACGAGTGCTGCGGACAATGACTGGTATTCGGTGACGTATGGCAATGGGTTGTTTGTTGCCGTCGCGATTTCTGGATCGGGTAATCGGGTGATGACGTCTCCTGATGGCATCACGTGGACGATGCGCACGAGTGCTGC
>CAIZPS010000165.1 GCA_903934925.1 uncultured bacterium | reverse complement strand
GTGCGACGTCTTGCCCCCGCGACTGGTGAGAATGCCCGCTGCGGCGATCATGCCCTCGAGGTCGTCCGGGTTCGTCTCGCGCCGAACGAGGATGACGGAATCGCCACCACGCACCCACTGCAAGGCCGAAGGCGAGTCGAAGACGACCCGGCCGACCGCGGCCCCCGGGGATGCGTTCATGCCCTTGGCGATGCGGGCCTGGGAGGAGTTCACCGCGAACCTGGGGAACATCAACTGGCCCAATTGATGGCCGGAGACTCGCATGAGGGCCTCGTCCATGGAAATGACGCCCTCGTCGACCAGCTGCACGGCGATTCTGAAGGCGGCAGCGGCGGTGCGCTTGCCGACCCGCGTCTGGAGCATCCACAGCTTGCCGCGCTCGATGGTGAACTCGATGTCGCACAGGTCGCGGTAGTGCAGCTCGAGCTTGGCCATGATCGACATCAGCTGCCGGTAGGACTCCGGGTCGAGCGCTTCGAGATCCTGCAACGGGCTGGTGTTCCGGATGCCTGCGACAACGTCCTCGCCCTGGGCATCAGCCAAGTAGTCGCCATAGACACCGCTGTGACCCGAGCCGGGATCGCGTGTGAATGCCACACCCGTTCCCGAACCCGGGCCGGCATTGCCGAAGGCCATCACCTGGACGTTCACGGCGGTGCCGAGGGTGTGCGCAATGCGCTCCTGGCGTCGGTAGAGCCGGGCGCGTTCGGTGTTCCACGAGTGGAAGACCGAACGGATCGCCAGATCGAGCTGCTGGTACGGATCCTGCGGGAACTCGTGGCCCGTCGTCTCGCGCACGATGGACTTGTAGACGTCGACGAGTCGGCGGAGCGCGTCTACGGGCAGATCGACATCACTGATGACGGACGCCTTCTCCTTGACCTGCTCCAGCGCGGACTCGAACTCAGCACCGTCGATCTCAAGCACGGTCTTGCCGAACATCTGGATCAGCCGACGGTAGGAGTCCCAGGCGAAGCGGTCATCGTTCGCCATGCGGGCGAGACCCGCCACGCTGGCGTCGTTGAGCCCGATGTTCAGGACGGTCTCCATCATCCCGGGCATGGAGAAGCGAGCGCCGGAGCGCACCGACACCAGGAGCGGGTTCTCCGGATCGCCGAGCTTGCGATCCATCTCCTCCTCCAGTCGGCCCATGTGCTCGGCGATCTGCGTGCGCATGCCAGCCGGGCCGTGCCCGTTCTCGAGGAAGTAGCGGCAGGCTTCCGTGGTGATCGTGAAGCCGGGCGGCACTGGCAGGCCCAGCCTCGTCATCTCCGCGAGGTTGGCGCCCTTGCCGCCGAGGAGGTCGACCTGGGTGCGGTCGCCCTCCGAGAAGTCGTAGACGTACGTCTGCGACGCGGCGGGAGTCATGGTGGCAATGGTGTTGGCCGTCATGGGCCCACCCGACACCGCTCGGCCCGCTCTACGCAAGCACGGCGTTCCATACGCAGCGCTTACATCACTGTGACATCCACCACGGGGGGCCATGTCCCCCTGCGATTAGGCTCAGGCCCATGACGACGGACCGGACGGATGCCCTCGCCACCGACGACGATCCCCGCCCCGAGCCCTACTCCCCTGGGCCCGTCCGCCACCGTGGCGCCTACCTCGAGATGCTGGTATCGGCGGCCATCGGCCTCATTGCCGCCTTCGTCCTGGCGGTCGAGGCGATCGCCCTGGCCGAGGATCCCTTCGGCCAACTCGCCTGCGACATCAACGCCGTGCTGTCCTGCGGAACGGTCGGTCTCTCGTGGCAGGCCAGCGTCCTGGGCTTCCCCAACGCCTACCTCGGCCTGATCGCGGAGCCGGTCGTCATCACCCTTGCGGTCGCTGCTCTGGGTGGGGTGCGCTTCCCCCGCTGGTTCATGCTGGCTGCCCAGGCCGTCTACTTCATCGGCTTTGCCTTCGCCTACTGGCTGTTCTTCCAGTCCTTCTTCGTCATCGGCGCCCTGTGCCCCTGGTGCCTGACCATCACCGTCACGACGACCCTCGTGTTCGCGAGCATGACGCGCATCAACCTGCTTGACGGCAACATCCGGCTCTCCGCATCGGCCTACCGCACCGTCTCGTCCTGGCTGCGGGCTGGCATCGACACCCTGATCGTCATCCTCGTGCTCGCCGTCCTCACCGTGATGATCGTCATCAAGTACGGCAGCGTTCTATTCGGCGGCTGAGAAGTCACCCGCCGCTGACGCTGATCTCGGCTCTGGCGATCAGCGCCTCGGTTTCGACGTCGATGTCGCAGGTGTCGAGCCACCCGTCCGGAAGGGACGCGGGACGATTGCCCGACGTTCGCCCGCGCGGCCCCGACCCGACCTCCACATTGAAGTCCTGATCGGTGTCGATCTGAGCAAGGAGCGCGTCGAGCTCGGCGAGGGACGTGACCATCGCGAGGGACTGCCGGACCTGCTGGCGAACGCTGAAGCCCTTCAAGTACCACGCCATGTGCTTGCGGATGTCGCGGCAGCCCTTGTCCTCGCCGTGGTCGTCGACGAGGAGCTGCGCATGCCGGCGCAAGGTGGCGAGCACCTCGTCGAGTCTCGGATCACCGGGGATGGGCCGGTGCTCGAACGCGGCAGCGAGCTGCCCGAACAGCCAGGGACGACCCAGGCAGCCGCGGCCCACGACAACACCGTCCGCTCCCGTCATGGCCACCATCCGCAAGGCGTCCTGCGCCGTCCAGATGTCACCATTCCCGAGGACAGGCGTGCCCAGCGGATCGAGCTCCTCCTTCAGCCGCGCGATCGACTCCCAGTCAGCAGTGCCCGCATACATCTGGTCCGCGGTGCGGCCGTGCAGAGCAACCCACGCCACTCCCTCCTCTGCAGCCGCTCGACCGGCTTCAAGATAAGTGAGGTGATCACTGTCGATCCCCTTGCGCATCTTCACCGACACCGGTACGCGTCCGTCTGCTGCCTCCATCGCAGCGTGCACGATGCCGCGGAACAGGTCACGCTTCCAGGGCAGCGCGCTGCCACCACCCTTGCGCGTGACCTTCGGCACCGGGCAGCCGAAGTTGAGGTCGATGTGATCCGCACGTTCCTCGTCGACGAGCAGTCGCACGGCCGCGGCCACAGTTCCCGGCGCGACTCCGTAGAGCTGCACGGCACGCGGACTCTCCTCCGGGCCGAAGGTGACCAGGTCGAGGGACTCCTCGCTGCGCTCGACGAGGGCACGCGAGGTCACCATCTCCGACACGTACATCCCCACGCCCATGGCACCGGACCGACGGGCCGAGTCGCGGCACAGGCGACGAAAGGCCCGGTTCGTGATGCCTGCCATGGGGGCGAGCACCACCGGAGGGGAGAACGGCAGCGGCATGTCGGGATTGTTCCACTCACCGGGTGCGGCAGAATCCGACCGGACCATGTTCCGACACCGCGTCGGCAACTGAGCCGCGCCGACGCTGCGATCCGCGTCGAGGCACCGATCCAGGGAGAGCGATGACCACGGCACCCGCGCACGAATCCGGCCCCACGCTGAGCGGAGGGCGGCGCTGGGCCGCACTGGTCTTCCTCGCCCTGGGCGTCGCGATGATCATCCTCGACGCCACCGTCGTCAACGTCGCCATCCCGACGATGGTCAAGGACCTCAGCCTGACCACCGCGGACGCCGAGTGGGTGAGCGCGGCCTATTCCCTGACCTTCGCCTCCCTGCTCATCCTCTGGGGACGCATCTCCGACCGCGCCGGGCGGCGCCTGATCTTCGTCCTCGGCGTCGTCGTCTTCGTCGGCGCCAGCGTGCTCGTCGCGATGTCCGGTGACGCCGCCACCCTCATCGCCGCACGTGCACTGCAGGGCATCGGCGGGGCGATGATCCTGCCGGCGTCCCTGTCGATCATCAACGCGGTCTTCACCGGCAAGTCGCGCGCCGTCGCGTTCGCCGTCTGGGGCGGCACGATCGGCGGCATGGCGGCCCTCGGGCCGCTCGTCGGCGGGTGGCTCACCACAAACGCGTCCTGGCACTGGGCTTTCCTGATCAACGTGCCGATCGGGCTCATCGTGCTCGCGGGTGTGCTCGTGACCGTCCCGGAGACGAAGGCGGTCGGCGGCCCCAAGGGCATCGACGTGCTTGGCACCCTGCTCATCACCCTCGGCCTTGTGGGTATCGTCTTTGCCCTGATTGAAGGCCAGCGGTACGGGTGGCTCACCCCACTTCGGCCCTTCACCGTGGGCGGCTGGGAATGGCCGTCGCAGAGCGTCTCCATCGTCTTCGTCGCCGCTCTGCTGGGCGTGCTCGCCCTGGTGGCGTTCGTCCTGGTTGAACTGCGTCGCCTTCGCGCCGGCAAGGTCGTGGTCGTCAATCTTCGACTGTTCCGCATTCGCAGCTTCGGCGCCGGCAACTTCGTCGCCCTCATCGTCAGCCTCGGCGAATTCGGACTGCTGTTCGCCCTGCCGCTGTTTCTGCAGGCCGTGCGCGGGTACTCAGCACTCGAGACCGGCGTCATCCTGCTGGCCCTCGCGGTTGGCTCGTTCGTGGCATCGGGTGTCGGCGCCCCACTGTCGCAGCGCCTGGGACCAGTGCGGGTGCTGCAGATGGGCATGGCGTTCGAGGCCGTCGGCATCCTCGCCCTCGGCTTCTTCTTCAGCGTCACCGTCACCGGCTGGCAGATGGCGCCGTGGCTCTTCCTCTACGGCCTGGGCGTCGGCTTCGCCACGGCCCAACTGACCGGCGTCATCCTCAGCGAGGTACCGGTCGCCGAGTCCGGGCAGGGCAGTGCCGTGCAGTCGACGTCGCGCCAGGTCGGTGCCGCCATCGGCACCGCGATCATCGGCGCGACGCTGATCTTCGGACTCAACGGCATCGCCGGGCAGCTGGAGGACCGCGGAGTGCCCCAGGCGCAGGCAGTGCAGGTCTCGGACGCGGTTGCGTCATCGGCCGGCCAGGCGATTCCGGCGCTCGCGCAGGAGCCCGGAGGCGACGTGCTGGTCGAGGGTGCATCGGAGGCCTTCGCCGACACCATCCGTCTCGTGGCCTGGGTGGCAGGCGGCTTCGTCCTCCTTGGCCTGCTCGCCAGCCTGCTCCTGCCCCGAAATGCCGCTCGCGTGGAGTCGGAGGGGTACTCTCCACCGCGCGCAACCCCGACTACCTGACCTAGGGTCCGACCGTGAGCTCAACCGATCCCGCCGAAGCTGCGCCGGTCGCGGCTGCCGACGGGCCTGCGCGGGCAGCCACGACCGACGCAGCCTCTGGAACCGTGCTAGTCATCGGGCACACCGATGTCGGTCGACGAGCCTGCGCGCTCCTCGACGACGCCGGCACTCCCACCATCCATCTGGACGACCCGACCGACGCCGAACTTCGCTCCGCCCTGCACGCCGGCGTCTCCGGCGTGGCCGTCCTGCTGCACGACGACATCCGCGCCCTGCGCTACAGCCTCGTGATCGAGCACCTTCGACCCGGAATCCGCCTGTTCGTCGCGATCTTCGACCGCACGGTCCGGCAGCAGCTCGAGGCGACCGTGCCTAACTGCGTCGTGATCTCCCCCGCCTCCATCTCCGTGCCCTCCATCGTCGCGGCGGCCATCGCCCCTGAGTACGAGGCCATCCGTCGGCGAGGAGTGTCATCGGAGCCGGCGTGGGTCTCCATCGATGCCCTCGACGACAGCCAGGCCGTCGTGACGCCTTACCGCGTTCCCGGATACCTGCGCAGCCAGGGCACCATCGGACGACTCCGCGGCCAGCTGCACCCCTACGACTCGGGCTCGTCCGTGCTGCTGGGAGGAGCACTGGGCCTGCTGCTCATCATCGCGATCGACACCCTCGTGGGCCTGCGCCACGGCTCGTTCGTCAGAGCGCTGTACGACGCGACGCGCACGACTGCCACGATCTCCGCGCCCTCACTCGACGAGAATCCACTCGAGCTGATCTGGGCCACCATCGCTGCACTGCTGGTGATGGGCTTCACGGCCGCCTTCGCCGCCGGGATCGTCCAGCACCTGCTCTCCGGTCGTCACGTCGCCCTGATCGGCCGGCGGGTGATTCCCCGAACAGGGCACGTCATCGTCGTGGGTATGGGCCAGGTCGGCATCCGCCTCGCGCAGGAGCTCCGGGCACTCGGAGTTGCCGTGGTAGGCATCGAACGCTTTCCCACAGCGTCCGGCCTCAGCCTCGCCCGGGATCTGGGAATTCCCGTGATCATCGGCGACGCCACATCTCGCAGCGTGCTGCGCAGGGCGGCTATCGACGGCGCCCTCGCGCTGGTCGCCGTCGGCAGCGAGGAGCGTGACAGCATCGCGGTGGCCCTGGCGGCCACGGCCGTCGCGCCCGGCGTGCGTGTCGTCCTGCGCGCTGGCGCCGATGACGCCATCGACGAGACTCGCTCGCTGTTTCCCATCGGGGCCGTCGTCGACGTCAACGGCCTGACCGCGGCCTACGTCGCACGGGCCCTGTTGGGCGATGAGCCCTACGCCGTGGTGTCTCGCGGCGACTTGGTGCTGTGCATGCTCGGCACCACGTCAGCGCCGGTCAGCCAGAGGTCTGTCGCGCAGCGCTGCGGCTGCTGACATCGACTCCGGAATCTGATACGTTCTCTCTAACGGGAATCGTTATCATTAGGGAGACACATGAACCGCTCGGAACTGATCGCCGCGGCCGCCACCAGGACAGGCCTGCGAGCCGACGTAGTGGAGCAGGCCCTCCAAGGAATCCAGTCAGCCATCACCGAGGCCCTCAGCACCGGGGACCGCGTCTCCCTCACCGGGTTCTTGACCCTGGAGGTGGTGCAGCGCAGCGCCCGCGAGGGCCGCAACCCCAAGACCGGTGAAGCGCTGAACATCCCAGCCCGAAAGGCGATCAAGGTATCCGCCGGCCAGAGTCTCAAGCGCGCCGTCGCGGACTCCTGACGATGCAGCGTGATCAAGGCGCCGGCACCGCGACACTGAACCAGCGGGGCCTGCCGACGAACGAATGCCTGGCCTGCGGCAGCAATGTCTTCACCATCAAAGCCGTGTTCGAGGACTATGAGATCGTCGGCTACTACCTCGACGCCGAGTGCGCCGAGTGCGGCAGCCCACTCACCGCCCCCTGCCCCGTCGATCGCCCGGACTAGCAGGCAGGAAGCCTCACGGCGAGCCATGCGGTGAGGTCGTCGATGGCGATGCGCTCCTGCTGCATGGAGTCGCGCTCACGGACAGTCACGGCATTGTCGTCGAGCGAGTCGAAGTCGAACGTGACGCAGAAGGGCGTGCCGATCTCGTCCTGGCGACGGTAACGACGACCGATGGAGCCGGCGTCGTCGAACTCGATGTTCCAGCGACTCCGCAGTGTGGCCGCGAGCTCCTTCGCCGCCGGGGTGAGCTTCTCGTTGCGCGAGAGAGGGAGGACCGCGACCTTCACCGGCGCGAGGCGCGGGTCAAGCCTGAGCACCGTGCGGGTGTCGACCCCGCCCTTGGCATTCGGCGCCTCATCCTCGTCATACGCATCGAGGAGGAAGGCCAGCACCGCACGAGTGAGCCCGGCTGCCGGCTCGATGACGTACGGAACCCAGCGCTCCTCGGTCTCCTGGTCGAAGTACGAGAGATCGTTGCCCGAGTGCTGACCGTGGGTGGTGAGGTCGAAGTCGGTGCGGTTCGCGATGCCCTCGAGCTCGGCCCATTCACTGCCGGCGAAACGGAACCGGTACTCGATGTCGACTGTGCGCTTGGAGTAGTGACTCAGCTTCTCCTTGGGGTGCTCGAAGAAGCGCATGTTCTCCGGATCGAGGCCGAGGTCCACATACCAATTCCAGCGCTGCTGCATCCAGTACTCGTGCCACTCCTCGTCCGTGCCGGGCTTGACGAAGAACTCCATCTCCATCTGCTCGAACTCGCGCGTCCGGAAGATGAAGTTGCCCGGCGTGATCTCGTTGCGGAAGCTCTTGCCCGTCTGGCCGATACCAAAGGGCGGCTTCTTCCGTGCTGAGTTCATGACGTTGAGATAGTTGACGAAGATGCCCTGCGCGGTCTCCGGACGCAGGTAGTGCACGGCGCCAGCATCCTCGACCGGGCCAACAGTGGTGCGGAGCATGCCGTTGAAGTCGCGCGGCTCAGTGAAGTCACCGGTGGTGCCGCAGTTCGTGCAGACGACGTCCGCGAGTCCGTTGACCGGCTCGTGACCATGCTTCTCGGCGTAAGCCTCGATGAGCTGATCGGCGCGCCACCGCTTGTGGCACTTGCGGCATTCCGTCAAGGGGTCGACGAACGCATTGACGTGACCGGACGCCTCCCACACCTGCGGCGCGAGGATGACGGAGGAATCGAGGCCGACGACATCATCGCGTCCACGCACGACGGCCTGCCACCACTGGCGCCGGACGTTCTCCTTCAGCTCGACACCGAGAGGGCCGTAGTCCCAGGCGGAGCGGGTTCCTCCGTAGATCTCCGACGAGGGGAAGACGAATCCCCGGCGCTTGCACAGGTTGACGACGGCGTCGACGCGATCACTGGCCATAGTGGCGTCATCCTAGGAGAGGTGCTCCTCAAGCAGTCGGTGAGCCTCCTGCTCGTCGATCGTGTCGAAGTCGACGTAGTGCCAGGCCAGGCTCCGCCGCACCAGTGGGGTCACGACGGTGATGACCTCGTCATACAGGTGCGCCAGATCGGCGAGCGCCTCGCGCGAGCACACCGGGACAGCGAGCACGAGCCGGGCCACTCCGCCCCCTCGCAGGGCGGGGCCGACAGCGCGGGCGACCGTGCCCGTCTCCACCCCGTCGTCCACGACGATGGCGGTGCACCCGGCGAAGGCCTCCGGATTCATGACCTCGACACCGTCCGCCGAGCGGAGGACGGGAACGGGGATCCACGGGAGATCCACAATCTGCCGGATCCCCACCGCGACAGGAACGCCGTTCGGGAGCACGGGTGCCAGTGTCGGGCGCACCCATCCGTCGATGCGCGGTTGCAGCACCCGTCCCAGCTGATGTCCAGCATCAGCGAGGTTCGCGAACTCCCTCATGACTCGACCGGGGCGACAGATGGCGCTGCAGCCGACCCCAGGCGCACACCTCCGGCATCGGCAGCGAGCCCGGACATCGACGCGACCAGACGTTCGCCGTCCCACTCACGCACCGTCTCATAGGCACTGGGCTCGTCGACAGCGCGGGAGAGCAGGGGGACGACACCCACCTTGACCTCATAGGCCGACAGCGCCCGTCGATAGGCCCCCACGCCGGCCCACTCGGTGCGCAGCAGGAGAAGCTCGGCCTCATCCGTCGACTGGCCGAGAGACGCAGCCAGGCACCCAGACTGCTGGGCGAGCGTGACGAGGGCGGTGTCCATCTGCGCCAGGAAGGTCGTGCGCTCCGGCGCCGTCACGTGGAAGCGACTGACGACGACGAGTCGGTCGGCACCGGCTGCCGCACTAGGCTGGGTCACGACCACGAACGTTAGTCCGTCAGGGAGCAGGGTCATGGGCGACAACTCACGCGGCCGGGGGCAGACCCCGAAGGGGGTCCGCGGACCCAGCGGGCCGTCGGGCGCGGGTGCACCGAAGCCGTCCCGTCCACCCGCCACCGGCGCTCGAGCCAGGTTCGAGCGCCTCTCCATGCCCGTGCTCGCCCGAATGCACGCCATGCCGCGCTGGCTGATCGTCGTGCTTCCCGCTGTCCTGCTCTTCGCCGGACTGCTTCTGCGCGACTCGTGGGCATGGCTCGGGGGCATCGTGCTGCTGCTGGTCTGGGCCTTCCTCACCTGGCTGACGGCCCTGTCGTGGCCGGCTCTCGCGCCCGGCTCACGCTTCTTTCGGGCGCTCATCGTGCTGGCCTTCGGGGCCATCGTGGTGATGAAGTTCCTGGGTCGATTCTGACGCACTCTTAGAATTGACAGTCATTCCCATTAGTATTACCGTCGCGCCATGCGCACGCGTCCCACACCCCGACTGCTGACGACCACCCTCACCATCGCCACCAGCGCTGCACTGCTGGGGGCCTGCTCCATGACGGAGGAGGGATCGACAAGTACGTCCACCGGGACGCCCACCTCCGCCTCGTCCGCTGAGGCCGGAGCCTCCGAGCCCGCACCGGCAGCCGGGACGGTGTCCGTCGTGGCGACCACGACGATCCTCGGCGACATCGCCGGTCAGGTTGCCACCTGCGGCGGTGCCGCCATCGAGACCCTCATGCCAGCCGGTGCGGACCCGCACGACTTCGCCCCCTCCTCCGCCCAGGTCGCCTCGATGGTCAATGCCGACCTCGTGGTGGCGAACGGCCTCGGCCTCGAGGGCGGCATGGCCGATGCCCTCGCCTCGGCGCAGACCGACGGTGCCCGAGTGATGTCCATCGGCGAATTGGTCGACCCACTCCCCTTCACCGAGGCGGACCCCCATGCTGGTGAGGCGGACCCCCATGCTGGTGAGCACGCCGACGAGCACGCGGGAGAACATGCCGACGAGCACGCGGGAGAACATGCCGACGAGCACGAGCACGGCGAGTTCGATCCGCACATCTGGTTCGACATGCTGCGCATGGCCACCGCCGCCGAGCTGATCGGCACCGAACTCACCGACATCACCGGCGAGTCCGCCTTCACCGCCTGTGGCACGCAAACCGCTGACGCAATCCGCACCGCTGATGCCGAGGTGGCGGCACTGCTTGCCTCCATCCCCGCCGAGCGCCGCATCATGGTGACCGACCATCTCGCCTACGGATACCTGGCCGACCGCTACGGGCTTGAGGTCATCGGCGCAGTGATCCCGTCAACCAGCACCCTCGCCGAGCCGAGTTCCGCGGAACTCGCCGAGCTGGCGTCGCTCATCGTCGACCGCAACGTGCCGGTGATCTTCGCGGACGTCGCCGAGCCGAGCGGGCTCGTCGAGGCGGTCGCCGCCGAGACTGGACGAGAGATCGAGATCATCCCCCTCTACCACGATCTCGGCGGAACGGACTCCCCCGCGGACACCTACATCGATCTCATGACGACCGACGCTGAACGCATCGCCGAAGGTCTGGCACGATAACCGGCGTGGAGTGGTTTCTCGAGCCCTTCGCGCTCGGATTCCAGCAGCGCGCTCTCATCGGGGGCGTGCTCGCCGGCCTGATGTGCGCGGTCGTCGGCACATGGCTGGTGCTCCGCGGGATGAGCTTCTTCGGCGACGCCTTCGTCCACGGAGTCCTCCCCGGAATCGCCGTCGCCGTCGTCTTCGACGTGAATCCGATTCTCGGAGCCGCAGTCGCCGCCGCCGTCATGGTCCTCGCCATCGAGGTAGTCCATCGGCAGACTGCCCTGAGCGAGGACACCTCGATCGGACTGCTCTTCGTCGGCATGCTGGCTCTCGGCGTCGTCATCATGTCCCGGCTCGACAACTATGCGGGAAGTCTCACCAGCATCCTCTTCGGCGATGCCCTTGGCGTCACCCCGAGCGACCTCGTCTGGCAGGGGGTGCTTGTTGTCATCATCGTGGGCGTCGCGACCATGCTCTACCGGCCACTGCTCGCCCTCGCGTTCAACCGCGAGAAGGCCCAAATGTGGGGCCTTCAGCCCAAGCGCACCCATGCCGCCCTCCTGATCCTGATCGCCGCATCGGTCATCGGGAGCTACCAATCCGTCGGAACACTGCTGGTGTTCGGCCTGCTCGTGGGACCGCCGGCCACCGCAGCACTCATCGCCAGAACCGTGCCACGGATGATGCTGCTCGCCGCCGTCATCGCGGTGGTGTCCGTCTGGCTGGGCCTCACCCTCAGCTACCACCTGCGCACGGCGGGGTCGGCGACGATGGCCATCATGCCCATCATCTTCTTCTTCATCGTGCTCGCTGTGACCCGGCTGCGCCGACGCCGTCCAGAGGCGGTGGATTCGCATGCCTGATGCGATCGTCGGTCGCGGGGTCGTTGTCTCACGCGGCTCGTCCGTTGCCGTCGGAGCCTCGGACTTCACGGTGCCCAGCGGCTGCATCACCGCCATCATCGGACCGAACGGCAGCGGGAAGTCCACACTGCTGCACGCCATCGCCGGGCTTCTGCCCGTCTCCGCCGGTGAACTGAGCGTGCTGGGCACGAGCCCCGACGAAGGCCAGCGAGGGGTGAGCTACGTCCTGCAGTACACGACCGTGCCCGTCGGGACGCCCCTCACAGTTGCCGAGACAGTGATGATGGGCCGGTACCCCCGCCTCCGGCTGCTCGGTCGCCCGACCCGCGAGGACCGGAGCATCGTGGCCGATGCAATGGCTCGCCTGGAGATCGCCGACCTAGCACGACGGCATCTCACCGAGCTTTCCGGCGGACAGCGACAACGGGTGTACGTGGCCCAGGGCATCGCACAGGAGCACCAGATGCTGCTGCTGGACGAGCCCCTGACCGGTCTCGACCTCGTCTCCGCCCGGACGATCGACGGCATCATCCACGAGGAGCCTGCGCGCGGCTGCACGGTCGTGCTCACGACACACGATCTCGCCGAGGCGCGAGCTGCCGACCATGTGATCCTCATGGGGGGTCGCGTCATTGCCGCTGGACCGCCGCATGAGGCGCTCACTCGGGATAACCTCGTCTCGGCCTACGGCCTTGGCGCCCTGCACGACACCGATCTCGAAGTCCCTGACTTCCCGACCGAGCACCACGACCACACGCATGAGCATGGAGGTGAGCGTGGCTTCTGAGACCGCAACCGGAATCGGCGTCCGGTCGACGCGGCAGCGATCCGCTGTCCTCGTCGCCCTCGACGAGATCGACGACTTTCGCTCGAGCCAGGAACTGCACGACTACCTGCGCCACAAGGGCGACAACGTCGGCCTCTCTACCGTGTACCGAACCCTGACTGCCCTTGCCGCTGCGCGCGAGGTCGACGTCATCGTCCGCGAGGACGGCGAGAGCGTCTACCGAAAGTGCAGCGGCACTCATCACCACCACCTCGTGTGTCGCGACTGCGGTCGCACGGTCGAGGTCGCTGGTCCAGCCGTCGAGCGCTGGGCGGACTCCGTCGCCCGAGATCACGGATTCACGGAGGTCAACCACACACTCGAGCTCTTCGGCCTCTGTGCTGAGTGCTCACGCGGCTGACTAGGACGGCGGGTTGGGCACGGCCCCGCCATAACGGCGGTCCCGCGAGGCGTAGATCTCGCATGCATGCCAGAGGTGTCGCCGATCGAAGTCTGGCCAGAGAGTGTCGAGGAAAACCATCTCCGCATAAGCCGACTGCCATAGCAGGAAGTTGCTCGTGCGCTGCTCCCCCGACGAACGCACGAACAGATCGACATTCGGCATGTCAGGCTCGTCGAGGTAGCGATGGAACATCCGCTCATCGATTCGCTCAGGATCCAGGCGCCCTGCCCTGACGTCTCGCGCCATGGCAGCGGCCGCGTCCGCAATCTCCGCACGACCTCCATAGTTCACGCACATCGTCAGCGTGAGGCGGCGGTTGCCACGCGTGAGTTCCTCGGCCTCCTCGAGCTCACTGATAACACTGCGCCAGAGTCTCGGCCTGCGCCCTGCCCATCGGACCCGGACCCCGAGCTCGTTCATCTCATCGCGCCGACGGCGGATGACATCGCGATTGAAGCCCATCAGGAACCGGACCTCGTCCGGCGAGCGCTTCCAGTTCTCCGTGGAGAAGGCATAGGCACTGAGCCACTCAATACCCAACTCCAGGGCACCCTCGACGCAGTCGAACAGGCTCGCCTCGCCCGCCTCATGACCGGCGGTGCGTGGCAGGCCACGCTCCTTGGCCCACCGTCCGTTGCCGTCCATGACGAGCGCAACGTGACGAGGGACGAGGCTGGCGGGCAGTTGCGGCGGCCGGGCACCACTGGAATGGGGGGACGGCTCCCGTGCCGCCCTACGACGTGCCATGGGGCCATCCTGCCGGTGCGACCTCCGGCGGAGCGGACCGCGGACCGCGCTCGACCAAGGGAAGTGAGCGCAGGCCCCGCTCGACATGCCATTGCAGGAATGCCGCGATCAGGCCACTTGCCTCCCGCCGGTCGCGGGGCTCACTGGTGTCAGCGGTGACCCAGTCGCCGCTGAGCAGGGCCCCGAGGAGAAGCACCGTCGGCTCGGATGGCGCGGCCGAGCCCGGCGGACGACATGCGGCACAGACCATGCCACCCGCCGGGATCGAGAAGGCCCTGTGCGGGCCGGGCTGTCCGCACCGGGCACAGTCGGCGAAGGACGGTGACCAGCCCGCGATCGACAGCGATCGAAGCAGGTAGGAATCCAAGATCAGTTCGGCGTCGTGCTCGCCGGCCACGAGGGCACGTAGTCCCGAAACCAGTAGGACGTACTGCGACAACGCGGGCTCCCGCTCCTCGGGGGTGAGCCGCTCGGCCGTCTCCAGCATCGCAGTGCCTGCGGTGTAGCGGGCGTAGTCGCCTGACAGGCGGGGTCCGTGCGCCTCGATGGACTCCACCTGGTTGACGGTGTCGAGGGACCGCCCCTCGTACATCTGCACGTCGACGTGGGAGAAGGGCTCCAAGCGCGCCCCAATGCGGCTCGTCGTCTTGCGCACGCCCCGTGCCACAACCCGCACCCGGCCATGCTGACGAGTGAGAAGGGTGACAATCCGGTCTGCCTCGCCAAGCTTCTGGGTGCGCAGCACAATCGCCTCATCGCGGTACACCGGCACGCTAGATTCTTGCGCATGGCAACGGAGGATCCGGGCAACTCCGATTCCACGCGCGCCGCAGCCTCGCCGCCGGACGAGGAGAAGTCGGCGCCCGAGTCGCCGCCTCAGGTTCTCGTGGCCGCCGACCCGCGCTTCCTTCGCCGAGCCCTCGTCATGGTCATCGTCGCCATCCTCGCCCTTCAGGTCATCTTCTTCACCTGGGGAGCCCTCGGAGGTTTCCTGTTCAACCTTCTCCTCGCCTGGCTGATTGCGATCTCCGTCGATCCCATCGTGAGCGGGCTCGCCCGCCGGGGCATGCGTCGAGGTGTGGCAACGGCCATCGTGGCTGTCGTCTCCCTGGCGCTCATCGCCGTGTTCATCGCTCTCTTCGGCAGTGTGCTGGCCCAGCAGGTGACCGAGCTCGTGCTCGCGATCCC
>CAIZPS010000164.1 GCA_903934925.1 uncultured bacterium | reverse complement strand
GGTGGCACGGGCCGCTGACGATCAGATCACCATGCCGGACATCGGCGAGCGAGCCGCCCACAATCTCGATGCCTAGGCCCATCATGACCTTCATGGGGTCGAAAGGCCCCATCATGACCTTCATGGGGTCGAAAGCCCCCATCTTGACCTTCATGGGGTCGAAAGGCATTGGGGCTGCGCCAAAGGCGACTAACCTGCGGCCATGACCTCCGATCCGCAGACACCTGTCCCCCAGGCGCCCTCCGCTCCCGCGGGACCGCCACAGGTCCCCGGGACCCTAAGTCTCACGGCCGGCATCGTCTGGCGTCTGCTCGTCATCATCGCGGGGGTTGTCGCTGCCGGCTACGTCCTCGACATCATCTTCCCGGTCGTCTTCGCACTGTTCTTCGCGATGCTCGTGACGGCCTGGACGCAGCCGATCATGAACGTCTTCGCCCGGATCATGCCCAAGGTCGTGGCGATGATCCTGGCGCTGCTGATCATCCTGACACTCGTCGTGGTGATCGTCGGCGCAGTCGTGCGCTCGAGCATCGCGGAGGGTCCGAAGCTGGTGTCCTCGATCTCCACCGGCCTGACCGACATCGAGACGTGGCTCCGTACAGGTCCCCTGCAGTTATCGGATGACAAGATCAACGGCCTGCTGTCGCAGGCGGAGTCGTGGGCGAAGACGGTCGCCGGAGGACTGCTCGGCGACGCAGCCGCCGCCCTGGGGTCGATCGGCACTTTGGTCATCGCGGCGTCGGTCTTCTTCTACGCGGTGGTCTTCTTCCTGCTTTCGCCGCAGTCAATCTGGTCGTGGCTGATCAGCTGGATGCCCGCCCGCATGCAGACACCGGTGAACGTCTCCGGGACCATGGCCTGGGATGCCATCTCGGGCTACACCCGCGGCATCGTGGTCGTGGCCCTCGCGGACGCCACCTTGGTGCTCATCGGACTCCTCATCCTGCAGGTCCCCCTCGCCCCGGCCCTGGCGGCCCTCGTCTTCCTCGGGGCCTTCATTCCCGTCATCGGTGCCCCTGTCGCGACCTTCTTTGCCGCGATCGTCGCTCTCGCCGAGCGCGGACCGGTGGTGGCGCTTCTCGTCGTCCTCCTGACCATCATCGTGGGATCCTTCGACGGCGACGTCCTCCAGCCACTCGTCATGGGCAAGGCCGTGAGCCTGCACCCTCTCGCGATCGTCTTCGCGATCGCCGCCGGAGGCATCACCCTCGGCATCGTGGGTGCACTGATCGCGGTCCCTGTCGCAGGGGCGATCTACAAGGTGGCGAAGTACCTCACCGGGCGGGACCCGGACAATCCCTTCCCCCCACCTGCACCCGTGCCGGTTGCTGCCGCAGCGACCTGACGTCAGACGGCACGGTTGTCGACCACATGGCATCCGGCCAGGTGGTCGTCGACGATGCCGCAGGCCTGCATCGCTGCGTACATGGTGGTCGGCCCGACGAAGGTGAACCCACGAGCCCGCAGAGCGATGCTGAGGGCGCGGGATTCCGGGGTGACCGAGGCCACGTCCGACAGGGAGATTGGCCTGCTCAGGGGTGCGGGGGCGTGGGACCACACGAGCTCGGAGAGCGACTCACCCGACGCCTTCATGGCGAGCAGGGCCCGCGCGTTCGTCACCGTCGCATCGATCTTGCGCCGGTTCCGCACGATTCCCGCATCCCCCATGAGGCGCTCCACGTCAGTTGACGTGAAGGCCGCCACCACGGACGGATCGAAGCCCCTGAACGCAGCCCGAAAGGCCGGCCTCTTTCGCAGGATGATCAGCCAGGACAGTCCTGACTGGAAGGCCTCGAGGCTGATCCGTTCGAACAGCGCCACGTCACCGCGTACCGGACGCCCCCACTCAGTGTCGTGATACTCGCGGTACACCGGTGGGTCGGCTCCCCATGGGCAGCGCGGAAGCCCGTCGGCGCCGATGATCACATCGTCGGGCATCGGGGGCGTCAGGCACCCGGAGCCGACGCGTCGCTCTGGCACTGCGGCGCCGCTGCGAAGGCCGGGGCGAACTCCTCCCGCGCCTGCTCATAGGTGTCCTGAGCCGTCGAGACCAGTGCCTTGCCGGCCTCGAAAGCTGCGACGCCGGCAGTGACGGCAGCCAGGCCCTCCGACAGGCCGTCGGCGAGTCCGTCGGCGGAAGTCATGGCGTCAAGGTGACCGGTGGTGGTGTCCACCGCGCTCTGCAGATCCTCCTGAGCCTCGGTGAAGGACAGCAGCCAGTCATTGGCGTCCGCGGGGTCAACGGGCGCCGTGACGAGGACCGTTCCGAGATCGCTCGCCGCTGAGCCCACCCGGAGCACCTGCAGGCGCAACTGCCGATCAAGCTGATCAAGGACGGATGCGTCCAGGCCCAGATCGAATTCAAGATTCTGACCCAAGGACGTGACCTGCTCGGTCAGCCGGTCGCGGGAGATGCAGACACGCCCAGCCCACTCGATCTGCTGCTCTTCCAGGCTGGGCGCGGCAGGAGATGACTCGGCCGGAGCCGACGGGGAACCCGCGCTAGCGGACCCCTCCGCCCCCGAGACCTCATCGTCGGACGAGCACGCGGCAACCGTGAACAAGAGTCCGGCCGCCAGCAGCATCGGCATCCACGGTCGGGTGGTCACGGGATCTCCGACTGGGCGGCCCAGAGGTTGATGTCTCCCTCGGTAGCGAACTCGTCGATGGCGTCGAGTTCAGACTCGGAGAAGTGCAGGTTGCGGACCGCAGCAGAAGTCTCGATGAGCTGCTCCGGGCTACTGGCGCCCAGAAGCGTTGACGTGACCCGAGGATCCCGGAGGGTCCAGGCGACCGCCATCTGCGCCAGGGACTGACCGCGGGCGCTGGCGAGGCCTGCGAGCCCACGGATGTGATTCAGGTTCTCGCCCGACAGATGCTCCGCGAAGAGGGACTTGTCTTCGGTGGCTCGAGAGCCCGCAGGCACGCCCGTCAGGTAGCGATCGGTGAGGATCCCCTGGGCCAGCGGACTGAAGGTGATGGCACCCGCTCCGACCTCCTGCAGAGCGTCCAGCAAGCCGCTCTCGACCCATCTGTTGAGCATGGAGTACGAGGGCTGATGGATGAGCAGCGGCGTGCCCAGATCGGCAAGGATGCGGGCGGCTTCCAGAGTGCGACTTGGGGAGTACGAGGAGATTCCGACATAGCGGGCCTTGCCCATCTGAACAGCCGTGTGCAGGGCGCCCATGGACTCCGCCACCGGCGTGTCCGGATCCGGGCGATGGTGGTAGAAGATGTCGACGTAATCAAGACCGAGTCGACCAAGGCTCTGGTCAAGGCTGCCAAGCATGTGCTTGCGCGAGCCGAGATCGCCGTAGGGGCCCGGCCACATGTCCCACCCTGCCTTGGATGAGATGACCAGTTCATCACGCAGGTGCGCGAAGTCCTCGCGCAGGATCCGACCCGCATTGATCTCGGCGCTTCCGTAAGGCGGCCCGTAGTTGTTGGCGAGATCGAAGTGCGTGATGCCCAGATCGAAGGCCGTCTGCATGATCGAGCGCTGACGTTCCAGCGGCTTGTCGTCGCCGAAGTTGTGCCAGAAGCCCAGTGAGACAACCGGCAGGAGGATCCCACTGCGACCGCACCGGCGGTACGGCATTCGGCCGTCGTAGCGTTCGGGATCCGGGACATACAAGGCTTGGGGCGGCATGGCTGGATTGTGTCATCCCGGGCCGGACATGACGGTGACTTCCCGCGGGACCTTCGAGGATGATCCTCAGATAACGAAGTCCATGGCGCCGGCCTCGAGCTCCCAGTCGCCGCTGGCGGTGCGAACAGGACTGTGGCTGTGATGCTCCTCCCCCAGGACGTGCGACTCCAGAGCCTGTACGCGGACGAGGAGAGTCGAGACGGCAAGGCCGACCGGATCCGGGGCGGTCGGAGTGTCGGTCTTGGGACGGGTGTCTGGCTCCGCTGCCGTACCGTGGGCGATCACCTGTCCTGGCACACCGACCACGACCGAGTGATCGTCCACCGAGCGCACCAGTACCGCATTGGCCCCGATCCGCGAGTCATCGCCGACCACGAGATCGCCGAGCACCTTGGCACCGGCACCGAGGGTCACGCGATCACCGATAGTCGGGTGCCTCTTGCCGTGTCCGCGGCTGGTGCCGCCCAGCGTCACCCCGTGGTAGATCGTGACGTCAGCGCCGACCTCAGCCGTCTCGCCGATCACGACGCCGGCTCCGTGGTCGATGAACAGTCGTGGGCCCAGGGTGGCCCCTGGATGGATCTCGATGTTGGTCCAGAACCGCGACATCTGCGAGAGGGCACGAGCCGGGAAGCAGGCGCCGCGCTCCCAGAGAGCGTGGCTGACCCGGTGCGCCCAGACGGCATGGACGCCCGGGTAGAGCAGAGCCACCTCGATCGCGTTACGAGCAGCAGGATCGCGCTCGGCGACCGACCGCAGGTCACTGCGGGCCGCATCGATGGCCTTGGTGACCCGATCACGCAGGCGGGCGACGCTACGGCTCACTCGGCGAGACCTGCGAACAGGGCTGTCGAGAGGTACCGCTCGCCGAAGGACGGGATGATGACGACGACCAGCTTGCCGGCATTCTCCGGGCGCTGCGCGACCCGCACGGCGGCCGTCAATGCCGCCCCGGACGAGATGCCGACGAGGAGGCCCTCCTCGGTCGCAGCCCGACGGGCCATGGACATCGCATCCTCGGCGTCAACGCCGATCACCTCGTCGTAGACCTCGGTGTCGAGGATGGCGGGGACGAACCCGGCCCCGATCCCCTGGATGGGATGCGGACCCTTCTGGCCACCCTGAAGGACGGGCGAGGCGGCGGGCTCAACCGCGATCACCTGCACGGACGGCTTGCGTGCCTTCAGCGCCTGCCCGGCGCCGGTGATCGTGCCTCCTGTGCCGACCCCGGCGATGAAGACGTCGACCTCGCCATCGGTGTCGCGCCAGATCTCCTCGGCCGTTGTACGCCGGTGGACCTCGGGATTCGCCGCGTTCATGAACTGCTGCGGCATGAAGTAGCGCGGATCGCTGGCGGCCAGCTCGGTGGCCCGCGCGATCGCTCCGCCCATACCCTCGGATCCCGGCGTGAGGATCAGCTCGGCGCCGTAGCCGCGAAGCAGGGCTCGACGCTCCAGCGACATCGTCTCCGGCATCGTCAGCACGATCTTGATGCCCCGGGCGGCACAGACCATGGCAAGGGCGATACCGGTGTTCCCGCTCGTCGGCTCGACGACGATCGTGTCGGGGCCGATCAGACCTGCCTCCTGCGCTGCGTCAATCATGGCGACGCCGATGCGGTCCTTGACGGAGTGTGCCGGATTGAAGAACTCCAGTTTGGCCACGACCTGAGCCTCGGCTCCATCGGTGATGTTCCGGAGACGGACGAGAGGAGTGTTTCCGACGAGTTCGGTGATGTCATTGGCGATGCGCATGGTCGCGATCATCCCATCTGCGTGGGTGCAGGGCACCTGCGGGTTGCCGTAGTGCGATCAGTTCGCAGGAGCCTGAAGTCCGCGACTCACGGCGCCGACAATCAGGTCGAGCAGCACCTCGCGCTGGGGTGCGGACGGGTTGTCCTTGCACAACCGGACATAGACCCCAATACCTGCGCCCTCAACGTCCCCATGACCCATCCCCTGCACCGACACGATCTGGAGGTCGGCAGCATCTTCCGCCGGTTGAGCACGTAGCCACTTCGCAAGAGCACCGTGACGATTGCACGGACTTGGATCGCCGCAGATGGCCACGACCCCGCTGTGCTGCAGTACTGGCCAGGACCTCCGGATGGACCGGACGGGACTGTCGACTCCGTCGACGAACACCACTGAGGTCACCTGATGTCCCCCCCTGATCAGGCGTGCCGCGATCCAAGCTCCCGCTGCGGCACCGGCCGAGTGGCCCACGACCACGATGGGGTCGGGCGCCGATGCCGCTGCGATGGCATCCGCGACGCGGTTCAGGTAGCGCGTGTTGTTGGTGCACGTGGGCCACCACCAGGGCGACAGAGCGGGCAGAAGCACGCGAGCACCCAACGAGGCGAGCCGCGCAGAGAGGCCGTCGAGACGTTCCGGACTCCGGCCGAAGCCATGAAGCAGAACGACAGTCCCGAGGACATGCGACGGGGGCTTGATCGGGGGCTCGATCGTGACCACGCGCATGCCACAAGCCTGTCACGCCATACGGCGCGTTCGCCCCTACCCGAAGGGATCCGATACGTAGGGTTCCGTGCGTGAATGCGTCTCGACGACCACTGCCCATCCTCGCGATCGAGACCCTCGGATACGTCGGCGTCGCCGTGTGGGCGGTGCTCATCGTGCGGACCTGGATCCACGACCCTGCCGCCGGCTGGTGGGTCACCATCATCGGTGTGATCTTGGCCGCTGCGCACGTCATCATCTCCACCGGCGCCGCGCGTCGTGCCCGGATCGTGCTGCCAGTCATGTGGTTCGTGCTCGTCGCCGATGCCCTGCTCACCGTTCTGGTCGATATGCGCGCTCTGGTGCTGGTGCTCGCCACCGTTGCGCTGCTGCTCCTGGCCCGGACCTCGGCAGCGCGAGCCTGGTGGAGTGCACCCGCACCCTGAGCGACTCAGCCATGGGTCATGTCTGGTTCATGCCACCGACGCAAAGTGCTGCCCATCCGCCACTCCCCCCCCCAGTGCCACATTGAGACAGCACTCGGGGGGGAGCGATGAGCGCCGACAACACATTTCAGATGCATGATGGCCAGAGGACTTCGGACAAAGCCCACACTGCACAGCCGTGGCTTCTCGGCCATCTCGGTGGCACTCTGACTCGCCTGCTCGTACAGGGTCCGAGTGTTGAGGAAGTGGCACGTCTACTCGTGGCCATCCTTCGTGCGCCCATTGGCGCGCAAGGCGTTCGGGTGGCAATCGGCCAGTCATCGGTGGGTCTGTCGGCGCTGGATGTCTCTGAGGGCACTCGCCTGATGGTCGCAGCGGACCACATCGGCGAGGCCGGCATGGAAGCCTCCGGGTCGTACCCGTGCGAGTTGGCGGCTATTCCCCTCGGTGGGCAGATTGCGCCCGTGGGCTCCTTGGCCGTCAGCCTGGCGTCGCCCCTGCCACGGCTTCAGGTCTTGACCTGCCTGCACGAGATCGCCTCGCCGCTCGCCATCTATGCGGCCGGATGGCTCAGCAGCACGCAGGACACCGATGGGCATGCTCGGTCGAAGGCGACGCCCACGGACCTCACCTCCCGACAGATGGCCGTGCTCGAGGGCTTGGCACAGGGCATGACGATGGCGCAGATTTCCATGCGCCTCGGCTACAGCACTTCCACGATTCGGTCGGACTCCCTGGCGATCTACCGGTACCTGCGTGTTCATGGTCGTGACGAGGCCGTGATCCGAGCACAGGAGTGCGGCCTTATTCGCATCGCATCGCAGGATGCCTCGTCTGCCCAGACAAACCTGCGCGCCACGCGCAGCTGGAACAACCATGGGGCCCCCACCACTTGAGTGGGGACCCCATGGCGCGACTCACGGTCAGCTGCAGCCGGACGTGCTCCCGCAGCCCTCACACACGTAGCACGAGCCAGACGGACGCATCTTGATCCCGCAGGTCATGCACAGTGGCGCATCCGATGCCTGCCCGGTGATCTCCTCCAGCAGTTCGGCGCTGGACCGCGCCTGACTGACCTTGGCTGCAGGGACGGCCTCCGGCGTGTCTTCCGCAATCCCCTCAGCAACCTCGAGGTCCTCGACCACCGCGTCCAAGGCGACAGTGGTCGGAGTCGACCCATAGGACTGCGCCACCGTGGCGGCACGCTCCTCGGCCGTGAAGATTCCGAGCGCTTCACGCTTGTCGTAGGACAGGTAGTCCAGCGCCAGTCGACGGAAGATGTAGTCCATGATCGACTGGCTGATCCGGATGTCCGGATCGTCGGTCATGCCTGCCGGCTCGAAGCGCATGTTCACGAACTTGCTCACGAAGGCCTCCAGCGGAACGCCGTACTGCAGGGCGATGCTGATGGCGATCGAGAAGGCGTCCATGACACCGGCCAGGGTCGATCCCTGCTTGCCGAGCTTCAGGAACACCTCACCGAGACCGTCGTCCGGGTAGGACCCGGCAGTCATGTAGCCCTCGGCGCCCGCGACGGAGAAGGACGTGGTGCGACTGGGACGCGTCTTGGGCAGACGCCTGCGAACGGGCTGACCAGCGAGGACCGCCTGGACGGCCTCCGCGGTCGCGTCGACCAGCTCATCGGCCTTCTTCGCCTTGGCGTCGCTGAGCGGCTGACCCACCTTGCAGTTGTCACGGTAGATGGCCAGCGCCTTGACGCCCATCTTCCAGGCCTCGAAGTAGATCTCCTCGACCTCCTCGACCGTCGCCGTCTCTGGCATGTTGACCGTCTTGGAGATGGCGCCTGAGATGAATGGCTGCACCGCCGCCATCATCCGCACGTGACCCATCGGCGTGATTGACCGCTGGCCCATCGCGGTGTCGAAGATGCTGTAGTGCTCAGGCTTCAACCCCGGTGCATCCACCACATGGCCGTTCTCGCCGATGTATTCAACGATCGCCTCGACGGTCTCCTCGGTGTAACCGAGGCGGCGCAGGGCACGCGGGATCGTCTGGTTGACGATCTGCATGGAGCCGCCGCCCACGAGCTTCTTGAACTTCACCAACGAGAAGTCCGGCTCGATGCCCGTGGTGTCGCAGTCCATCATGAATCCGATGGTGCCCGTAGGCGCGAGCACCGAGGCCTGGGCGTTGCGCCAGCCGTTCTGCTCGCCCGTCTTCAGGCAGGCCTCCCACTGCTTCTCCGCGAGGCGCAGGACGTCGCCGTCGAGGCTGCTCATCGTGCGAACGTTGTCGTTGGCCGCAGCGTGCTTGCGCATGACCCGCTTGTGCGCGGACTCGTTGCGCGCGTAGCCCTCGTACGGACCGACGATCCCAGCCAGCTCGGCACTGCGCTTGTAGGCGGTGCCCGTCATCAGACTCGTGATCGCCGCGGCGAACGAGCGACCCGCATCGGAGTCGTAGGGAAGGCCCGTCGCCATGAGAAGCGCGCCCAGGTTGGCGTAGCCGATGCCCAGCTGGCGGTAGCGGCGGGTGGTCTCGCCGATCGCCACGGTCGGGAAGTCCGCGAAGCAGATGGAGATATCCATTGCGGTGATGACGAACTCCACAGCCTTGGCGAAGCGGTCGGCATCGAAGGTGTCGTCGTCCTTCAGGAACGTGAGCAGATTGAGCGAGGCCAGGTTGCAGGAGGAGTTGTCGAGGCTCATGTACTCCGAGCACGGGTTCGATGCATTGATGCGACCCGTCTCAGGGTTGGTGTGCCAGTCATTGATGGTGTCGTCGTACTGGATGCCCGGGTCGGCGCAGGCCCATGCCGCCTCGGAAATCGTACGGAACAGCGTGCGTGCGTCGACTGTCTCGACAACCGAGCCGTCCGTTCGGGCCAGGAGCCCGAACGGCTCGCCGTTCTCGACTGCTTGCATGAACTGATCGGACACGCGTACGGAGTTGTTGGCGTTCTGGTACTGGACGCTGGTGATGTCCTTGCCGCCGAGATCCATGTCGTAGCCGGCGTCACGCAGAACACGGATCTTGTCCTCCTCGCGCACCTTGGTCTCGATGAACTCCTCGATGTCGGGGTGGCTTACGTCGAGGACGACCATCTTCGCCGCGCGACGGGTGGCGCCACCGGACTTGATCGTGCCCGCCGACGCATCGGCGCCGCGCATGAACGACACGGGGCCGGACGCGGTGCCGCCGGAGGACTTCAGCAGCTCCTTGCTCGAGCGGATGCGTGACAGGTTCAGGCCGGCACCGGAGCCGCCCTTGAAGATCAGGCCCTCCTCCTTGTACCAGTTGAGGATCGAATCCATGGTGTCGTCGACGCTCAGGATGAAGCAGGCGCTGACCTGCTGCGGCGCGGTGGTGCCGACGTTGAACCACACCGGCGAGTTGAAGCTGAACACCTGGTGCAGCAGCATGTGCGTGAGCTCATGCTCGAAGATGGTGGCGTCGTCCTCGGTCGAGAAGTAGCCGTGCTCGCGCCCGGCCTTCACGTACGTCAGGACCACACGGTCGATCAGCTGCTTCAGGCTCCACTCGCGCTCGGGGCTGCCGAGTGCCCCGCGGAAGTACTTCGTGGTCACGATGGTCGAGGCGTTGACGCTCCAGAAGTCCGGGAACTCCGCCCCGCGCTGCTCGAACACGACCTCGCCGGTCTTCCAGTTCGTCTGCACGACGTCACGTCGCTCCCAGGTGACTGCGTCGTAGGGGTGCACGCCCGGAGTCGTGTAGAGCCGCTCGATGGTCAGTCCCGGCTGCTGCAGGGTGTTGTGCACGAAGGTCTCGCGATCATGCAGGTCGCTTACCCGGGTGCCTCGATCATTGCTGGTGATGGTCATGCGTGGTGCCTTTCTTCCGCGAGCGGTCAGGGATGGGAAGACCAGTGGTCAGGTCGGGCGCGACCCGGGGGTGGAGAGAGGTGTCTCGGTGGCTACGACGGTGGGCTCCTGGCCCATCGGCTCACCCTCGGCTCGCAACAGCGCGATCTCGGCCTCGAAATCCTCGAGGGTGTCGAAGGATCGATACACGGACGCGAACCTGAGGTAGGCCACCTCGTCCAGCTCCCGCAGCGGAGCGAGGATCGCCAGACCCACGTCCATCGCGGGCACTTCAGCCTGGCCCTCCGCACGAAGGAAGTCCTCGACCTGCTGGGCCAGCAGCGCAAGATCGTCCTCGCTTACGGGCCGGCCCTGGCAGGCCTTTCGGACGCCGCTGACGACCTTGCCGCGCTGGAACGGCTCGGTCGCCCCCGAACGCTTGACCACGTAGAGCACGGAGGTCTCCGTGGTCGTGAAGCGCCGGCTGCAATCCGAGCACTCCCGGCGACGACGAATGCCGAGGCCATCGTCGAAGGCTCGGGAGTCCACGACGCGAGAGTCGTCACTGCGGCAGTACGGACATCTCATCGCTCGATCCCCCTTCCCTCACGGTGGCCCCGCCGATCTGGCGGGGGTCGCTGGTGTGCCTCGTGCGTCTCGTGCTACTCGTGCTTCTCGTGCTTCTCGTGCTTCTCGTGCACCTCGTGCGTCCCACCGGTGAGCCCCAAGATCCCCTGTTGGGGATGAGCGTGGGGACGACCTGTGGAGATCCTGTGGCTGCAGCACCACAACCTGTTGACGAACTACAGGCATGTGACTACTACATCTAGGGGTTGAAACGTAGGGCCTCGTGGCCGCTTTGGCAAGGGGATTGATCGGCGAGTCGCGAAGCGTTCAGGAGTTCCGGGGGCGTGCAGGCACGTTCAGCGCCGCCACGATGACGGCGGCGCGCAGCCGGTAGCCCGCCGGACCGTAGTGAATCCCGTCCGAACGCCATGCCCGGGCTGCTCTCGCCCGCCTCTCCCAGGCGACCACGCGTACGTTCGACCGCTCCGCAGCCACGCTCCTGATCATGGCGTTGAACCAGTCCGCCCGTCGGGCCGAGAAGGCACTGAAGTCGACATCGAGATCGACCCACAGGACCTGCCGACGCGGACCGAGACGATCGAGCAGCGACCGCACCCGGGACTGCGTCACACTCGGCGACACCCACGAGACATCGTTCGTGCCGAGGGCAACGACCACCACCCCGGGCAGCTGCCCGAGTTCGCGGGCCCGAGCGACCTGCGCCAGGCCCCAGTCGAGGCGCTTCGACCCCCAGCACCGAAGAGTGGGCGTCCAACCGCTGCTCCTGAGCAACTCGTGCAGGTGTGCGCGCGACTCCCGGGTCAGGGAGTCTCCAAGCACCACAACACGTCGCCCCTCGCCGGGTGACCCGGTGGCCAGCTGCCCCGGCCAGACCGGTCGCGGGCACGCGTCCCATGGCGCCTTGTTCGGCCACGCCGAGTCGGTGCGATCGGGAGGGCTCGGCGCAACTGGCGAACTCGATGCCTCGGGTGACGTCGGCACTGGGGATGACGTCGGCACTGGGGATGACGCCGGCGCCGATGGGGAATGCTCGATCGGAACTTCCGACCACGGTGGCTCGCCCGGCCGGCCGCTCATCGCCTCGATGTTCGTGCCCAGCGCGCTGCTGAGCCCCGGTCCCGCCACTGGTCCGCTGGGCGCTTCCACACTGCCCGCACGGCCCATCAGCCCCGGGGAAGCAACGGCCACGGGAAGCAGCTGAGCCTGCCCGGAGACCGCCGCCACGGGTGCCAGAAGCATTCCCGCAG